>NZ_JADEWY010000099.1 GCF_015207375.1 Coleofasciculus sp. LEGE 07092 | reverse complement strand
TTGATAGGGTTCTGGATAGAAACCCTGAGCCAGAGCATCTAAAATGTGGCTCAAGACCATAAAGTTATTTTCACTTTGAGCGGTTAGCTGTTGGATTAACCTCTCCTTGAACTGGTTTAGATCCCCCCCAGCCCCCCTAAAAAAGAGGGGAGAAATGCGATCGCCTGATTCCTCTCCGGTTTCTCTGTGATCAAGGGAAGTAGAGGGAATTTCTCCGGTTCCCCCCTTGCTAAGGGGGGTTAGGGGGGTTAAGTATTGCCGAATATACGCTTGTATATCTTTCCGGTTTTGTTCGGGGTAGTCTCCTAAATCAAGAATCTGAGAGGGTGCTTCGAGTAATAAACGCGATCGCTCTCTTACAAAAGGTCGGCGGGTGAGGATAAAATAGATTTTTTCGGGCAGATAGCGGGGAAGATAGAACAGATTGGAGTCTGGGGATTGGCTGTTGCAGTCTACGGCGTCTAAGGCGTCAATGGTAATAATCAGGCGTTGATGGGGTTCGAGTTGGTCGCTTATTTTCTGAAGTAATAGGGACAGAAACCAACTCCCCTCTGTCGCATTATCGGGCATCACCTTATCCCCATTCCCCATTCCCATTAATTGATGGCAAAGAATAGTGAGAAATTGGTCAGCTTGATTTTTGCCTGCAACTTGGGCGTTGTAATAGATAACCTGGGGATTTTCGGTGACGTATTGGGCGAGGATGGCACTTTTGCCGCTACCGGGTGCGCCGATGAGGGTGAAGTAACCGCGTGAGTACTGGTGCAAGAATTTGTGGATGGCGGTGAAGACAAATTCACGACCCACAAAATTTTGGCTTTTTTCTCGAATGATTTGCTGAAATTCGGTTGGGTAGGGAGGGGTATTGATGGGGATTTGCGATCGAGGTGGGGTATTCATGGTGATGCCTTTATCCCTTCGAGGCGTAGGAAATGTACTCGTCCCGAACGCTCGCCTGCCACAATGGTTACACTATCAGGTGCAACAGCACAGCACTCTAATGCACCATCCCCGCTGAAACTGGCAAGTTCCTCTCCAGTTGCCAAATCCCACACTTTGAGGCTATTGTCCCATGAAGCCGAAATTGCCTGTTTCCCATCTGGAGTGAGAACGACTGCTTTTACCGAGTTGCGATGACCGTTGAGGGTGAGCAGTTCCTCCCCGGTTGCCAAATCCCACACTTTGAGAGTGTTGTCCCCTGAAGCGGCAATCGCCTGTTTGCCATCGGGAGTGAAGGCGACGGCATCTACCGAGGAGGCATGACCGTTGAGGGTAAGCCGTTCCTCCCCGGTTGCCAAATCCCACACTTTGAGAGTCTTATATGAAGCGGCAATCGCCTGTTTGCCACCGGGAGTGAAGGCGACGGCAGTTACCGAGGAGCCATGAACGTTGAGGGTGAGCCGTTCCTCCCCGGTTGCCAAATCCCACACTTTGAGAGTCTTGTCGTATGAAGCAGAAATCGCCTGTTTACCATCACCAGTGACGGCGACGGCAGTTACTTGGGAGCTATGACCCTTGAGAGTACGTAGTTCCTCCTCGGTTGCCAAATCCCACACTTTGAGAGTCTTGTCGCATGAAGCGGAAATCGCCTGTTTACCATCACCAGTGACGGCGACGGCAGTTACCCGGGAGCTATGACCGTTGAGGGTAAGCCGTTCCTCCCCGGTTGCCAAATCCCACAGTTTGGGAGTGTTGTCTCTTGAAGCGGAAATTGCCTGTTTGCCATCGGGAGTGAAGGCGACAGCATTTATCCAGTGGTTATGACCGTTGAGGGTAAGCCGTTGCTTCCCGGTTGCCAAATCCCACACTTTGAGAGTGTTGTATGAAGCGGAAATCGCCTGTTTGCCACCGGGAATGAAGGCGACGGCATCTACCGAGGAGGCATGACCGTTGAGGGTAAGCCGTTCATCTCCGGTTGTCAAATCCCACACTTTGAGAGTTTTGTCCGATGAAGCGGAAATCGCCTGTTTTCCATTACCAGTGACGGCGACGGCAGTTACCGAGTAGCTATGACCGTTGAGGGTAAGCCGTTGCTTCCCGGTTGCCAAATCCCACAGTTTGAGAGTTTTGTCCGATGAAGCGGAAATCGCCTGTTTGCCATCGGAAGTAAACGCGACGGCAGTTACCGAGTCGCTATGACCCTTAAGGGTACGCAGTTCCTCCCCTGTTGTCAAATCCCACACTTTGAGAGTGTTGTCTCTTGAAGCGGAAATCGCCTGTTTGCCATCCGGGGTGACGGCGACGGCATTTACCCAGTGGTTATGGCCCTTGAGGGTAAGCCGTTGCTTCCCGGTTGCCAAATCCCACAGTTTGAGAGTTTTGTCCGATGAACCGGAAATCGCCTGTTTGCCATCGGGAGTGAAGGCGACGGCATATACCGAGTCGCTATGACCCTTGAGGGTAAGCCGTTGCTTCCCTGTTGTCAAATCCCACACTTTGAGAGTGTTATCTCTTGAAGCAGAAATCGCCTGTTTTCCATCACCAGTGACGGCGACGGCAGTTACCCAGTTGCTATGACCCTTGAGAGTACGTAGTTCCTCCCCGGTTGCCAAATCCCACACTTTGAGAGTGTTGTCTCTTGAAGCGGAAATCGCCTGTTTTCCATCACAAGTGACGGCGACGGCATATACCGAGTGGCTATGACCCTTGAGAGTACGTAGTTCCTCCCCGGTTGCCAAATCCCACAGTTTGAGAGTTTTGTCCGATGAACCGGAAATCGCCTGTTTGCCATCCGGGGTGACGGCGACGGCAGTTACCCGGGAGCTATGACCGTTGAGGGTAAGCCGTTGCTTCCCAGTTGCCAAATCCCACACTTTGAGAGTCTTGTCGGCTGAAGCCGAAATCGCCTGTTTGCCATCCGGGGTGACGGCGACGGCATTTACCGAGGAGCTATGACCGCTCAAGGTACGTAACAACTGCCCCCCCGGAGGAGTTAAGCTGGGTGTCAGGGGATGTAACCAAGTCGTTTTACTCTGCTTTGCCTGGGACAGCAACTGCTGAATTTCTGGCACATCAAAGCACTGCATTCGCCCCAACAACTGCCCCGCGAATTGCGTTTTATCTTTAGCTAGAACATGAGCCGACAGTCGCAGCGCTCCTTGAACTAACTTCAGCACCTTAACCTTCTCCGGGTTAAGACTGAGGTTCTCCCCCCTTACCAAGGGGGGTTGGGGGGGTTCTTCCTCCCTTTCTAAAGGGGGTTCATCAATCAAATCATAATCCGCAATCAGTGCATTCACCCCCAACTCAGGATGGTTAATCTTTTTTGCCAGGAATTTAAAATCCGTCAGGGTTTGAAAATACTCTTCTAAATTCCCCGAATTCACCAGATTATAGGGAAACCTGTCCAGATAAGCTTTTTGGACGTAGGACTTTTTTGCCTTGGATTTCTTAGCCAATTCCCTCATTTCATCCCATCTTCTTTAATTTATGAGATTTTGCAGTTCAGATCCCCGACTTCCTAGAGAAGTCGGGGATCTCGCGTTTACGAATCAACCTTCTGCCTCATCTGCGTCCATTTCCCTTTTCCAAAAATCCACAATCCGTTGATTCACCTCCTTAAACAGCTTCCGAGTTGACTTCAACTCCTTTTTCCCTTTCAGAAAATCAAGAAAACTCGCATGATAAAAGCTGTAACAGGTGTCTCCCTCAATTTCCTGCTCCCTCAAATACTCAACCCACTCCTCCAAAACCTCTTGCACCTCATATTCATCCTGCTCAGTAATTTCGGCAATCATCTCACCAGGAATCGGCGTACCAATCTCCACCAAAATAAACAGGACAATTACCTTAGCTTCTTGAGGCTTAGTCTCCATCCCCATCCGCACCCAATGAACTTGATAATAATCCTGAAGACCATCTGGCAACTGCTTCAAATTCAGGTCATTGTACAAGCCTTTCGCAATCTCTGGTAAAACATAGCGCAGGTACATAAAATTGTTTTCACTCTTGTCCGCTACCTGCTCAACAAACGCCTCATCCGTGAGATTGCGCTCTTGAATCCACTTTCTCAGCGATTCTTTATGCTCAAAGTCGTTATTAAGGAATAAACGAATATACTTTTCTACATCCTCACGATTTAAATTCACATACTCACTATCCCTTAAATCCAACTCCTGCACTGGAACATCAGGAGACACTGTTAAACGCTTGGTTTCTCGTGTAAAAGGTCGTCGGGTGAGCAAAAAATACACCCCATCCGGCAACTCCTTGGGCAAATTTAAAAGATTAGGCTCTCCCGCTTCCTGCTCCACCTCATCCAGTGCATCAATAATAATTACCAGCGATTCCTCCGCCGGAAGTTTCTCACTGACTTTTTGGAGCAACGTCAGTAAATTATCTTTCTCAGCATTCTGCAACTGATAACGCTTAATCAATTGTTGCCGAATACTTTCCAAAAACTGTTCAGGTTTATTATTCCCCTCAGCGCGAACATTAAAGTAGCAGGGACATTGTTTAGTAGCAACATACTTCGCTGCGATCGCACTTTTCCCCATTCCCGCATCCCCGACTATAGTAAAATAACCTTTAGGCTTCTTATTCAAAAATTCTAGAAATGCTTTAAAAACAAAATTTCGACCACAAAATGTCCGCGTCTTCTCTTTTATTAAAGGTTTAAATTCCTTGGGGTACTCATCTAAGTTCCAATCTGGGTAAGGCTTGAATTCCTCTGAATTAGTACGTTTGGCTACGTTAATAAAAACATTCCCGAACTCTTCTAGCTCAGTGCGAAGTTCAATTCCTGATGTTTCTATCTCACTTTTTAAATTATTATTATCATTGAGTAAGTCTTCGCTTTTCGCTAAAAAAAACAATGGATTCCTAGAAGTGTAGGCACTCCAAAAAGCATTTTTAATCTCTCTTTCCCCTAAAAGTTTACGAACTGGCTCAGGATTCCCCACGCCATACTCAACCAAAGCGTAAACATACACACCATCAACATCTTTTGGCGGTTGTACCGGATCAAGCTTTAATTCCTTTAAAATTTTGACTACAAGTTCATTACGCTGCGCTTGCTTGATAGCAGTCGGAGCAACAGCACGAGCAATACTGGTAATTACACTTACAGGATCGGGAGTCGTCATTGCTGCTCGAAGAGTAGGATTTGAAGATTGCCCATAATTATACTTTGACTACAGTATGTCTAGATGCGGATAACGAACCTCAACCCGATGCCTTACTGCGAATTGAACCGGAAGTCGGGGGGAATTCTCGCATTAGTGAGGATGGTTATATTGAAGGCGCACCGGAGTTAATTGTGGAAGTGGCGGCGTCCAGTGCTTCCTATGACTTAAACGATAAACTGAATGCCTATCTTCGTAATGGCGTACAAGAGTATATTGTTTGGCAAATTTACGAAAATCGCAATTGTTGTTTTAACGCAGAGTTACGCAGAGGATGACGCGGAGGTACGCAGAGTTTTTCGGAAAAATGTAAGATAAGTCTGAAGTCACTGGACATGATAGGATTCATCACCTGGGTTAAAATAAGCTGCCAGTAGATGGGGATTAATCGCTAAAGGGCGATCGCACCAATGCTCAGTGGGTTTTACCCTTGATTGGTAAGATTAGGCAAAGCGCTCTTGAGAGCCAACGTTAAACCATCATGTTAGAATCCCTAGTCGCTCCTCCTCCATGGAACCCTCTCGCCGATCGCTCTTTGGCTGGTGAACTCCTCACCCGCGAAGAAGCACTGGCAGTCCTTCGGGCTCCCGATGAAGTCTTGCTTGATCAGCTTGCGGCTGCCTACCGTGTGCGCCGACACTACTGGGGAAATCGGGTGCGACTGCATTTCCTGCTCAATGCCCAAAGCGGTTTGTGTCCCGAAGACTGCCACTACTGTTCCCAGTCCAAACTATCGACTGCTCAGATCGAGAAATATCCCCTATTGGCAAAAGCAGAAATCTTAAACGCTGCCGAACGAGCACAGCAACTTAAAGCCGGCACCTTCTGTTTAGTCATCTCCGGACGCTCTCCCACTGAGTCTGTCTTCACCCAAGTCTTGGACACCGTGCAGGAGATCAAGGCAAACTACAATCTGAAAATTTGCGCCTGTTTGGGACTATTAAGCGAAGAACAAACCCATCGGTTGGCAGCAGCAGGGGTAGATCGGGTGAATCATAACCTGAATTCTTCAGAAAACTACCACTCCCAAATTTGTACCACCCATACCTTTAATGACCGCACGGCTACAGTAAAGAATGTAAAAGCCGCAGGCATTACCACCTGTTGCGGGGGAATTTTGGGAATGGGAGAGTCAGATGACGACATAATTGACTTAGCACTATCCCTGCGCGAACTAGATGTTACCAGCGTTCCCCTTAATTTCCTGATTCCCATCCCCGGTACTCCCTTTGAGAAACAGGCAGAACTCAACCCTCGCCGATGCCTGCGGATTCTCTGCCTCTTCCGCTTTCTCCTCCCTTCCCAGGAAATCCGGATTGCCGGGGGGCGAGAAGTGCATTTGCGATCGCTCCAACCCCTAGGACTTTACCCGGCGAATTCTATCTTTATCGGAGATTACCTGACTACACCCGGACAAGCCGCCCAGCGTGACTTCGACATGATCCGCGATGCGGGGTTTGTACTAGAAGCACCGGATGGATCAGTCTGGGAGGGAAACCCCTTGGATAAGACTTATCATCCTTAGTCCAGAAGATCCCATTTTAGACCTTTTCGTCACCCCGTCAGGAACCCTCTACAAATCTTCTGCTTCCTGATAAAGTTGCTCGAGTTCTTGCTGCTGAGTCCGACGGGAGTGCCGCCTATATTTCTTCGTTTCCAGCTTCGGTTCATACTGCATTTGCCCCTTTCCCTTCATTTTTGCTTTCATCGTTGACTCTGGATCAGATTGTTGGTTCAGCCACGTTCGCCGTGCGATCGCAACGTCCAAAAAATCCAGATAATGCTCGTAGCGTTCCCAGTCTCCCCGCACCACACAGTTCGGTTCATCCCGATGCAAGCAATCGCTAAATTGGCAAGTAGCTACAGCTAATCGCTCCTGTGCTTCCGGGAAGTAATACGCTAAATTTTTGGGTTCGCAATCCAAGTCAGGCTGATTGAAACCTGGGGTATCTGCGAGCAAACCTCCAGTGGGTAATTCAAACAGTTCAATGTGGCGTGTAGTGTGGCGTCCGCGACCCAATTTTCCCGTCACTTCTCCGACTCGCAAATTCACCTCTGGCGCTAGCTGATTGATCAGGCTGGACTTACCCACTCCCGAAAGACCTGCTAGAACAGTGATTGTATTGCTCAACCGTTCGTTGACTTCTTCTAAACCTGTTTTCGTGTAAACGCTCATAAAGATAGGTTGATACCCCCACTCTCCCAAGCGCTTCTGCCATTCCTGCCGAGCTTGAGCTGTAACTAAATCGCTTTTATTCAGACACAAACAGACACTTAAACCTGTAGATTCTGCCTTAACCAAAAAGCGGCTGAGTTGATAAGGGTCTAGAGTTGGTTCTTCTAGGGCAAAAACCAAGAGAATCTGAGCGGCATTGGCAATCGGCGGACGATCAAGCTGAGTTTTTCGAGGCAGCACATCTGCGATCGCTCCCCGCCCCCCACCCCAGTCGGGTTCCTCGACAACAACGCGATCGCCCACCATTACCTTCTGACCGATTTTTTTGAGTCGAGAGCGGCGAGTACAAAGCAGTTGTGGCTTCAGGTGTCCTTCCTTAACAGCAGTACCCCCCCATTTCTCATCAAGTTGCACCTGATAGAAGTTAGCCTGGACTGCTAGAACCGTCCCCACTAAGGACGATTCAGACCGTTCTATACCAAGTCCTATTTCACTCATGTAGAGGCTAAGGGACGTCGTACCTTCAGGGCAAAATAATCTGTACAATCCTCAATAGCTTCAATGGGGTAGCCTTCCATCGTCAGACTATCCGGCACTTGCTCGATCGGTTCTCCAGGGTCAAGCCACACTTCTAACAAGTCTCCGGGAGTCATTTGCTGCAAGCGGAGTTTGGTGCGCACAAAGTTGATGGGGCAGGGCGTACCCCGTAAATCGAGCTGGGCATCCGGTATCTGTGTTGATGCAGTTGGGTTACTCATCCGCGAAACAACCCTCCCAAGAAGTCTTCTAGACCACCTTTGCCGGTGCGATCGCCTTTAATCTTCGCCAGTTTCTCCAGCAGTTCCCGTTCTTCAGGCGTAATGCGAGTGGGGATATCAATTAAAACTGTAATCATGTGATCGCCCCGACTAACTGGATTCCCCAGTTTGGGTACACCGTGATTTTCTAAGGTCAGTACAGTATTGGGCTGCGTACCGGGCGGAATTTTTAACTCCACCGGACCATCGACCGTAGTGACATCCAAACGACACCCCAAAATAGCTTGCAAATAGCTAATTTTCAGCTCCGACAGGATATTAATCCCATCCCGGTGAAATTCGGCGTCTTCCTCAACAAATAAATAAACGTACAGGTCTCCCGGAGGACCTCCCCGTAATCCCGCATCTCCTTCTTTAGAAACCCGTAGCCTTGTACCATTATCCACCCCAGGGGGAATGGTAATTTTCAGCTTTTTAGTTTCTTGTTTACGACCTGCGCCCCCACAAACTTCACACTTGTCCTCAATCACTTGTCCTTCACCATTACAGGTGGGACAGACTGAAACTTGGGTAAAACTGCCAAAGGGAGTTCGGGTAGCACGGCGCACTTGACCCGCACCACTGCAAGTTGGACAGGTACGGGGTCGAGTTCCAGGTTTGGCACCCGTACTATTACAAGCCGTACAGGTTTCTAAATGGGGAATGCGGATTTCCTTTTCACCACCGAATATGGCTTCCCGAAAATCTAGCTTCAAGTCTAGTCGTAGGTCATCACCACGAACTGGACCGCGCGTTCTCGTTGGCGTTCGCGTACCCATACCACCGGCAAAGCCACTGAAGAAGCTTTCAAAAATATCGGCAAAACCCATATCCCCAAAATCGGGGTAGCCTGCTCCTGCACCCGATGCGACACCAGCTTCCCCAAAGCGGTCATATCTTGCGCGGGTTTCCGGTTCAGAAAGGATTTCGTAAGCTCGGTTAATTTCTTTAAAGCGTTCTTCCGCCCCAGCTTCCTTGTTCACATCTGGGTGATACTTCCGGGCAAGACGACGGTAAGCTCGTTTTAATTCCTCTTTGTCAGCGTCACGAGAGACACCGAGAATTTCATAGTAGTCAGGCATAGAGCAGTGTGCTGGAGGGTTGGGTTACTTATATGGGGGTGAATCAGTTGTTTTGGGTGAGTGAACGGCTTAGGGTGACAAATAGCCCCTTCCCCGCTTACCCGCATGCCTATCCATTTTGGATCAAAAAACCAGCCGATTGCTACCTGCTTTGGTTGTTTTAATCAACGGCTTCGTAGTCAGCCGTTACGGTTTCATCATCAAAATTAAGAATTAACTCCTCTTCCTCATTTTCAGAAGCCGATTCAGAAGATTCGTTGAATTCTATCGTTTCTGATACGTCCTCCTCTGTCGTATCCGTTACTTCATCCAAATCTAAACTCGGCGCGGCTTGCTGGTAGACGGCAGCACCAATTGCAAATAGTGTTTGTTGGAAGTCATCGAGGCGCTGTTTCACCTCCTCGATAGAAATAGACGGATTCTTGAGGGCTGCTTGCAATTCCTGTTTTTTCTCATCACCTTGGACTTTGAGTTCCTCCCGGACCAATTCGGCATTCTCATTTAAGGTTGATTCGTAGCTGTAGAATAGACTGTCAGCTTGGTTTCGGAGTTCCACCAACTGAATGCGACGGCGGTCTTCCTCTGAATATTTTTCAGCTTCTTGACGCATCCGTTCCACTTCTGTGGTACTCAGCCCACCTGTGTTGGTAATCCGGATGCTTTGCTCCCGACCCGTCCCTTTATCGGCGGCTGAGACGTTGAGAATCCCGTTGACATCAATATCGAAGGATACTTCAATTTGGGGAACGCCTCGGGGAGCTGGGGGAATGCCTGTCAGCAAAAACTTCCCCAAGCTTTTGTTGTCTTTAGCCATTGCCCGCTCACCCTGCAAGACGTGGATTTCCACCGAGGTTTGCCCGTCCGTTGCGGTCGAAAATACCTGGGATTTGCTAGTTGGAATGGTGGTGTTGCGCTCGATTATTTTAGTAAATACTTCCCCTAGGGTTTCAATACCCAACGACAGGGGGGTTACGTCAAGTAGCAGCAAATCTTCAACTTCACCGCCCAAAACACCCCCTTGAATTGCCGCTCCCAGAGCTACTGCCTCATCGGGGTTGACTGACCTATCGGGAGAGCGACCGCCAAAAAACTTGCTAATCGCGGTTTGCACGGCGGGGATACGGGTCGAACCGCCTACCAGCAGAATTTTGTCGATATCGTCGGGTTTCAAGTCGCTGTCTTTGAGCGCTTGTTTCACCGGATTAATGGTGCCTTGGATCAGTTCGCTAGCCAGTTCTTCAAACTTAGCCCGTGACAGTTCCATCTCTAGATGTTTCGGACCGGTTTCATCGGCGGTGATGAATGGCAGGTTGATCGAGGTGTTTACCATATTGGAGAGTTCGATCTTGGCTTTCTCCGCTGCTTCGCGCAAGCGCTGCAACGCCATTTTATCGGTTCCCAAGTCGATCCCTTCTCTTTCCTTGAAATTGGCGATCAGCCAGATAACTATCACGTCATCGAAGTCGTCGCCTCCCAAGTGATTGTTGCCTGAGGTCGCTTTGACTTCAAAAACACCATCGCCCAGTTGCATAACCGATACATCAAAGGTACCGCCGCCTAAGTCAAACACCAAGATTTGCTGCTCTTGATCCTGCTTGTCCATACCGTAAGCTAGGGCAGCGGCAGTCGGTTCGTTGATAATCCGCAGAACTTCCAGACCGGCAATGGTTCCACCATCTTTTGTGGCTTGCCTCTGGGCATCTGTAAAGTAAGCCGGAACCGTAATAACTGCTTGCTCTACGGGTTCGCCGAGAAAGTTTTCGGCATCGGCTTTGAGCTTTTGCAGGATCATCGCGGAGATTTCTTGCGGGGTGTACTGATGCCCCCGGATTTGCACATCGACGGTATCGTCCCGACCTCTGATACAACCATAGGGAACCCGCGATCGCTCCGCCACCGTGTCGTCCCACCGACGCCCGATAAAGCGTTTAATGCTGTAGACGGTATTCTCCGCGTTGGTCACTGCCTGCCGTTTTGCCAGTTGACCGACCAAGCGCTCATCTCCTTTGCCAAATCCCACAATACTCGGAGTGGTACGTCCCCCTTCCGAGTTGGAAATGACGATGGGCTGACCTCCTTCTAGCACGGCGACGCAACTATTGGTCGTGCCCAGGTCGATGCCAATGACTTTTCCCATAGCGCTTCGGCCTAACGGTTATGTAAAGTTTCCTGAATTTTAGTTGAACCAAGTGCTAGAACTAGCCTGACTTGAGTTCAACTTTACTCTGGTAATGAGCTAACTACTTCAATGTAACGCTGACACCCCAGAATGGTTAATGAGCCTACCCTTTAACTTTCGGGAGTCTCTTGGGTCTCTTCCTCTGAGGTTACCACGGGCTCTCCGGCTGCAGCAACTTTGACCATTGCATGACGTAGCACACGCTCGTTCAAGAAGTATCCCCGCATAAGTTGTTCTATCACGGTTCCTTCGGGGTATTCGTTGGTCGATTCCCGCATCACCGCTTCATGAAAATTGGGGTCAAACTCTTGCCCTTCGGGACGCATAGGAGAGACACCAATGCGTTTGAGGCACTCGACTAACTGCTTGTAAACGCCCTGATAACTTTTGTGAATGGTCATTTCTCCATCATTTTGGGGCTTGATTTGCGATCTGGCTCGCTCGAAGTTATCAACCACTGGCAATAACTCCGAGAGAGTAACTTTCTTGATCTGATAATCTAGTTCTTCTTTTTCCTTGGCGGTTCGCTTGCGGAAATTATCAAAATCTGCCGCAATCCGTATAGATTGGGTTTTAAAGGCATCAAATTGCTGATTAAGCTCTTCGATTTGGGCTTTGAGCGCCTCATTTTCCTGCTTCAAGGTTTCCAGAACCGCTAAATCGCTATCTGCTACAGATACATCGGTTGCAGCTTCGGCTATTTCAACGTCCGAATTTTCTTCTTCGGTTGTTGTCGTTTCTGGCGAAACTTCAGCGGTTGCTTGATCCTCATTCAGGGGCAACTCTGAATCCATCGGCATAGTCGCCTCCACGCCCGTGGCTGCCGATTCATCTGTTTGCTGCATAGTGTTATCTGGTTGCTTCTCTTCGTCGCTCATGATTTACTCGTCCACCTTGAGATACTGCTCTTCGATTGCGATCTCGTTTGTCTGTAACTTGTGCGCAATAGCAACCCAATTCCTGGCAATTTCTGCTTGCACACAGTCTAGGGTGCGCCATCGGTATCGGGTCAGGCTAGCTACTTCCTCAAATCCTAATACAGGCTAGCGAACTTTGCCGCTCACTTTCACATCCAGCAACATTAAAGTCCACTTGAAACTGACGGTTTGTGGCTGCAAGGCAGCTTAATAGCCAAGGGCAGGACAGATTGAGCTGGGATTCTCTGTGCATCTATAATAAATAAAGTATTCTACATGATGTATAGTGCTGATTTCGCTCACATCGAAAATTTTATCAAGTTGAGACGAGCTGAGACCTTACGTTTCATCATTGTCAGGATATTGGTACTCCAAGCGCGTTGGCATCTGACCTAACTCATTGGCACGCGCATTTCCTTGGTGGGTGCTGCAATTGAACCCAACGGAGATAGATACGGCTTTCAATCCACCAAGGTTGTTTGGCAATGCCCGTTAACTTTGTGACTGCCCCCGTAGCTTCAAGAAATGACAATGACATGGAAGCCACGGCTTTTGGGAATACTTTAATGTTAAGGAGATATTCTCACCCGCTATGACTCAATCCTCATCCTCTCGACGCGCCCTGATCGTTAAAAACGATTTTTCACCCTTTGGCAATAAGCTGGTTCAATCGGGATACGTTGACAATGACCAGATGCAGCAGGCTATGGTGGAAAGCCGCAAGTCAGGAAGACCCCTGACTGAGATTCTGGAGTCGATCACTGGACGGCAATTACCACCCGACTTGCTACGCCAGCATAAGAAACAGCAATTATTTGAACTAAAAATACTTTACGGCGTTGATTTTTTAGATCCGGAAATCAATGATATTTCCGGACACCAGGTTGCCCAATTAATTGACACTCTGCTCCCCATTGATATCTGTCGTCGTTATCGTTTAGTGCCGATCTCGCAGAGTGAAACCCAACCCCCATCGGTCTTGGTGGCAATGGTTGACCCGGATAATCTAGATGCCCAAGACGACCTTAACCGGATTCTGCGACCCCAGGGTATTGGGTTGCGGCGGATGGTCATCACCCAAGAAGATTACCAGCAGCTTATTTCCGAATATCTGGAGGAACAGCTCAAACTAAGCAAGGAACAAGAAGCTGCTAAACAAGTAGACATTAAACAGGATCTTGAAAGCTTAGATAATCTCGACTCTCTAGGGGATGCACCTGATGAAGTTGAAGCCGACTTAGGTGACGCCTTGAATGAGGCTGGCGGTGCTCCTGTCATCAACTTGGTGAACAGAATCATGGCTAAAGCCCTGCAAGAAGGGGTGTCTGATATTCACGTCGAACCCCAAGAAGAGATTTTGCGCATCCGCTTTCGGAAAGATGGGGTGCTACGTCAAGCCTTCGATCCCTTACCGAAAAAAATCACTCCAGCCGTTTCAGCTCGCTTTAAAATTATGGCAGAGCTGGATATCGCCGAACGCCGGATGCCTCAAGATGGCAAAATCCGGCGGATGTTCCAGGGTCGCAAAGTGGACTTTCGGGTGAGTACCTTGCCCAGCCGCTACGGTGAGAAGGTGGTGCTACGGATCTTGGATAACGCTAGCACTCAGCTAGGGTTAGATTTTTTAATTACAGATCCAGATACCCTGCAAATCGTTCGGGAAATGGCGAACCGTCCCTTTGGACTTATCTTGGTGACAGGACCGACGGGTTCCGGGAAATCCACAACTTTGTATTCAATGCTGGCAGAGCGCAACGATCCTCGGGTCAATATTAGTACGGCAGAAGACCCGATTGAGTACTCGCTGCCAGGAATTACCCAGGTGCAGGTGCTGCGAGAAAAAGGCATGGATTTTGCCTCGATTTTGCGATCATTTTTGCGCCAAGATCCAGATGTGATTTTGGTGGGTGAGACTCGAGATAAAGAAACGGCAAAAACAGCTATTGAAGCGGCTCTTACAGGTCACTTAGTCCTGACTACCCTGCATACCAACGACGCAGCCGGGGCAATTCCGCGCCTTGATGAAATGGGGGTTGAACCATTCATGGTTTCGGGTGCTCTCCTCGGTGTCTTGGCACAACGACTAATGCGGCGGGTTTGTTCCCAGTGTCGTATTGCTTACCAACCCACCTCAGAGGAATTGGCTCGATTTGGTCTGTCGGCGTCCAGTGAAGGGGAAATCACGCTATATCAGGCGAACACCTTGCACCCCGAGGAAATTACCGCAGCCAAATCTCGAGGGACGCTGTGCAATACCTGCAATGGAGTTGGCTACAAAGGACGAGTGGGTGTCTATGAAGTCATGCGCATCAGCGAACGGCTGCAAGGCTTAATTAACGGCGGAGCTCCGGCAGAGCGCCTTAAGGAAGCCGCCGTAGAGGAAGGGATGGTAACGTTGTTAGCTTACAGCTTGAATTTAGTGCAGCAAGGTCAGACCACTCTTGAGGAAGTCGAACGAGTTACCTTTACGGATTCTGGATTAGAAGCCGAATTGAAAGCCAAACGCAAGCGTTCTCTTACTTGTAGTACCTGCGCGGCAGCATTACAACCGGAGTGGCTAGACTGTCCTTATTGCATGACACCTCGCTTTACAGACTAATCGCTTGCGCCACGAGCGATCGCACACCCTCAACTATTGACTCACTACTGATGTTGTTAAAGGAGACAGCGCAATGGAATTGATGATTGAAGACCTTATGGAGCAACTCATTGAAATGGGTGGCTCAGATCTGCACATTCAAGCGGGAGCGCCTATCTACTTCCGTGTCAGTGGTAAGCTCCAACCGTTTGGCGAAGATCCCCTGACTGCCCAAGAATGCCAGAAGCTGATCTTCAGTATGCTCAATAATAGTCAGCGTAAAGAGCTAGAACAAAACTGGGAATTGGATTGCTCTTATGGTGTCAAGGGATTGGCTCGCTTCCGTGTCAATGTCTACAAAGAACGCGGTTACTATGCGGCAGCATTGAGGGCGCTCTCTTCTAAAATTCCCAATTTTGACCAGTTAGCTTTGCCAGATATTGTTCGGGAAATGAGCGAACGTCCTCGGGGAATGGTGTTGGTGACAGGTCCGACAGGTTCGGGTAAAACAACCACCCTGGCAGCGATGATTGACTTAGTGAACCGGACGCGGGCAGAACATATTTTGACGGTGGAAGACCCCATTGAATACGTGTTTGCCAACATCAAGAGCTTGATTCACCAACGTCAAAAGGGTGAAGATACCAAAAGCTTTGCTAACGCTCTTAAAGCCTCACTTCGGGAAGATCCAGATGTGATTCTGGTGGGAGAAATGCGCGACTTGGAAACCATTTCTCTCGCTATTTCCGCTGCTGAAACAGGTCACTTAGTCATGGGGACGCTGCATACTAACTCGGCGGCATCGACCGTCAACCGGATCATCGACGTGTTTCCGCCCATACAACAACAGCAAATCCAAGCTCAACTATCGAACTCTTTAATTGCTGTCTTCAGTCAAACCCTAGTACCCAAGAAAAACCCGAAACCGGGTGAGTTTGGTCGGGTAATGGCACAGGAAATCATGATAGTAACGCCAGCCATTGCTAACCTAATCCGCGAAGGAAAGGTGCCTCAAATTTACTCGGCGATCCAAACGGGTATGAAACTGGGAATGCAGACCATGGAGCAGTCTTTATCAAATCTCGTTAAGCAAGGTGTTATCTCCTTTGAAGCAGCCGTGTCTAAGAGTTCCAAACCCGATGAGTTACAGCGCATCCTTGCAGGCGCTGGGATGGGTGCTACCGCTGCCGCGAAGGGTGCAACTAGAGCCACCCGATAAGTTCTTCAGTTGACTCTGAGTCCTTGCATTTCAACGACTCAGAGCTAACTTATGAGTTCACACTTCACTCAATTCCCTCCCCCTTATCCAGACGCACGCTATGCCTACCTACATCGCTGAGATTCGGGATCTCAAAGGAAACGCTAAAAAACAAAAAATAGACGCCAACTCCCTCGATCAGGCTCGTACTCTCCTCCAAAATCAGTATCCCGCTGTTGGAAGCATCAAGCAAGCCTTTAGCTTTAACCTGAACTTCTCCAACCTCCAGGAAAGTATGGCGAAAGTAACGGTCAAAGACAAAGCCGTTTTTTCCCGTCAGTTTGCGGTAATGGTCAATGCTGGTGTAGCGATGGTTCGCTGTCTTGGTATTTTATCCGAGCAATGTCCCAATCCAAAACTCAAAAAAGCACTGGTTTCAATTAGCGGTGACGTACAGCAGGGAACCAATCTCTCTGATTCCATGCGCCAACATCCCGCTTGTTTTGACACCCTTTATGTCAGTATGGTACAAGCTGGCGAGGTTGGGGGTGTCCTTGACGAAGTACTCAACCGCTTGGCGAAGCTCCTTGAGGACATGGCGCGACTACAAAACCAAATCAAATCGGCAATGACCTATCCTATGGTCGTCGGTAGTTTTGCCGTTCTGGTTTTTCTCGGCATGACCATGTTTCTCATTCCGATCTTTGCGGGAATTTTCCAAGAAATTGGCGGAGAATTGCCAGCATTGACCGCATTTATGCTCTGGTTGAGCGGAGTACTCAGAAGTTGGAAAATTCTGATCCCGATTGTCTTTTTCATTGTTTCTTCCTTTCTGATTAAACAGTACTACAAAACGCCTCCTGGTCGCTTGCAAATCGATCACTTATTGTTGAAGATGCCCCTCTTTGGCGATTTGCTAGAAAAATCAGCAGTAGCTCGTTTTTGTCGAGTTTTTGGAACCCTAACTCGTTCTGGGGTGCCAATTCTCAATGCCTTAGACATTGTTAGAGATACAGCAGGCAACCAGGTGATTGCGAATGCTGTAGAAGCGGCAAAACTTGATATTCAACAAGGTGGTATGATCAGCCTTGCTTTACAAAGAGAGCAAGTTTTTCCAGGGCTAGCTATTCAGATGATTAGTGTTGGGGAAGAGACCGGTGAATTGGATACAATGCTAATGAAAGTTGCCGATTTCTATGAAGATGAAGTTGAGCAAGCCGTGAAAGCACTGACCAGTATCATGGAACCCATTATGATTATTGTTTTAGGGGGAATGGTCGGTACGATTCTGGTTTCTATGTATCTGCCTATGTTTAAAGTGTTTGACACCCTTGGATAAAAAGAGGAGAGACTTCAAAGATAACGGATAGGTTCTTGGTAGAGAGTTCTAATCGTTGGTTGTTCAGATGCTTGGCAACGCGGTAACTCTCTACCTGCATACCCACAAACCGCTAGTAGCGCTTCTGGTGAAATTCACGCACTCAAAATTTAAAAATCAAACTTCTTATCATTGCCCAGAGTTTCAGTGATGCGTGAAGAGTGGCTTAATTTCCGTCAAGCTAAACTAGTCAGCCTCACTCAACTGTTAGTAAAACTCCCGTAAATCGTTGCAATTTTACTTTAGAAAATGCCTGTTAAGCAATCTGATTACGAAGCGTTGCTAGCGGAGTATAGCAACCACGAGGCAGCGATCACGTTGCTCAAAAAATATCGACCTTACCTAGAAATGGTGCCGAGTATGCGCCGACCTGATGAGAGCGTGATCACCATTCCCTTGCCAATCGTGCGAATTCGCACCCCAAAATCATCTACAGGGCATAACACTACTAATTTTTCTGCCTTGCAAGGCTCAGTTTGCCTGCCCTGTGATGTAGCTATTTTAATGTGTGATCCGGAATGGAAAATCAAAATGGGGGGTGAGATTCTTATCTTTATTCATCGTCCCCACGAGGATTTCTCTGAGCTGCTCAGTCGCTGGCGTCAGACCCAAGTGTTGCTTGACAAAGACTACGAATGGCTGATGCCGCCCCGCCATCAACACGTTCTGAGTGAGGGAGTTGACCGCATTTATCCATTGTTTGTGATCTTTCCAGAAACACCCCATCGTATTCAAAGGGGCTTGGAAGGAGCCTGTCTGCCCTTTGTCATGCAGATTCCAGACCCCGCCATGACCGAGGAGGAGCAGTCAGAAACGCTCTCTCCAGAAAGTCCGCCGGCTTAATTGGTCATTAAGTTATTTGACAAATTGTGGCATCACTTCAGCCGCAGTAAACAGACCGTACATACCTCGTCGGTGTAAGGACACCCCAGTTTTGAGGTAGCCAAAAGCCGGACCGCAAACGTTAGCTGCCATGGTGGTTTCATCCCCTAAGGTGAAGGTGTGGGTGGAAATCTTCCCCTCAAAAGTACGACCTGTGACTTGGACATTGGTGCTGAGGGGTTTTTTGGGATTGCGGGTATCAACGACACCACCAACCGTAACGCGATCGCGGGAACAAATTCCTGCCAACTCTAACATCACATCATCGGCGTGTTCCATATTTTCTAGGGTGAGAATGCCGTTCGTCTGATCGAGGAAGGCTTCTACCTCAGCATCACTCATCTGACTAGCCCGTTCCACATCATAGCCAGGAAGGTGGGCAATGTCTTCCCGAATAGTGGCTCGATAGGCTTCCCAATTGGCAATCCCCACACCAAAGGTAATTTTGACACGGTGAATCTCAGCGTAGCTTTGAGCCGCAACTGCGGCAGCGGCTGTCAACAGTCCTGGTGTTGCTCCACAGCCTGTCAGGTACGTGATTCCCGCTGCTTGCAGTTCATCCTTCATTGCCAGCAGTTGTTCAACTGCACTCGTGCGTTTGAGTGCATCGACAAGTACTCCTTGCCAGCCGGATTGGATAAACTGCCTTGCGACAGAAGCCATAAAGGTATTGGGCAAATTCGGTAGAGCCAGAAAATATCCATCGACGGAGGCTTGTTCGATTAAGTCGGGGATAGTGCGGTTGCTGAGGGTGCCTGTTGGCTCCAGATAACCAAGTGAACCGTGATCTCGATAAACCGCAATACACTGATCTCGATCGAGTCCAGTGGGGTTATAGACATACCCTTTCTTGTCAGCGGCTGCCACCCAATCCATTTCATGTTTAGGGGTGATGACTCTGGCGGCAGCTTGCCCTAATCCCCCAAAGCCTAAAATTCCGACTCGCACTGATTTTGGGGTAGGGATTGAACCTGTAAGGTGCTTTTCACTCATAGCGATCGCGTTGACATCAATTTGAAACAAGACAGACTTTTATTATCGGAGGTGACGGAACCGAGCGATCGCTCTAGGGGTGTAGTTCAGGGAAGATGAGATCGTGTATATTTTTGTTAAGAACAAATTTTTGAGAGATCCCGCCGCTTGACTGGGATGAAAAGTTACGAGAAACTTAACGAAAGATTAGTGTAAGATACTAGTCAAGTATAAATTTTTGTTAAGGTTTGATTCGCCATGATGCGAATATTTTCAATAAATTGATCAACTAGCCCTCAAGCTGGTTGTTTAAACCTCATAAGCTATTGTCCGTGCGGCATAATAGCACCAAACGTGAGGATTGATCCAACCCAGAGCAAAAGCATGGAAACCTTAGAATTCGTAATTTATCCCGATGGTCGAGTTCAAGAAAAAGTCACAGGTATTGTTGGCTGCTCTTGTGCAGAGGTAACCGCAGCAATTGAAGCTCAGTTGGGGCAAGTTGTCTCCGTTGAGCCTACGTCAGAGTACTTTGCTCAACCTGTTCAGCAATCGGCAACAGCAACGGCTC
Source organism: Coleofasciculus sp. LEGE 07092 (assembly GCF_015207375.1). Taxonomy (GTDB): domain Bacteria; phylum Cyanobacteriota; class Cyanobacteriia; order Cyanobacteriales; family Coleofasciculaceae; genus LEGE-07092. Next base: position 6,745 of record NZ_JADEWY010000099.1, on the reverse strand, counting down.
AAGCAACTTTTAGCGAATGGTAAATTTTTGTTCAAATTCAAATTAAGCAAGTAGTTTAACGAAAATGTCACATTTCAGCAGCATAAAAACTCAAATCCGCAATCTGACCTCTTTGGAAGCGGCTTTAACCGACTTGGGTATTGAGTGGAAATCGGGTTCGCGCCCGGTGCGCGGCTATCGCGGTCAAACCCGTAATGCCGAAGTCGTCATTGAACAGGATAATGGCTACGACATCGGTTTCAGTTGGAATGGGAACGAATACGAACTCGTTGCTGACTTGCAATACTGGCAGCAGCCTTTATCTGTAGAGGGCTTCCTCAACCGTGTAACTCAGGGTTATGCTTTCCAGACTGTAATGCATGAAACAGTTAAGCAGGGCTTTCAAGTTGCCGAGCAGCAAAAAAATAAGGACGGTTCCATCCGTCTAGTTGTCCAACGCTGGAGTGCGTAATGTCTGATTTCTCAGTCAACCCGGATCGTTCAGGTCTAGAACCTGAATTAGGAGGTATCTTTCGAGATGCACCGGAGCGATCCGGTCTGGAACCAGAACTGGGAGGTGAGTTGCGACAGAAGGGTGTTTATGTCGATGAAATCACCTGCATTGGCTGCAAGCACTGCGCCCACGTCGCTCGAAACACCTTTTATATTGAGCCAGACTATGGACGCTCGCGGGTGACTCGGCAAGACGGCGACTCTGAAGACCAGATTCAAGAAGCCATCGACACCTGTCCAGTCGATTGCATTCATTGGGTCGATTATACCGAATTAAAGCAGCTAGAAGAGGAGCGGCAAGATCAGGTTATTCCGATCGCTGGCTTTCCCATCGATCCAGCTCTCATAGCTGCCAAAATTCGGCAAAAAAGGGAGAACCGCAAGAAGCGATCGTCCAAGAAGTAAATAAGTAAACCGCTTATTACCTAAAGGCTCAAGCTTCCCTAATCCTCAATGGCTCTATGCTATTGAGGGTTTTATTTACTCTCTTCCCCTTAGAAGAATAAGACTTTCAAACTTCATCAGGACTGACGCAAATTTGCCTGTAAACTGCTTGGCAAAATTTTTACAATCATTAAGGGATTATTCAAGCTTTTTGTCAACTTAAAATTATTCAAATTCCCCAATCTAGAACATTACCAAAATTTTTATTGCCTTGTTTGAAAATACCAGATATGCTTTTTATATCTCCAATAAAAATGCTATAGTAAACAATATCGCTGACCAGGATATTCTAGAAATATTATGAAACATTTCTTGTTAACTTGGTTGCTTTCGGCTATAGCACTAGGGATAACAGCCTACTTAGTACCGGACTTTACTATTACCAGTTTTCCTGCCGCTATTGTTGCAGCAGTGGTTATGGGCATTGTTAATGCCATTGTTCGACCGCTCCTAGTGCTGCTGACTTTACCGTTGACATTTATGACTTTAGGTCTGTTTCTGTTGGTGATTAATGCGTTATCCCTAGTGCTGGTAGCTTACCTAACGCCTGACTTTACGATTTCAGGTTTTATCCCGGCTTTCTTAGGTTCTATCGTTTTGTCGTTAGTTTCGGGTTTGCTCAGTCCATTGGCTGGAAAAGGTTAGAATAGCTGTCTAGCCAACAGCCAATAGTTTTTTGACTAATAAGGAGACTTGATTGGGGTGTAAAAATGGGGGTCGGTGTTGTCTTCCTTGCTGAAAATCGCAATTAAGCAGGGGTAATTTCATTTCATCAGGAATAGCTCGGGCACCGCAAGCCGCTCCGAGTAGACCTCCAACAATACAGGCATTAGTGTCTGTATCCCCGCCGCCAGACAGGGTTTCTCGAATAGCATCTACATAATTCGAGCCTTTCCACAAATGTCTGAAAGCATGGCTGAAGGCGATTTGGATAAAGCCAGCGTGTGGATAAAAGGGTATATCTACATCATTTTGGGCATCTTGCAACCAACTGCGAACTTCTTCATTCCCATAAGATTCTGCCCAATATTGCGCTCTCTCAAAGGCTGTTTTATTATCTCCCAACCGTCTCATCAGAGTAGCAATGGCTATGACATAACAAGCTACAGCCTGAGTACAACTTTCATTGGGATGGGATAACCTTGAATCTTGCTGGGCAAAATCAGCCAGTTCGCGATCGCTGAACCGATATCCCCAGATACCCAAGGGAGTTATTCTCATTAAGCTACCATTAGCTTTGGAATCCATACAGAGTTGAGCCGCCGCCTGAGTCATGCCCGCAGCATAACCTTGTTGATTGCAAATTTCCTCCCATTTAGGTCTGCGAAAGCATCCTATGGAATGGCTGGTCGTCGAACCCATATCAAACGGTACGGACTCAACCCATTTGGCATAGTTTTGAGCAATAGTTTCTCGCTGAAAGGTTGAGCTTTGCGATAAAGCTTGAGCCAAGCAAAGAGTCAGTTCGCCATCATCAGTAATTTGTCCAGGAGCAACCTGCCAAACACCCCCTCCCGGCATACTCATAGCGCCATCAACTTCGGTAAGGGTTGGTTGGCGACCCATAAATTCCAGAGTTGCACCCGCCGCGTCACCCACCAAAGCTCCCAGTAAACAACCTAATGCAGCATCATTGAGGTCTAGAGCCGTTTGTTTCATATAGCCAGTCTCTTTGATTCATGAAAGAGGTACTCAAGATCCCCGACTTCTCTAAGAAGTCGGGGATCTTGCTTGGATATACTGTATTTCATCAACCTGAAATATGCTGTCAGTCAAGAATACAGAATGCAGAATTTATATATTCTGACTCCTGACTCCTAACTCCTAACTCCTAACTCCTAATCATAACATGATTAAAATTCTTCACCTATCTGACATTCACATGGGAAGTGGCTTCTCCCATGGGCGAGTTAACCCTACCACTGGGCTGAATACACGTTTAAAAGATTTTGTCAATACTCTGTCAAAATGTATTGATCGAGCGATCGCTGAACCGGTCGATTTGGTTCTTTTTGGTGGCGATGCGTTTCCCGATGCCACGCCGCCGCCTTACGTTCAAGAAGCCTTTGCCTCTCAGTTTCGCCGTTTGGTCGATGCCGAAATTCCTACGGTTTTGCTTGTGGGCAATCATGACCAGCACTCCCAAGGCAATGGGGGTGCCAGTTTATGTATCTATCGTACATTAGGCGTGCCTGGATTTATTGTGGGCGATACGATTGAAACTCATCGCATTGAAACCCACAATGGTTCTGTACAGGTAATTACCCTGCCTTGGCTGACTCGTTCCGCCCTACTAACTCGCCCAGAAACGGAAGGTTTGGCGCTAGCGGAAGTTAACGAACTACTGATTCAGCGCCTCGACCCAGTACTAGAAGGAGAAATCCGGCGTCTTGACCCCCAAGTTCCGACTGTTATCTTGGCACACTTAATGGCAGATCGTGCTAATTTGGGAGCCGAGCGTTTTTTGGCGGTGGGCAAAGGTTTCACTGTTCCTTTGTCAATGCTGACCCGACCCTGTTTTGATTATGTGGCGTTGGGACACGTTCATAAACACCAAAATCTCAATCCTGCCAATGACCCCCCCGTTGTCTACCCTGGCAGTATCGAACGGGTAGATTTTAGTGAGGAAAAGGAAGAAAAAGGCTATGTATTGGTTGAGTTGGAGAAAGGTCGCGCCCAGTGGGAGTTCTGTCCCTTACCCGTGCGTCCTTTCTGCACGATTGAGGTGAATATTGCCCAAGATGCCGATCCTCAAAAAGCTTTACTTAAAGCGATCGCTAAAAAAGATATCAATGATGCTGTGGTGCGGCTGATATACAAGTTACGTTCTGAGCAGTTGGACTTAATTGACAATGCAGCAATTCATCAAGCTTTGAGTGATGCCCACAGCTATACTATTCGTCCCGAATTGGTGAGTCAGTTGGCGCGTCCTCGTTTACCGGAACTGGGTGTCGGCAGCAGTATCAACCCGATGGATGCACTCTCGACTTATCTGAAGAATCGGGAAGATTTGAAGGAGATTAGTGCCGAGATGCTGGAAGCGGCACAGCGTCTTTTGGCTGGAAATGGAGATAGCTGGTTAGACTTCGATGGGACTGAAGAGGAACAACAGCAACTGACTCCTTTGTCAGGGGAGAATAAAAAGACGCAGTTGCGCTTGCTATAGGGGGTATGACAAGTTTAGAAGGAAGGAAGTGCTTAACTTGTCACGAATGCCCCAGTCCGGCTTGTTACGGGTTGTGCGAAACCGTGACAGGGAACTGGAGGAGCTGGGCGACAACCTGGTTCGGCGTGTCTACAAGTGCGAGGTTAACGGGTTCAGAAAGTGGTTATTATTTTTTTTAGCAAATTTTACCACAAGCAGGACAAGGGATCACTCCCTACTGGGCTATCACCCAATGAAGTCAACCTCCTAATTACACCCATTCGGGTGATGTGGGTAGTTCAGTAAAATTGCTAGAGTCAGCAAGTATTCAATCCTTAAGCGTCTAGACTTACTGATAAAAGTCTTCAGAGGTTTGATCCAGTTGTCGTATAGCTTCTTGACCTGAACCAACAGCCAATCCCAAAATCGCGCCAACAACTGCATATTGATAGGGAGCCTGGGGGCGGTTATCGTCTTGGTTAATTTCGGCAAGACCTATGCCTAAAACGATACCGACAACCCCAGTGATCAGACCTGAGAGTATAATTCTGGTAATATTCATTTGTTTTCCCTTTAACTTAATGAGACTTCAGCGACCAGAGTTTAACTTAATCAACTGAAGCACCCAATAACGGGGAACTAACGGCTCTAAACTCATAGGAGAGGAGCAGTCGTTCAGGATTAAGTCAAACCCAGGCTGATTTAGCGTTTACCTTTATTGCCTTCAATTTTTCCAAAGACTGGGGAAAATTTACCGCTGCTGTCAGATTTTTTTACATTAAGTCAGTAGATTGAAATAAATATTAAATAAATTAAAGAACTTTACACAAATTAGTAAATTTTTATGCTGAATTGTAGAAATATTTTATGTCTATCGTTGTGGTTGAAAACCTGAGTAAAGTTTACCCAGTAGCGGTAAAACAACCGGGGCTTAAAGGTACGCTAACTCACTTCCTGCGCCGCACCTACCGCTCAGTAACAGCCGTTCAAAACGTTTCCTTTGAAATTGCCATGGGGGAAGTGGTGGGGTTTTTGGGACCTAACGGTGCAGGCAAAACCACCACTCTGAAGATGCTCACCGGACTCATTCATCCTTCTAGTGGTAGCGTTAGAGTCGCAGGTCATATCCCATTTAAGCGTCAATCTAACTTTTTGCAAAAAATTACCCTGGTGATGGGGCAAAAGCAGCAGCTTCTCTGGGACTTACCCGCCCTAGATTCCCTGAAAATTAACGCGGCTGTCTATGGAATTTCTCAGAAAGAATTTCAGTATCGAGTAGACGAACTCTCTGAAATGCTGTTTCTGCATGGCAAGCTGAACCAGCCGGTGCGGAAACTGTCTCTAGGGGAACGCATGAAAGCCGAACTACTCGCCGCTCTCCTGCACCAACCTCAAGTCCTGTTTTTAGATGAGCCGACTTTGGGATTGGATGTCAATGCTCAACTCGGGGTGCGAGACTTCTTGCGGGAGTACAACCAGCGCACAGGTGCTACAGTTTTACTGACTAGTCACTACATGGCAGATATCACTGCCCTTTGCCAGCGAGTTTTGCTGATCTACGAAGGTCAAATGATTTACGATGGCAGTCTCGACGGGCTGCTAAATCGCTTTTCCCCCTACCGCGAGGTGAAAGTAGAACTTGCCCAACCCTTGTCTGAAGTAGAGGCGAAAAATTTTACATCGTTACAAACCTATGGCGAACTAGAAGCCGTGGAAGGGTTGCAGCTACGGTTCTTAGTGCGGCGCGAGGCACTCACTGCCACGGTTGCTCGGATTTTGGCTGAACTGGAGGTGGTAGATTTAACGGTAACTGATCCGCCGATTGAAGAAGTGATTGGTCGTGTTTTCCGGGCAGGAGTCGTTTCATGAACCGAGTGATCAGAACGGCTCAAACATTTTTATCAGTTTACTACGCTCACATGCTCGAATACCGAGCTGAACTATTTTTGTGGGCGCTATCGGGAAGTTTACCGCTGATTCTGATGGGGGTTTGGATTGAAGCCTCTCAACAAGAACAATTTGGTCTGGAGCCAGCGGATTTTGCTCGTTACTTTCTTACTGTTTTTCTCGTCCGCCAGTTTACAGTAGTTTGGGTGGTTTGGGAATTTGAAAAAGAAGTCGTAGAGGGGCGGCTTTCTCCCCGACTCTTGCAACCGATTGATCCAGTGTGGCATCATGTTGCTAGTCACGTATCGGAACGGCTTGCCCGTCTGCCCTTTGCTCTGACGCTAGTGGGGTTCTTTTTCTGGCTTTATCCCCAAGCCCTTTGGGTGCCAAGTCTGGGTCCTGTGTTACTCTTTGGCTTGGTTACGGCAATGGCGTTTGCATTGCGTTTTTTAATGCAGTATACCTTTGCCCTATTTTCTTTCTGGACAGAACGGGCAAATGCGATCGAGCAATTCTGGTTTTTGTTTTACTTATTTCTTTCGGGCATGATTGCGCCCCTAGAAGTTTTTCCACCGGGAGTACGTGCAGTAGCATTGTGGACGCCCTTCCCTTATTTGATTCACTTCCCAGCAGCCCTGTTAATTGGATTGCCTGTTGATATTCTGCGGGGGATAGGGGTGATGCTGGGTTGGAGTGTGCTGTTTTTTTTGTGCAATCGCTGGCTCTGGCGCAAGGGATTGAAGCAGTATTCGGGGATGGGAGCGTAAGGTGCAGGGG
>NZ_JADEWY010000098.1 GCF_015207375.1 Coleofasciculus sp. LEGE 07092 | reverse complement strand
TGTTGAGTTTGGTGATTGAACCGCCAAGGAATGCGGCAGGGCAGATTTTGCCGATTAGTCCTCTGGATTTGCCGACGCTGTTGACGGTGGGGGCGAATGGGTTAGAGACGGGGGTGGCGGTGCAGCCGGATGGAACGGTGCAGTTGGCAGAGTCGGGAACAGCGATTCCGACGGATGCTGGGACGGTAATTGCCTCTGGCAGTTTGGATGTTTCGGGGAATGTTGGCGGTGAAGTGAATGTTTTGGGTGATCGTGTTGGGGTGATTGGGGTTAATGTGAATGCTTCGGGTTTGAATGGTGGGGGAAATGTCAGGATTGGGGGAGATTATCAAGGGCAAGGGACGGTGCCGAATGCTGGGGTGACGTTTGTTGATGGTAATTCGGTAATTGGTGCGGATGCTCTGAGTAATGGTGATGGAGGACAGGTGATTATTTGGTCGGATGAGACGACTCGCATCTATGGCAATATTAACGCTCGTGGGGGGAATAATTCTGGGGATGGTGGCTTTGTTGAGGTGTCGGGAAAAGAGGCATTAGCCTTCAGTGGTAGCGTTGATGTGTCAGCGGTAAATGGTCAAGATGGAACTATCTTGCTCGACCCTAGAGATATCATTATTGAGCCGGATGATGGGGTGGCTGATGATAATGGTCAGATTTCTCCTGGCGTAGATGAACAAATTCTCTTCAATGATGGTGGGAATGCGGTTGATTTTGCAATTGATGACACGGCACTGACAGCTTTGACGGGTAATATTATCCTGCAAGCGCAGCAAGATATTATTGTCCAGGCTGGGACGAATTTGAATTTCACGAATCAGACGTTTGGTGAGACGATTAGCTTTGAGGCGGGTCGAGCTATTCAGATTAATTCACGGCTAACGACAGCGGGTGGTTCTGTTGAGTTAACGGCGACGACTGGTGGGATTGTGTTTGACAGTATCAACACCGGGGTGAATACAGGGAATGCTGGCTCTGTAACGTTGCAAGCGGCAGGGGATATTACGACTACGGGGAATTTTCTTGTGGATCTAATCGATCCAGATAATATCTCCGCAGGCGTTACTGACACAGCGAATGCTAGTATACGTGCGTCGGTTGGTGTTAATGGTAGCGGCAATGGGGGTCAGATTTCTCTAACCAGTACTAATGGTTCGATTGATACGAGTTCTGGAGACATCTTATCTGTGACGCCTGATGGTATGGGAGGTGCCGTAGCGTTACAAGCTGGGGGGGACATTACGGTTAAGTCTATCGGTAGTTATGTTAATCCAACAGGGGATACTGGGTCTATAACTCTGCAAGCGGGAGGTAATATCACCACCACAGGTCGTTTGGGTCAAAACGGTGAGGGGACACTGATTTCTACTACAAGGACGGGTAATGGGGGTCAAATTTCTTTAACCAGTACCACAGGTTCTATTGATACCAGTTCAGGAGAGATACGAGCTTTTGCGACTGATGGTAACGGTGGAGCGATCGCACTTTTAGCTGCTGGTGAGATTAATACAGCACAGGTTGATGCCAGTGCGACTTCTGGCAATGGAGGAAGCATCACTTTTTCGGGTGCGAATGAGATTAATACGGCACAGCTTGATGCCAGTGCAGTAAGCGGGAATGGGGGAACTATCTCATTTTCTGATGTTGGTGATATTAATACGGCACAGATTGATGTGAGTGCAGTAAGCGGGAATGGAGGAACTATCTCATTTTCTGATGTTGGTGATATTAATACAGCACAGATTGATGTGAGTGCAGTAAGCGGGAATGGAGGAACTATCTCATTTTCTGATGTTGGTGATATTGATACAGCACAGATTGATGCGAGTGCGACTTCTGGGAATGGGGGAGCGATCGCACTTTCGGCTGGGGGTGACATTAACACGGCACAGATTGATACCAGTTCAGCAAGCAGTGGGAGTAATGGTGACGGTGGGGACGTAACCCTTGATGCTCAAGGAGATGTTCAAGTGACTTCCATCAATGCTCAAGGCGGAGACAGCGGCACAGGTGGTGACGTTGACATTACAACCGAGCAATTTTTCCGCACCATAGGGACATTTACCGACCAGAATCTGACAGACGCCAGCATTTCTACCGCAGGCGGCAATGACGGCGGTTCAATCACCATTCGTCATGGCGGGGGGGCTGTTGATACTCCCTTTGACGTAGGAGATGCCACAACTAACGGCACTGCCGGAGCAATTACAACGGGTACTGATAACTCAATTTTGCCCCCCCAATCTTTTCCTGGGTCATTTAGCCAGGGGACTCCTCCCAGCGATATTCAGATTATTACGCAAGATTCAAACGGTAATGGAGGGCAAAATGGCAACGGTGGAATAAATGGCAACGGTGGAATAAATGGCAACGGTGGAATGAATGGCAACGGTGGAATGAATGGCGATGAAGAGCAACCGCCCCCACGGGAAGAAGCACCAAATTCACTGTTTTCTGGAGAACCTGACAACATTCAGAGTACAACCCTTGATGATATCCGAGCGCAACTGAGAGCAATTGAGCAAAACACAGGAGCCAAACCAGCACTCATTTATGTATCTTTCTCGCCCAGAGGACTGAGCCAAGAGGCATGGGAGCAACGATTCTCCAGCCCAGACTCAGACATAGAAGAATCCCAGTTACTATCCTATGCCCAGGGAGAGGCACAAGAGAATCCCCTCTGGGTAAAACCGAATCCTCAAGACCAATTGGAATTGGTAATGGTGACTAGCCAAAAAAGCATACCCATTCGCCGAATACCACCTAACGTAACCTACCAAGAGGTGCGAGAAAGCGCTGAATTATTTTACAAGGAAGTGTTTGAACCTCCAGCTCCTAAAGAACTGGCTGGTTCCGACAGAGACGTAGAATTATTCAATCTTGCTCATCAATTTTATGAGTGGCTAATTAGCCCTCTCGAGGAGTACTTAATCGAGAACGAAATCACAAACCTTGTGTTTGTGATGGATAAGAGTTTGCCTACCGTGCCGTTAGCTGCTCTCCATGACGGAGAAAAATTTATTGTAGAGAAATACAGTGTGGGTCTTATGCCCAGTATGAGCCTCACGGATACCCGCTACGTTAATATCAGGGATACCCAAGTTTTAGCAATGGGAGCCGAAGAATTTGCCAACGAGGATCTAGGCACGTTAGAAACTGTTCCCGAACAGATAGAACAGATCAGTAAGGTATGGTCAGGTCAGTTTTTTGAAAATGATCAAGACTTGACGATAGAGAATCTAAAGTCGCAACGACGCGAACGACCTTTTGGTATTCTTCATCTGTCAACCCATGGAGAGTTTGACTCTGACTCACCTGATAACTCCTACATTCAGTTTTTTGGAAATGAACGGTTGAGATTTTATGAAATCAGACAACTAGGATTTCACAATCCTTCTCTAGAATTGTTGGTGCTGAGTGCCTGTAGAACAGCTTTAGGAGACGTAGACGAAGAGTTAGGGTTTGCCGGATTTGCTCACCGAGCTGGAGTTAAGTCAGTTTTGGCGAGTCTGTGGGAAGTTAATGAGGTAGCAACCTTGGGATTGATGACACAGTTTTACAGACAGTTGCGCCAACCTGATACCATTAAAGCTGACGCTCTAAGGCAAGCGCAGGTGGCGATGATAGAAGGGAAAATCAAAATCGAGAATGGTCAATTATCCTTCGCCCCAGCGCTAGGAGAAAGTGTACCCTTGCCCGAAGATCTAAACATACCGGAACTGGAGCTATGGCATCCCTACTATTGGGCAGGTTTCACGGTAGTGGGAAATCCTTGGTAGCTGAGCATCTTTCAAGCTCCTACGGGGCAGGGAAAAGGTAAAAGGGAACCCCGATGGGTGTGGTCATAAGTAGCCGTCATGAACTGTGTACACCAGGACGCATGAAAATTAATTTCTCCTGACTCCTGACTCCTATTTTCAAGTCAGTTGGTTGAGGTTGACGTGGAGAGGGGGAGAGTCTTTCATCAACTCCTGGAAATTTATCAACATTCCCCGCGTCTCCGCGTCAGAGTGTCCCCGTGTCCCCTACTCCCACTTTCTCTTTTACTTGCAGGACTTAGTGCGATAGTCCTTAAGGATTTGCTCCCAGACTATAGACGGATTTTGCACAGAGAAAGTCTCTCGAATAACATCTAACCAGAGATTTTCTTCGGCAAAGAGTTCTGCTTTTGTCAGAGCAAGTTCCTCGGCATCCATCGTTTGGCTTTGATTTCCTATCTCTGCCAACTTAGCGTCAATCCGACTGCGCTTTTCATGGTTAGCCCCCAAAACAATAAGGGAGATTTCTTTGGTTTTCGTGATGGGTTCTTTATTCTCAATAGTTTCGTAAGTCACGAGGTAAAAGTATTCTTGACCGGGCTGTAGGGCTTGTGAACCCGAATACCGAACCTTCTGCTCTATTTGCTCTTGCTCTGTGAGGAGGTGAGACCATAGAATATCTTGTGGATTGCCTTTGGGATGAACTTCAATTTTTTTGACCTTTCCCTGCCAGACGAATAGAGGGCGATCGCTCCAAGCATAGCGTAAGTAAGGATTCTCTTTACTAGGAGAAATTGAGCAAAACTCTCCCTGTGTCCCTCCGGTGTCAGGTTGTCTTCTAAAGATATCTGCTAATCTCTCGGCAATAGATTTCTTTTTCTGAGCCTGTTTATTTTGGGGAATTCCTAGACTGACAGCATCACTTTGAGTCGTCGCTAAACTTTTAACTGAGGGGGAAAACGCTGGAAAACTGAAACTCGCCATCACAACAATTAGTGGCAGAATATGCACTCTGATTAATTTGGACATATAATTTACCTCAAAGAACAGATAGAACGTAAAACCAAAACATGACTGACGGTAAAAACCAAGGAATTAAAACTGAACTCCACAGATAAGCTTGGAACCCAACGACTCCATAGGCACCTGTTGCACCAACCAACCCCAATTTCCATTGCTCTCGCTGTTTAATTTGCTGTTTGAGCAGTATTAGAGTCATTCCTTTTCCTAGAAGTGCTACGAGGAGAACCATCCAGAAACTGGGAATCAACGTTACCCGATGCTGGGATAGCAGATGGTGAATCATGTAGGCATGAGCTTCACCTCCCGTAAACACACTCGGTAGCTCTTCAGCTTTCGGCTGTGACGAATTCTGTACACGACGCCAATATTGAACAGCTAGAGGCAGTGAAAAATTATCCCCGGCTTCCGGATATCCTCCAGAAGCAATGACAACCGTTTGCTGCCTTATTTGTTGGTGGAGTTCTGAACCCGGAAAAGCACTCTTAAGAAATTCCCCAGAAGACATGCGTTCATAAACCTGTTCCGGAGGAATGGAAAAGTCAAGAATAGAGCGCCATCCAAAAGGAGAATACGTCTGTTTTAACGAAGCAATTGCATTCTTTTGACCCTTTTCTGTGTTAAGATAATCGCTCAACTCCTGTTGAAATTCGGTTCTGTTTTGCAGGTTGGGTTGAGGCAATCCCGTCAGAGATAGACTCTGGTTGAGTGTATGTGACAATGCCAGTAAATAGGCAAAAGGGCAGGAGCTAGAGCAGGTCGCCTTGGTAGGCAGCTCAACATACCACCGCCAAAAATTTAAATCACCTTGCAAACTCCATTGTGGGGTAGCAATTTCAGAAAATACTTTTTTATTTTGCCTATTATCGATGGCAAACACGAACCAGATACTTTGCTGTTTAACTGCTGATTCAATAGCTTCAGAAAGCTGCTTTTGCCTAGGTTCTTGTGTAGAAAGAAGATAATCGATACCGATGGTTCTAACGTTTAACTCCGAAAGTCGCCTCACCAATTGAGCAAGATAGGCCCGCTCCATTGGGAAGGTTTCAAACTCTTTAATTGTTTCATTAGCCTCATTAATCGACTCTTGATCAATCGCAATTAACCGAACTGGCGGTGATGCTTCGCGGGGCAACTGCTTGGTTTGGTGGCGGTAGAACGCCTGTGCTAAAGTTCGCACATCCAACAACAAATCTTGTACCGGAAGCATTAAGCTAAACAGCAAGACACTTGATAAGGCGATCGCTTCCCTCCGTGTTGGCTTCCAATCGCGCCAAGCCTGCTTCAATGGAGAAGGCTCAATTCGGAATAGTTCTGCCCTGAAGGGGCGACGAAACAGTGAAGGAATTAAATAAGCAGATGGATAAGTAATTTTCTCTGACTTAAAATAATTGCAGGCATCCTGAACTGCCTCTTGTACATCCTTACCTCTTGTCAAGCTTTGACAGAACTTATCGAGGAAAGCAGGAGCCACGCGATCATGGATTTTCTCCCGCATGACCACAACCTGACTCAATCCCAACTTGATCAGCGACTCAGCAATACGCAGTCCTTTACAGGAATTAAAAATTGCCACCCGTAGTCCCTGGTTTTTAGCTTGGGCAAACTGCTCTTCAACTTCACTCATTGACAGAGTGACACCTGGAGCCAACTCAAAGGAGCCACCTGTGAGTGGTGTTTCATCGCTATGTCCGGCAAAAATCAGCGCATCCCAACCTCGCTCGTCTCGCAGATGAGTGACAAACTGTTGTTTGAACTCCTTTGCATTCTGTCCTAACTTAAATTTGAGGCGACAAACCTCCGCCACTTTTGATAACTGTCGCACTGCTTCTCGATCTTTATTAAGACTCAGTTCTGATGTATCCGTCAGAACTACTAAAATCCGAGCCTTGCCACGTCGAAAGTTGGTTTGAGTAGAGACAGGCTCATTCTCAACATTTATGACAGTCCGGGAAATCCGAATGGCTTCGGAATTCAGATCCCATGCTTCCCAAGGCAGTCGTACTAAATCGATGGAGTTGCAGGCAACGAGCAAATCCACGCCCTTATTCTCCGGTGTTTGACGAGACGCTTCGCTTTGAATCTTCTCCCGGATGTTGAGTAATGCGTGTTCTCCCAACCACTGATTAAAAGTCCAGAGTAATGATTGTTTAGCTTCTTCTAGTTGGTTTTGGGGATCAAGCGAAGATGGAGTAAGACCGCCACCTTCCTCGCCTCGTCCCCGTGGAAGTGATAAGTAAGCTTTGGGGTAGAGACACTGCCAAGCTTCATAGAGTCGCTCAAGTTCCCTTGGATATTCTAGGTTAGCCTGAAGTTGCTGGTTCTCACTCCAGCAAGTAAGTGTAAAGCTACATTGAGTATTAAGACGACAAACAGTGAGTTGAAAAATAGGGCTGCGATTCATCTCTACTGGCAATATTGTGGTTTTCTTAGTGTGCGGTACATAACTTATGACCCTGTTGTTGATGAGGATAACCAAGCAAGAAAAGCTTGTCCTCTCCCACTCAATCTTGTTGGAACGCATTACCCAATCAATCGAGTTGGCAGATAAAAGGAGCCAGCGTTAACTCTTCTCCATACAGCGTAATCGTTACGATAAATTGGTCGTTCAAATCTCCCGACACGCGAGCAAAGAGATACAAGTCCTCTTTTGGCAACTCTTCATCTTTCAAAACCGTTGTTAAATCTCGAACCTGTAGCCTAATCCCTTTGGGCAAAAAGCTCCCTGACTGCGTACTCAGTAGCAGCAGCAATGTCCACTCTTGATGTATTTGATATAGTTCCTCAGCAGAAGTTGACTCAGCACCTGTGGGAGGTAAAAGCCAAGTCAGGGCAAAAAGCTGTAAAGGCGTATCATCCAGATGGATGGCTTTGCAACAGTAACGAGCATCGTCAGGAATTTCAATGCCCTTATCTCTTTTCAATTGGGCGATCGCTTGCTTAAATGATTGAGTTAAACGCCACCCAGAGGCAGCTATCAACGGTGAAGGTTGTGTCCAACCTTGACGTTTTGCCGATTCATCGCTCTCATTTCGCAACCAGAGTGCTACGTTAACTACTAGGTCATCCTCTTTCGGTGCTAGGTCATCCTCTTTCGGTGGAGGAAATTCTTCTTCCCGCCGCTGTAAGTAGCTGAGGAATGCATCAAGGGGCTGGAGTTCTGAAATCAATAGCTGCTTTGGTAGCACCGCCCCATCAATCACCTCGGCAAATCCCAGAAGCTGTACCTGGTCTAATCGTTCGCCGAACTGAACCCCTAGACAGCTAATTCGATCTTCTATTGCTTCTGGAGGCAGAGAAATAGAAGTTTCCCCTGGTAAAACCGGGCAACATTCTAATTTACCAATTCCAGGAATCATCAAATCTGCTACATCCCATCGGCTGCGTAAAACGGGATGCCAACTATCGCTTTGACTCAAATCGGTTTCGATTTGTAACCATTGCAAGTACCGATGAACCGCGTAAACAGCTAGTGTATTCAAATAGACTTTTTTGCGCTTTTGCTGCGTAACTTGTTCACTAGCAAACTGCTTGGCGAACCGATGAGCTTCAAGACCGAGTGGAATTTCTAGATGCGCTGTTTCATTGCTAATGTTCATGACGTTCCCTTAATTAATTTTTCTAGATATGAGAATTAAAACTACGCTAATCGAGTTGAGGATTGACGGCTCACTCTCTCTGATATCCTAGAGAAACTGCAATTTCTTGCAGAAGTGGTTTACATTTATTTTCCCAGTGAGATTTAAGAGTTCGGTAGTTAACTCCTAACTCCCGACTAATATCAGTCAATCGAACAGGTGGACTTTGCAAAAGTAACTTTTGGCTGAGTAACTGGCAGTTACAATCCGGGTGTTTCCGGGGGTGACACTTCCGTAACTTTCCTTCTGGGTCTTGCTCAATGTAAGACTCTAATTTCCAATAAATCTCTTGTATTTCTTGATTTTGTAGTTGGTGGATGTAGGCATCAATTCCACTGAGAATCGGAATTTCTGAGTTAGTTTCTGGTAGTTGTTCAAGCCAATTTGTGGGATTTGCATCTCTATCGTCAATGGGTCTATCTAAGCTGTAATGAACAGAGTCTGCTTGTTGATATAAGTCTCTAATCCTCCAAACTAGATAACCATTAATCCATCTGACAAGACTTTGTTGAATCGATAAACGAGGACGGAGCTGGAACCGACAGATATTTCGGCTGACCCATTCCCAAGTTTTATCCAAAGCTTCTAAATAATCTAAGTGTGAGGACTTGAGTAATCCGGGCAGATGTTGTAACTCAAGCAACAGTCGATTAATTGCTCGCCGCTTTTCCCATTTTTTGACTGTTAAATTTTCGCAGATTTTGGCAATGAGTTCTTGTAGCTGTGCATCGGTCGTCATCATCGTTTTTTGATCACAAGATGGTTTCACGCAAAGAAGTCGCCTGAATTTTCCAATGTGGAAGTTATTAAAAGTTGTCAAGGTCATCAAGAAGCGGAGTATCAGAGCTTTGTTCGGGAACTTGTTCGAGTTCTTGAAGACGTTGGTGGAGACAGTCATTTATCCATCTCTCCAAGCTTTCTTGAATTGATAAATGTGGACGTGGCTCAAAATTACAGATGTTTAAGCTCACCCACTCCCAAGTTAAATCCAGAGCTTGTTGATACTTTCGTCCCGAATACTTAACTATGCCTGGTAGCTGTTGTAGGATTGGCTGTAGTTTGGTGAATGCTCTTCGCCGCCTCCAGCTTTTTGAATCTGGGTATTGACGTATTCTGTCGATCCGTTGTTGTAGTTGCCGTTCCCCGATGGGCAGTCTTTTTTTTTAGTACTGGAGTTAGATGTTCTGGAATCCCCTCTGTTTCAATGGCACTACGACCAAATTCGTAGGCAAATTCCAAGGATTTGCCAGCACCCAGCGCATCATAAAAGCCTTGGGAAAACTTAATTGCCGCTTTATCCCCTATTGCCTGGTTCATGCCAATCACATAGTTAATGTACTGGCTGATGGCATTCGCTTGAACCTCTGAATAGCAAGCATTAAGCAGTACGCATTCCAACTGAGCGTCGAACAACTTAAACAAACCTGCCAAAGCCTCTGCTGTTACTAACTGCACGTTCCCGGCTTCATCCTCTAGCGCCAATCCTCCATCCCCTGCTCCATGTCCGCAAAAGTGAACGATTTGGGGTTGGTAATCCAACAAGGCTCGACGAACATCTATTGAACGTACCGCTAATTTCGAGACTAACCGAAAGCGATCGCGTTTCCGAGAGCGCTGTAACCCCGCATCGATTTCACGCACTTCCTCATCCAGACGCAGTGGTGAGGTATTTTTCGGATTCGCGGCCAGGATCAAGATTGTTTTAACTAAAGCGTTATTGCTGCTCATCTTATAGCCCTGCATTGAACTCGCTTGATATCTAGTAATCAGGGTCAGAGCAGAAAATGATGAAAACTTTTCAGATTTGCGAGCAGACGGCATTTTCGGCTCAATAGAGCTGAGGCACTTGTACGCGCATCCAGATAGGGGAGACACTCTGCCATTACTGCCTTGCTGGATGCCAACAACGGGAACACAAGACAGGCTCAATCCTTCTCACGCCACGCCAGCGCCGACATCCTGCGGAAATACGACGACAATCGCCCGCAGCTTCAAAAGAGTGCTACTGATTTATTAGGGGATTTGGTCTAGTAGGGGTTTAGAGTATGTTGGTAGAAAATGGGTTTTTGTCCTATGGTGACAACATCAACGCCAGCCGAACAGCGAACCTTACTCTTGAATATCAGTTGGCAAACCTTTAAAACTATGCTGGCTGAGATGGGGTCTGAACGAGTAACCCGATTAGCCTATGATTCTGGAACGGTCGAAATTATGACCCCACTTATGCCGCACGAGAACTCTAACCGATTCATTGAAGGTTTGGTTATTGTACTTTGTGAGGAGTTAGGTTTAGAGGTTAAGCGAACTGGTTCATTAACTCTGACACGAGATGATTTGGAACGAGGGGGTGAACCAGACAGCAGCTACTATATTCAGAATGAGTCCCTAGTTCGAGATAAAGTAAACATCGATCTAGCTACTGACCCACCTCCAGACTTGGTACTAGAGGTGGAATATTCTAGGTCTAAGATTAATAAGCTTCAGCTTTATGCATTGATGGGGATTCCTGAATTTTGGCGCTACAACGGGAGCATTTTGCGTATCTACAGACTTGAATCAGGGCAATATGTAGAGTCTAGTTATAGTCCAACCTTTACCCCCATTCCAGTCACAGAGATTCCTAGGTTTATCAAAGAGAGTCGCAGAGTCGGGGAAATAACCTGCACTCGCAATTTCCGCAACTGGATCAGGCAGCAGTCGGAGCAACGCTAACCACTCCTGTTCTCCCTCCCACTAGTTCCCCGACTCAGCTTGTCAGGGGAACTCCCCTGAACCCTCAATCAAGGGAAATAATTTTTTTCTGGGTCAGTTATCGGAAATTCGACCTTATCCCCTATCTTGAATTCAAGGGGATATGCCACTTCGTCCCCCGCTGTCGCTTCTCCTTGTGCCACTTCCAGTAAATTGAGCTGCTCGGTCGTCGAGATCGCTCTCAATTTCCCCCGCTCTGCATCAGTTAAGAGGTGTCCCCAGACCCATTCAACCTGTGGACTGCCGAATTCCCCCCTGGTTGCACTCAGCTCTTCCTTGGTATCGGCTTCCAGCAGCCGCAGCTTGATTTTCCCAGCCAATTTGCACTTCGCCTGATAGTTATCGCTCGCTCGGTGCGGGAAAGTTGAGTAGTCAGGTGATGGGTGTGATGGGTTGTGATGGGTTGTGATGGATGTGTGTGACGCTTGAAACTCAAGCCCTTCACTGATTTGGGTCGTCGTGACGGAATTAGGGGCAAAATTCGCACCTTCCCCTAAAATTTCTGTTTTGGTTTCATTAATCACAGGCGGTTCATCCGCTCGATTAACATCAAAATTCTCGTTCTCCTTCTCAACCTCTAAAAATCCATCACATCCATCACATCCATCACTACCAAGGGTTTCAGCCGTCACCAACCCATCACAATCAGATAAGTTTGCCATCACACCAGGCGGTGGCTCTACCAATTCAACCTCTGTGATGGGTCGGAGAGCTGTATCATTTTCCATTCGGATGCGTAGCCCCTCAAAGTAAGAGCCATAACGGTCACGTCCTCGCTGCACTCCTTTCAGCTTGAGCTGATTACAGCACAAATCTTCCAGCAGCTTCGTGTAACGCCGCTGTCCTATGGGTCGCCCATTAATTTGGCGTGTGAAACTCGTGTAATTCGCATAGAGCCAGGTTTCTATCCGCTCTGCATTATCTAAACCCACATAAGTCTTGTGTCCTGGGTCTAAGACAATACAGTTGTCGAGCCAGTCTGCCAGCGGGTTGGCGTCACACAATGCCTCACCCCTGACTTTGGCTAGCGTCGGCACAGTTTTATTGGTATTTACCACTAGCGCACGCACTTCGGCTTCTGGTATGGTCAGCACCCATTCGAGTAAACCGGCTAAGTAGGGCTGAAATTCCTCATCCAAGTCGCGTCTCAGTTCTGGTGGTGTCTGTACGCTGAAAGGAACCGACAAACGCCTCCGTTCCAAGCCGCTGGTATAGTCGGCATTTTGGCAAGGCTCATTGGCTGATAGCATTACGAAGCCTTCAAAGGTGAAGCCATCGCCGCACTTTTGCTGCCTGCCCTTAACCTCAATTCGGTTTTTGTCCTGTCCTGTTATCGCCTTGAGGACGTTAACCTCTCCCCCATATTTCTCGGCTTCAGTAATGACAATCAGCTTGGCTTTAGCCGCGGCCGCCAGCTCGAAGCGGTTTTCCTCCAAGTTCTTGAGAGTTGAGGGAAAAACGTTCTTGTCGCCGACGAGAGCTGATGCCAGCCGGAAGAATGTTCCCTTGCCAGTTCCACCAGGACCGATCGCTTCCAGATACCGCTGATAATTGGCTCGACCAAAGATTACACAATTGAGCAGCGCCCGCAGGACTTCAACTAGAGCCGGGTCGCCTTTCATAATCTCTAGCATCCAGGCTTTAATCGGTTCACATCCAACGGAGCGGTCAGCCCAGCGAATTGGTAGGCTCGATGTCAGATTGTACTTCGGTGAATGAGGTAGCAGCTCCAGCGTACCCTTACGGAGTACACCATCAATCACGGGAATTAAATCCTTACGTTCATCCCAGCGCTTTCTTAGTAACTTGTGCTTGAGTAGCTTGGTGACATCTGTGAGATAGGCAGAGCCGAAAATGGGACCTAAATCTGCTTCTAGTTCAGCCAGAATGACCGCTCCTACTGCAATATCGGATTCTTCTGACCAGATACCAGGGGCTTCTGCTTCGTACCGATACCAGCATTTCTCTTTATCGTGCCAAGCTAGTTTTTCCCCGTAGCTCTGAGCGAGTTTTCCGGCTGTTAAGGTAGCTTTTGGAGGACGCTTTGGCGAATCGTCCTCTGTTACAAACTGCCGTTCCCATGCTTCGATGTTGGGGACTTTGCCCAGCACATCACGCTTAAACTTGTCAGCTCCATTATTTTGGATGTAGTCGTCCATACCTTTACCCTGCTCCACGCTCCATAAGCCAGTCGCCGAGTAGACTGGCACCTTAAATTTTAGGAGCTGTTCAGCCAGCTTGCGCTGTGCCCAGAGTACGGCTTTGTTAGTGGCGCAATCGGCGTCGAAGGCGATAATGAAGCCGAACCCAGCACGGGCAAGACGTTCTAGTGTGGGGACTAGGTAACGTTTTCCCTGGATGTCGGCTTTGGCGCTGGTCAAACCCATTTCTACGCCCAACAGCGCGATTGTGGGAATGCCGTGACTGCAACCGGCGATCGCCTTAAAAAATCCTTCGGTTAAAACTAGGCAGGGATGTCCGTCAATGTTGTAACATCTCTCCTTCAGAGCTTCCAAGTCTCTCCAGTAGTTTGGGTCCCCAGGGTGGATGGGTAGCATTGCATCGTACTCACCCAAGGGCGATCGGTACTTCGGTGCTTTTTTGTCCCCGTCGTTGCGCCAGGGCTTATCAGGCTTAAATTGGATTTGGATTCCTTCGCCTTCGAGCAGGATGCCCCCAGATTTGGCTGTGTACCCCAGGCGCTGGCTGGCTTCTTCTGCGGTGAGGGAGTGGCAGTTCGCTTCGATCCAGTTTGCATCAAGTCCTCTCGCTCCAATTAAAGCTTTCTGGTGCGTGGAGTTGAGTGTGCGATCGCTTTTTGCGGGTAAAGATTGGTTGGTGTTTTTTTTAAATGATGTAACCATTGTTCCTCCAAAGTTGCTACTGGAGGAGAACACAAGCTTTTGTTACAATGGTTTTGTGCTTATTTCAAGGAATGTTATAATGGTTTTGAAATAAGCTAAAAAACGTTGCCTCTCAGCTCCTTTTGCTGGGTAGGCTAAAATGGCTTATGTCTCCCTCGTGCCACCAATGCGTTTCACTGCCAAGATTCGCGCATTGGTGAACTCCATTGTAGAATAAAGCCCAGATGAGTTGGATCATCTGGGCTTTATTTTATTCTTTTAAAAATTTCTCACGCTTTTGTACGCGCTCAATCCACGTATCGATGCCTTCGAGTGCTGCTTCGCGTACTACTCTGGCTAAGGGTATATTTAATCTCGCTGAGAGTTTCTCAAGTATTTGCCTTTCTTCAGGGGTAAAGGTTACTCCAATTTGTCGTTCGCTCATAGTGAGGTAAAATGGTTAAAAGTTAAAAAACATTTCTGGTTAACCAGTTTACAGCAAAATAGGGTTGTTTTACTGTATTCTGGGGGAGCGGTTACGAATTGTAATCGCTTTTTTTTATATCAACGCACCGGGAAGGTGTGCCAGCACCTTCCCAGTACTTCCCACCCACAAAAGTGCCTTGTAGGAGGGCTTCTTTATGCAATCACAGATTACTCGCAAATTGCTAGATCCATTAAGCCTCAAGTGGGCTTATGGACTATCCGACGATGAGCTAGCCAGTCATCTTGGCTTACACATCAGAGCCGTGCAGTACTGGGCAGCGGGGAAACGCTCACCCAGTACCCAGGTAAAGATGCTTGCTGCTTATGTCCACAAGGAGTTTGAGCAGAACAACATCTCGCCTGTAAATCCCTCAGCGCTTACATTTGAAGCGCAATAAACCTTACTCGATCCAACAAACTGAACTGTGTTCGTAGACCCCGCCTCTGAGGTGGGGTTATCTTTTGGCTATACGCAGGAAAACACCACAAAGTACTGAAAAACTTTAAAAATTGTAGCATTGTGGCAAAGCTTTACTGCAACAATTGACACTATTCGGAAAAAGGAAGAGAAACTATGCAAACCGCAGTACTCAGCATTGATGCGGGCAATTACGATCTGAAGTTTTGGAATGGCAGTGGCGAACCAAAAGCCATCCGGTCTGTAAAATTTAAGCTTCCACGCGGACGGCACGCGCTAAAAGCCAATAGCCTGAATCCAGTGATTGAGCTGGATGGCGATCGCTATCATTTCGGCTTCCGTGCCTACGATTACCGGAAGCAATCGCATACAACCGAGACAGAGAAAGCGTTTGAAGTGCTGTTGAACGTTTTGGCTTGTGTGAAGCCGATTGGTCTGGAGTTCAAGCTGCACGTTCATACTTCTCACCCCAAACCTGAAGTATTTGAGGATGAAATTCAAAAGCAGTTAATCGGCTCTCACCCCTACGGGTACAACGGGCAAGAAGCGATTAGCCACATTGAATCAGTCAGCATTGAGCCGGAAGGACTGGGGGCATGGCGCTACGCCAAATCAATTGGGTTAATTCCATCATCTGGTCTAACCATTGTTATTGATATCGGCGGTGGTACTTGGCTTTCTCGTTTGATTGATGAAGAGGGCGAAATTCTTGATAGTTCCGTTTCCGAGCGAGGGGGAGCTTACTCGCTGGCGGCAGACTTGAGTTTTGATTCAAGACTGACCAATGCAATCAATGACCAACCAGATCCAGGAGTAATAATGGATGGTTTTGCAAACGGCAGTCATTACTATGCTGAAGACCCTAACGCCACTTGGAAAGATTGGCTTGACGAATACCTAGACCCCTGGTTTAAAGGAATTTTCGGCAAGGTAAAAACTCAGTACAAGCCGTTTCTACCTCGCGTTCGTCGGTTCTTTGTTACTGGTGGTAGCAGTCATTTAATCGCCAACAAAATCAAAGATATACCATTGTTTGCAATGAGTGAACAACCACGTTTTGATAATGTTCGCGGATTACTACCTGTTGGTAAAAGCTCGGAGGTTGTAGCGCGATGAGTAAAAAACAACGCCTTCAAATCGATATCAAACCAAATCATCAAGGACGAATCAGAGAGTTAATGGAGAAGCTTGGAGGTGTGAGTGCTGCTGATGCTGTTGGATTTTTAGTCGAGACACAAATGAACTATGCAATGGCTAGATTGCAGCCAGAGTTTCAGTTACAATATTCAGCTTCTATTCAAAATAGTTGTCAAAGCACACACCAACAGTCTCAAGCAATTCCAGCTAAAAAGCAAAATTTAATTTCTAATCGCTCCGAATCGAATGATGCTGCCGACGCCCTTTCAATGTTGATGAATAGTTGAATATGCAAATAACACCTGACATAAACTTTATGCGCCACCGACCTCCAATCCGAATAAAGCTAGTACCAAGCAAACAACTTAAAAAAGCAATCGAATCCCTTGGTGTAGCGATTTCCGGTGCGGCTTTAATCAGTTCAATTGCTGGTTATGGGGCGTTGATGCTCGGTCGAGATGTTCCCACGGCATTAGGATTAGGAAGTTTAGGCTCAATTGGAATCGCCATCAATGAAAAGCTTAAGGAGTAAAGATGACCAAAGACCAATGGCAGCAAAGGGTTCAGGAAATTAAAATATACAATCTCCTGAACTGGGGATTTGTATCGCACAGTCAAGAGTCACCCAATCGGGGTGATTGCAGAGAAATTAATCAAGAAAGATTGAACAATGACTAAGCCCACACCAGAACAAATACAGGCAGTTAAGGACGAGCATGAGGCGTGGCTCAATGACCTTGAAGGTTACGCAATTGAGGCGATTGCAACTGGGAACTGGGATAAAGTCTCTGCCCACATCTTTGACCTTCACTACGAGCTGAACGGAGCTTGTATCGATATCGGAGATGACGGCATCAGTGCCGCGAGTATTCAGCAAATTTTCGAGTAGGGAAGCAGGGAAAGCGATCGCACCGACTACCAATCAAACGCGATTGCGCTTCGCGCACCAGCTCTCGCTGATCGCGCCCCACTCCCTTTCCCTAACGACCGAAGGAAACGAATCGTAAGGACACAGAACTAATTATGACATTCACGACAACCGCCAAACCGTTAAGTTACTACGCTTCACATTCGGCGCTCGGTATAGCCGCTGCCCTCGAAGTGGAATTCGGCAGCCATCTACAGGGCTTATCTCTTGAGGATGCCAAGCTATTCCGTGCAGCGCTGGCACTTCTTCTTGCTAAAGCCTCGACTCCGCTCGGCTTTAGCGTCGAGCGGAGTCGAGACGCTAACCGAACCATTTCATGCAGCGCTGTCCCAGCGAACCTTCAGGGCTATTTCCGAGCGATTGAAGACATCGACACAGCCGGGATTGAAAGCCTACTACTGGCTGTAACCCAGCAAATCTACTCCAACAACTGGAATTAACGTCTCGACTTCGCTCGACGTTAAAGCGTTCGACTGCCCTTCGGCAGGCTCAGCCACCGCGCTCACGCGGCTCGACTGAGCGCTCGCCGAACGTCCGAAGTCTGAGCGAAGCGCCGCTCTGAGCTTGTCGAAGAGTCGAAGCTTTAATCACACGTCAGCCCCTGGCTCATAGTGCTGGGGGCATCTACAAGGAATAATCATGGACTTCAACACTAATCAAGCCATCGTGCCTTACAGAGGTGGCAGAACTTCAGCATTAGCAAAGGTTCGCTCGTTAGACCCCATGCTGGCTTCAATGGCTCAAGAGTACTTCGGGATTGACCTTCATCGACTACCTGAAATGAGCGATGAGGAACTGGGAAGCTTTGCAGACAGAGCGCAAGAAATGGAGTCACTGTTAGAAGCTATCCCCATCCTAGAACGCCATTTTAAAACACTCATAGAGGGTCAAACCAAGTATGAGCAGTTTATCGCTTCCGTACAGAAGGAAGTAGCCAAGAATGCCAAATCAATTGATAAGAGCTTCTTGGATGTTTGGCTGACTTCCAAGGGGTATCAAAACCATGTCAAACAGATGGGTCAAAAAGCACATCATGGTTTGAGAAAGCTTGACACTGAACACCGGAGTGCTGTTGGGTTGGAGCTTCTGGACTTTAATACTGCCCTGCAATTGGTTACACATCGCCACCGGCGACGGGCTAAGGATATCCGGGATAAAGTCCCTCTCCAAGTGGAACGAGAGCGGTTAAACGACGCTCTGCGTCAGCAAACCCAATACCGCAAAGACATCCTAACCTATGGCAGTAAAGCCAAAGGTAAAGGGTTCTGGGGCAACCTGAAAGACTTCTTTAGCGGCAATTAACTAACGAGTGAGGCGATATGTTTGATAACAACTATCGCCCTCACGACGAGGGCGATTTTTTAGGAGAACGGAAAGAGACAAACCAACTTAAGTTTTACCGAAGCATTGGGAACTGGGCAGAGTTTGGGCTTTACTTTAGTGGTGGTTTGGCACTGGCGTTTGTGCCTCGGTTAATCCCAGTTCCTGGTATCTGGGTATTCTACAGCCTCGTTAATGGGGTTGGGTTTGGTTACTTGGTTATCTCCTATCTGGGGGGTGACGGCGATAGGCGGGAATTAGGAGCCATCGCACTCGCCCTAATCGCCGCTGCCATTGGTGGACATTGGGATGCCGTCTGGAGAGCTGTCCAATACTTCCTACCTCACCTCCTGATCGGAACGGCTTTAATCGTCGGTTTTACCCTGCTGTTACTTCCGAATAGGAGGGACCGGATATGAATCAGAAATTAGTAATGCTAGGCAGTCTAGGCTTAGGACTGCTGGGTGCTGGTGTTGGTGTGACGGGTTATTTTGATGGAACCCTGCACTACTGCCAGCCCGTTAAGAATGGCTGCATCGAAAAATCCCTACCCGATTGGCTCAATCCTCCCAGTGGTGCGATCAACATATCTTACAGCCGAGGCAATGCGGGGATTAAGCTACTCGGTTCACTCTTTGGCATAGGTGGGTTTGTTACTGCGATGCATCTATCGCGCACGCTCCTCAGCGTTGAACCCCAGAAAGAAAAGTTACGCTCACTCTGGAACGGACACACCTTAGCACGGGAAAGGTTACGCGCTGAAGCCGACCTGCAATCTTACGCCAATCAAGTGATGCTTGAGGCTGCTGAAGTGGCATACAGCATCATTGAGCCATACCAGCCAGACTTACCCCTACTTGAGGGAGACACCTTGGATGATGTAATCGACCCCGGTGACAAAGTGGTAGGCTCATCAAGCCAAGTATTAGAAGGAACCATCACCACAGCTCCCAGTACCTGGATAGACCATTTTATCAGCTCAACGGCTTTGATATGGGGCAACCAGGGGAGTGGCAAAAGCTGGATGGCTCGGTATATCGCCAAGCTGAAGAAGGAGAAAGGCTATCGGGTTGTAGTCCTTGACCCAGACAGTAATCGTGCTGAGTGGCAAGGGGTTGAGTCATACCACGATTTTGACGAGATAGCTGACTTCCTTAAGTGGTACGTGGCTGAATTGACCGGACGGTATCAGGAGTTTAATCACTCCAATATGGCTGAGGACGCATGGAGGGCAAAACTTTGGGCAGATGGGAGAGCTTTAGCGGTCGTCTGTGAAGAGGTCACAACTTACGTTGACCTGATTGAAGACAAAGACCTGTTGACCCAGTTCTTCAGACTGGGACTGACCAAGAGCCGCAAACAGGAGATGCCCCTAACCTTTGTCTCCCACAACAACACTCAGAGTGCTTTGGGAGGCATTAAGGGGCTGGCTAACCTGATCGAAAAGATGCTCCAGCTAGAGCTACAGACAGACATTAACCCAGACACTTTGCAGCCCGTTGCCAGTGGACGGGGTGCTGTCAAGCTGGATGGATCTAACCAGTGGACGCCCGTCACCCTGCCCAAACTGGAGAGGAAAATTACCGACTTCCGTACCGACGCCGATAGAGTCTCCGATACACGGTCTTACTTGGAGCGACAGTTTCTTCCCCCAAGAGCTGAACCGCCCCAAGTGCCTCGTGAACCGCTGAACCAACCAACTCGTGAGGGTTCTGGGGATGCTGAACCGAGGTTCACGGCGCTCAACCTAACCCGTGAGCAGGCGATTGAACTGATAAACCAACTGCGAACTGAACTCAACCAAACGCAGGTAATAGAGACGCTCTGGCGTTGCAAGAAGGGCGGTTCAGCCGCTTGGGGAAACGCTAGAGAGCAGTTCAGAGAGTTAATCGGCGAGTGAGGTGGGGACGCTTCACTAAATTTGCGTGCTGTCAGCACGCGCCAGCGATTAACTCTTGCCGTCCATACGCTGCCAACAGCGCGGCTGCCAGTCGCCTTGCTCACGCAAATTTCCCCACCCCCAAAAATGCCGTTACACAGGTACTGAAAATGAGTCAAATAGCGATGGAGATTCCCGTTGAACTCAAACCCGACAAGGTGTTGAAGGTTTGCTTGCTTGAGGGGGACTGCTACATCACCGATTTTGAGGGATTGAAACTGATTGAAGCTTCACCCAAGTGGCTGGTGGACATTACCCCAAGGACACTAAGAACTCTTAAGCAGTTTGGGTTTACGGGTGAGGTAAAACCCATTATCTACAAAAATAAAATCGGTTACTTCAAGAAACCAGCCAGAAGATTTTCCGAGTGGGTCGCAATCTGGAGTTACTTCAGCTCAAGAGGAAACACCAAAGCAGCGGAAGTTTTGAACCTTCTGGCTATCGAAAACCTAGGTGAGCGATTGAAAGGTGCAAGCTGACATGGGAAATCCCCCTACCCGATCCAGATCTGGGGGGAAACGGGAGACATTAGCGATCGCGTCTGCGATTCCCGGTGGCAGCACGCGCCAAATAATTAAATTCCTTCGCGAAGAGAAGCAAGTATAGGCGCGACTGCCACTCCACTGGCGTCGGGAATCTTGCCGCGCCTGCCGTACCTTATTGAGATTGTATTTCCCAAATTGCCTCTGAAATCCTTTCCGGTCATTTTCTGACTTTACGCCAAATTAAGACTTTTCAGGGCATGGCGGCGACTGACTGAAATTGACAAAAACTGGAATCAAAAGGACATATTGTGGAACTTTTAAAAGATTCACGCCGATTTTTGTTGGGCTACTGAGAATGAAAGTCAATAGCCAGGATTTTGAGACCAATAACCAACGCCACTTCGATCCAAGTTTAGGCATTTTGGGACGAGTTGTAGCATTTGGAGACGAGGTATTCTCTGCCTTGCTTCCCGATAGTGGACAGGTAAAAGACAACAGGAGAAAAAAAGGGGATGTTTTTTTTGTGTGACAAGAAAACCAAAACTTTTGGTTTCGTAAATTATTTTAAATGACTTGAAAAGCGATATACCTTAAAAATTCCTTATTTTAGGGCAAAGGATAAAACAGGGGAAATAGAGGTAAACAATAGGCGAAAGCTGGCAACTGAGAAAAATCCAAGCGTATCAGAAGCGGGGCGGGTTCCTTTTATTGTGAATCGCTATCAATAAGTAGAAAATTTTAGCATTCCCCCTGATTTTTTCGCTACCTATTTAACACCAACTCTATCCCTATCTTTTTCCGGTTTTCCCCTGTTCCTTCCTTATGGGGTCGAATCGGTGAAGCTTTTTATACAAAAATGAGCCGTTTTACCCTTTTTTGCCGTATAGTCAGCCAATACCCCACTATTGCTTCTTATTGAGAATAGACCCCTTTCCGGATAAGGAGCAAGCCAAGCCCACATCCGTACCGGATGACCCCCTCCTGAACGGAACGGGGGTGGGCGGCTTGCTCTGCGAGGCACTCACACAATTACAGAACATCATGTCACGCCTAAAAATTTACACAGCCAGGTACGAACTCAGGCTAACCCCAGCCGAAAAAATTACATGGAACAACAAAGCCGCATCAGTAGGGATGGACTTAAGTAATTTCATTAGATGTTGTGTGGAACGCAGAAAGATGCCAGCAGCGATACCTGAAGTTAACCGAGTGACAGCCATGGAGCTGGGGAAGATAGGGGTGAATCTTAATCAGCAGATTCGAGCAATGAATACTGCTCTAGCATCCGGTCAGTTCATCCCAAACGTAGAGGAAGCGCTATCTGTAGTGGAGGAAGTTTCCAGTCTGGTCAAACAAGTTCAACTGGAGCTGCTGGAGGTAACGGAGCAGTAGCTCTTACACCCAACACGCTCAGACAGACCCCAGGCGATATGGTGGGGGTCTTTCGTTACTGTTCCGATTTTTGAGATTTTTGGGGGAGTAAGTTTCCAGCCAGGTGTTACTTCCGTGACATCTTTAAAGTTAAAGGCGCTATAGCGCTCTTTGCCATGAGGTTAGCTAGCACTCACCCTCAACTTATTCGCTTCACTCTCTTTGAGAGCGAGCGCACTTTTCAGGTAGGAATCAATAGGAAATTTACGGCAAAAATCGCCGACTATTTCCTCATTCCTTCTCATTTATCCGATTATTTCCGAGAAATTCCTTCAAATTGAGAGTAAATCTCTCTAAAGTAACAAAATTTTAGAGTTTTTGAGGGAATTTAGGCACTATCAGCCCGAATCATTCCTCCCTTTTGCCCTAAGAATATGTAGCAAGCCATGTCAAATGTGCGTACAAATTTTTAAGATCGCCGACGAATGCCAACGCAGCCAACCCCTCCCACCATTCATTTCCTTTCAGGCGATCGCCATTGTACCCTTATCCGGGCAAGTACAAACTGGAACTATCTTCCGGACGGGCATGGAGATAGCGGCTGGTAATGGCGACGCTGGAATGCCCCAAAGTTTCAGCAACGAGATGGATTTTTGCTCCCCGTTCCAGAGCATGAGTTGCATGGGCATGGCGCAACCAGTGGGGTGAAACGTTGCCCTTGATTCCAGCTCTTTGAGCAGCGGCTTTCACAATCTGATGCACCCGTTCCCGCGTCAAGTGACCGGAGTGGCTGCCCTTGCGAGAGCGGAACACGGGTTCATTAGGAGTCGCATCTCCCCTGAGCTGCATGAGTTCTACCCATAACGAGGCGGGAAGTAAAATACTGCGAGTCTTGGAACCTTTGCCCAGGACGGTAACTTGTCCGCTATTGCCCCGAAGCTGTAAATTGTTCCACGTCAACTGGCACAGTTCACTAGCGCGTAATCCGCCTAGATACAATAGCCTCAAGATTGCCCGATTTCTCGGGTTCGTCTCCAAGGCAATCATCGTTTGAACTTCTAACTCCGTTAACAGCCGTTCGTTGAGGGTATCCGGTGAAGAGGGAAGTTCGACTAACGCTCCAACATTTCGGGGTAATACCTCGCTTTTGTTGCCAAAGGAAATCAGGGAGCGGACAGCCGCCATAATGGTACGCTGAGTACTTTTAGCAAGACCCTGTTCTTCTAGCGAGGCAGCAAATCCCTGGACTTCTGCCAACGTTACCAAGTGCAGGGGCTTTCCCACAAAGGAGATAAAGCGCATGGCATAGAGGCGGTAGTACTCAGAAGTACGGGGACTTTTGCCATGTAGCCAAAGGTTAAGTAGCTGCTCTGTGGCTGATACGGCTGTTTGTGTCGCTCCCAAGTTCATCCCCCACCCTCCACTCAAATGAATCATACAAGAAGGAGCGCCCCGAAAGCTTGGAAAGAAAGGCGGTAATGGCGTGTGAATTTGGCTATAACCTGATATTGTGAAATTGGATGGAGAGGGGGATGGCGCTATTTATCGGCTTCCACCCGTCAGTAGTCGCGTTGTGAAGAGGCGGGGGAACAGGTGCAACTAAAGTTTCTTTTAGTTGTATTGTTGCAAGTATTGATTGTCCCTACTGTTAAAGATGGCACACATGAGCCGGGTAATTGCACTATTCAACCAGTGCGGCGGAGTTGGGAAGAGTACCCTGACGATGAACCTGGGCTATCATCTGCAAGAGCGCTCTCATCGCGTTCTTCTAGTAGATATGGACCCGCAGGCGAGTTTGACCATCTTTATGGGACTAGAGCCTCTAAAGTTAAACTCGACCGTCGCTGACGTGCTGGCGGATGAAGACGCCGATGAGAATTTGAGCGAGTTACCCATCCACAAGGGGCTACACGGTTTAGATTTAATGCCTTCTTCCATCAATTTGTCAGCTACTGAATTAGTGCTGGTCAACGCGGATATGCGAGATGTCAGGTTGAAAGACGCGCTCTCTGCCGTAACAGACCAGTACGATTTCATACTGATTGATTGCCCACCTTCGCTGGGGTTGTTGAGTTATATCAGTCTAGTCGCGGCGACTCATATCCTTGTCCCGATTCAGACTCAATTCAAAGCCTTTGAGGGGACAAATTTGTTGCTCAAGACCGTAGCGCGGGTAAGGCGTCGCCCGAATCGGGGTTTGAAAATTGCTGGGTTTATCCCTACGTTGTTTGATGCTCGTCGCAGCCAGGACGCCCGGACACTCTTCGCCATCAAAGAGCGGTTTGCTAGTGTGGGTTCCATCTATCCTGCCATTCCCTGGTCTACAAGTTTTGCCGATGCGGTTGAGGCTCGTGTGCCACTCTCCGTCTACGATAGTAGCCATAAGGCAATTGCGGTTCTCAAGTCCATTGTTAAAGACTTGGAGGTTTTGGTGTAATGGCTCGTAAGCGCGAGCGCCCTTACGGTTCGGATGTGACGCCCGTTGACTCCCTAGACGCTCTGTTTGGCGAGTCGCGTCCGGCTGCGGAGTTGGTTCGCACGTCCGACATTAAAACTCGGACTCAGCCTCGTCGCTACTTGGACCCGGAAAAGTTAGAGCAGTTGGTGCAGTCGGTCAAGCAGCACGGCATATTGGAGCCGATGTTGGTGCGACCGCTTCCGGACAATCAGTACGAGCTAGTGGCGGGAGAACGGCGTTATCGAGCTGCTGCCCTTGTGGGACTGACTGAGGTTCCCGTAGTGGTACGGGAACTCAGTGACACTGAAGCTCTGCAACTGGCTCTAGTCGAGAACCTCCAACGAGAAGACCTCAATCCGGTCGAAGAAACTGAGGGAATTTTGCAGTTACTGGCTCTCAAACTCAATCTCCCCCTCCCGGAGATTCCCCCGTTGCTTTATCAGATGAAGAACGCTTTTGAGAAGGACTTGGGGAAAGATTCGGACGTTAGGGATAACGTTATCCCTAACCCGGAATCGGATTCGGAGCAGGGCGTACAATCGGTGTTCGACGAGCTGAGATTGATGAGTTGGTACTCGTTTACCTGCAATCGCCTTCCCCTGTTGCGGTTGCCTTCTGACATTCTCGAAGTCTTGCGAAGAGGTGACATTGAGTACACCAAGGCGAAAGCTCTAGCGCAAGTGAAGGATGAAACTGAACGCCGGACTCTGCTGGAAGATGCGATCGCACAATCGTTCTCGTTGACTCAAATCCGGGAGCGGGTCAAAGCTTCCAAACCGACAACTGAGGACGCTCCCCTTGCCTCACGGCTGAAGACTACCTATAAGAAAGCCCAAAAGTCGAAGGTATGGAACAACCCTAAAAAGCGCAAACAGCTAGAGAAACTGCTGGCACAACTGGAAGAGCTTATTGATAAGGAGGATTGAGAGTATTTTTCCAAAAGCTGGGCTTGGGAACAATAACCTCAATCTCTCCATCAATTCCAAAGTCATCTTTGGCGAGTTCCCGAAATATGCAGTGCATCTCATGCACAATTGAGCTAATCTGATCGAGTCCTTTCCATTTCTGAAACTTTGATGGTAGAACGGTTTTTGCCATAGCACTCTTCCTCAGAGGACTGGAACCCAGGCGTTCGTAGACGTTTCCACCAATACCAGGTAGAACTATTCCTTAAAGGTTGTTGGTTTACTTCTTGATAAATTATTATCTGGTCTACCTTCTACATCTATTAAGCAAGCCCTAATTAGAGATTACATTGAGTAATTTTTGACCAACTCTCTTCACATTTATTGCTATTTCGATTCAATTCGTAACTCTAGGCTCCTATCTAATCATGGTAGAAAAAACACAGTTTTGAGCGAAAAGCCTCAATTTGAGTGGCTGTGAAATTAGGAAGTCTACCAAGGAAATCTATCAAGTGGCGTACCAGTTGGCTGTCGGTTGGTTTTTGGCTAGCAGGTTTGATGTCGTTGGAGATGGGGATGCTGTTGCCGCAGCGGATGGCGCAACGGTTAGGGACTGTGGCGCAGGCGCAACCCATTACTCCTGCGGCTGACGGTACGGGGACAATTGTTACGCCGGATGGGAACCGCATTGATATTCATGGCGGTTCGCTTTCTGGGGATGGGACGAATCTGTTTCACTCTTTTGAGCAGTTTGGCTTGGATGCGGGTCAGATTGCGAATTTTTTGTCGAATCCCCAGCTTCAGAATATCTTGGGGCGGGTGGTTGGGGGTGACCCGTCGGTGATTAATGGCTTGATTCAGGTGAGTGGGGGGAGTTCCAATTTATTTTTGATGAATCCCGCCGGGATTATCTTTGGTAATAATGCGAGTTTGAATGTTCCGGGGGATTTCACTGCAACGACAGCAACGGGCATTGGGTTTAGTGGGGATGAGTGGTTCAATGCCTTTGGCTGGAATGATTATCAGAATTTGGTAGGAGTGCCGAGTCATTTTGCCTTTGATAATGCACAACCGGGGAGTGTTGTCAACGTGGGTCAGTTGGGGGTATCGGAGGGGCAGAATTTAATGTTGCTTGGTGGCAGTGTGGTGAATACGGGACAGTTGAGTGCGCCGGGAGGGACGATTACGGTGG
>NZ_JADEWY010000292.1 GCF_015207375.1 Coleofasciculus sp. LEGE 07092 | reverse complement strand
AGCCTTCACAATAGGAGTCCACAAACTTCACTGTGGGTTGAGGCTCTCTCGGCGCTATCATAGGCGGGACTTGGGTTTCAACGCTTTTTCTTGATTATACTCTTCCCAGAGTGACAAAAGAGCGATATGTGATTTTTGCAAGAGGTCTGGTTTAGAACATGGCAAAATGTTAGTTTTTTCAAGGATTATGAAACGCTATGCTGTCTTTAACACCGAGCAATTCGTTGCCTTGCCAGCAGAATGTATCGTCGATGTTCCCCAGAACCTAAATTGAGTGGAAACGCTAACACGTAAAATGTCGGAAATAGCAACCCACATTACCAATACACTAAAAGCAGCACCCTGAAATCTCGTAACCTTTCGGTTTTGCACCTAATCTTGATCCAAATTATTCATTGCCACTTCCAAGTCATTGGTTAGCTGTTGCGCACTTTTTTTACCTGACTGGGTGCAATAATCTACCACATTTAAGGGAGTTCCGATACTAACTTTGGCATCACAGCGCCAGTGCGGTACGGGTTCACTGTAACAAATGCTAATTGGCACAATTTTTAGGTCGCTTTCGGGTTGACTAGATGCTACTTGCAAGGCAATCCGAGCCATACCGGGTTTGAGGGGGTTAATACGTCCATGCCGAAAGATATTGCCTTCTGGAAACATAACCAGCACTCCACCACTGCGCAAAATTTCGACGCTGTGACGGATCGTGCCAATGGTGGGATGCTTGGTATTTACGGGAAATCCTCCCATACGCCGGATGAACCAGCCTTGCAGCCCTTTTATTTCATCTTGGGAAACCATAAACCGCAAGTCTCTGCCGATAACGGGTTTCCCAGCAGCGTAAGCCATTACCAAACCATCCCAGCGAGAGCGATGAGTAGGGGCTAGAATTACAGGACCTCTTTTAGGAAGATTTTCTTGTCCCGTTACTTGTAGGCGACGGAAGTAAAACGGCATCAGAAGATGACGCCCGATGGGGTCGAGGATAGCGATTAACCAACGGGTAACGCCAGACGTCACAGGAACTACTTTTGCCGGAGTTGTCGTCTCTGAAGGTAGTTCTGTGACTGCTGTCCTGGTTTGGGTTTCTTCACGGGATTGAACCTGCATCATGGGGGGTTAACGTTTTCTAGTATTCCAAATCTCCACTTTTACCATAGGTGTTCTACCTAACCCTGTCTTCTACTGAAGGGACACTTCTGTTGGTGTCATGGGTGAGGGAGCTGGGATGCTGGGGAGATGGGGAGCTAGGGTGCTGGGGAGCGG
>NZ_JADEWY010000097.1 GCF_015207375.1 Coleofasciculus sp. LEGE 07092 | reverse complement strand
AGCTTAAATAGTCTTGGGAACAAATTGAGAGAAGCGTGGATATTCAAATTGGGCGAGGCAAGACAGCTCGCAGAGCCTACGGCATTGATGAAATCGCACTAGTCCCTGGACAGCGAACCCTAGACCCCAGATTGGCAGACACTGGCTGGACTATCGGCGGCATTGAGCGGGAAATTCCTATTATCGCTAGTGCGATGGACGGAGTGGTAGATGTGCGAATGGCAGCACTTTTGTCTGAAATAGGTGCATTGGGAGTTCTCAACCTAGAGGGAATTCAAACTCGTTATGCTGATCCGGTGCCAGTACTGGAGCGTATTGTTGCCGTCGGCAAGTCAGAGTTTGTCAACCTCATGCAAGAACTGTATGCCGAGCCGATTAAGCCGGAACTGATTACCCAGCGGATTCAAGAAATTAAAAACCAAGGGGGTATTGCTGCAGTAAGTCTAACCCCAGTGGCAGCATTACGATACGCTGAGGTTGTGGCATCGGCTGGTGCGGATTTGCTGTTTATACAAGCGACAGTAGTATCCACTGCTCACCTTTCTCCAGAGTCAGTCACTCCCCTCGACCTAGCGCAGTTCTGCCAGGAAATGCCCATGCCAGTGGTTTTAGGGAACTGTGTGACTTACGAGGTAGCACTCAACTTGATGAAATCCGGTGCGGCTGCCGTGTTAGTGGGCATTGGTCCGGGTGCGGCTTGTACGTCTCGGGGTGTTTTGGGGGTGGGTGTCCCTCAGGCTACGGCAGTTGCTGACTGTGCTGCTGCCCGTGATGATTATTACCAAGAAACTGGCAACTATGTTCCTGTTATTGCAGATGGGGGTTTAATTACGGGGGGGGACATCTGTAAATGCATAGCCTGCGGTGCCGATGCTGTGATGATTGGCTCTCCCCTTGCCCGTGCTCAAGAGGCACCCGGACGCGGTTTTCATTGGGGAATGGCAACACCCAGTCCGGTTCTTCCTAGAGGAACACGGATTCAGGTGGGCAGCACAGGTACATTAGAACAAATTTTGAGGGGACCTGCCCAACTCGATGATGGCACCCATAACCTTTTGGGGGCGTTGAAAACGAGCATGGGAACCTTGGGAGCTAAAGATATTAAAGAAATGCAGCAAGTCGAAGTGGTTATTGCTCCGTCGCTGCTGACCGAAGGTAAAGTTTACCAGAAAGCCCAGCAATTGGGTATGGGTAAATAAGGCTAGCCGGTCAGGGCAGTTGCTCGTAAAAACTTGTTGGCGTCAGCTACAGATGCTGCCGTTGAAGTAATTGTTCAAAGTGTCTGCCCCTTGATATAGTTTGGCAACATCTCCCTACCAAATTTCAATCAGTCGCTTACAATAGAGGAAGCGGAGACGAATGTTTCCGTTCACTCCTCACACCACACTCCGCCCGGACTGCGTTCGGGCGGTTCCTTTTCTGAAGTTGCTCCGAGTTCAGACCATTCTGAACCCATGAACTTCTCCATTCTTCTGCTTGAATATATATAGGTTTTAATGCAGAGAAGCTGGGTTTTGGCTGTGGTAAAATATACCCAGCTACAAATAAACCTAGAAACACTACACGCAAGGATTTCCAGGCATGTCAACAGCCGTACAAGTTACAGACGCCAGTTTTAAACAAGACGTACTAGACAGTGATGTTCCCGTTTTAGTTGATTTTTGGGCTCCCTGGTGTGGTCCATGTCGGATGGTTGCACCTGTCGTTGATGAAATTGCGCAGCAATATGAAGGTCAGGTGAAAGTCGTTAAGCTCAACACCGACGAGAATCCTAACGTAGCAAGCCAGTACGGTATTCGCAGCATTCCTACCTTGATGATTTTTAAGGGAGGGCAGCGAGTCGATATGGTAGTGGGTGCAGTTCCTAAAACCACGTTGGCAAACACACTAGAAAAGTATCTCTAAATTGATCGCTATTGGCGATCGCTAGTTATAAGGGAGTTAGGCTTGTGGGTGCGGTCAAGATCTACATCCACAATTTTGATCTGGGATGGCACTTGTGTTTGCCCTCCTGGTGCCTGAATGTATGTTTCTCAATTCCACAACATTTCCCCCACTAAATTGAGCTTTAGAGGGGGTCTAGTTTTTTTACAGCGCCGCTGTTACAGAAGTAGGCAGTTCTACGGCAATCTCTTTGCCCAATTTAACTCATATTTTAGATCTCACTGACGATCACAGACAAATCTGGCTAGAATAGAGTGCCGTCAGTGAATGAAGCAATGACTCTATCTCCTTCTGAGAATGCCCTTAAGTCACTTCAAACAGATTTAGCGGCACTCATTGATCATCTCCCCAGCCTGGAACATGGGAAATGGATTCAACGAGCCTTAGGTGTGCTAGTTCGGCTGACTGCAGAAGAAATCGAGCGTCTGGACTGGAAAATTTTAACCTCCTCCCTAGAAGATATGGAGCAGGCATTTCAGGTTTTTTATCCTTATCGCCACGTTCGGAAAGTTACAATTTTTGGTTCAGCACGAATCAGCTCAGATACTCCCGAATATAAGCTGGCAGCAGAGTTTGCCCATTGTTTAACCCAGCACGGATTTATGGTTATGACTGGTGCTGGAGGTGGCATTATGGAAGCCGGTCATCTGGGTGCGGGTTCAGAAAATTCCTTTGGACTTAATATTCAGCTTCCGTTTGAGGGGACCAATTCGTATATCGAAGGGGACTCCAAACTCATGCGGTTCAAGTATTTTTTCACACGCAAACTATTTTTCCTTAAAGAAAGCGATGCAATCACTCTATTTCCAGGTGGCTTTGGCACGCAAGATGAAGGGTTTGAATGCTTAACCCTTTGCCAAACGGGTCGATTGGAACCCGTCCCTCTGGTGCTAATCGATCGACCAGGGGGCAGCTACTGGAAAGACTGGGATGCTTATATTCGCAAGCATCTGATTAAAAACGGTTTAGTCAGCCCAGAAGATACCAGCCTTTATACAATCACTGACAACGTAGATGTCGCTTACGAAGCCATTCATAACTTTTACCGAGTCTATCACTCCAGTCGCTATGTTGGCGATCGCTTCGTGCTGCGTCTTAAATCTGAAATCTCAGATGCTGATGTTGAGCAACTCAATGCTGAGTTTAGTGACCTATTAGTTAAAGGTCAGATTGAAAAAAGTAAGGCTTTACCCGAAGAATTACCTGATGAAACGGCTGAACTTCCACGGTTGATTTTTTACTTTAACCGTAGAGATTCGGGTCGTCTTTATCAACTGCTAGGGGTTATTAATCAGATCGGAGCTGCCTGTGTGGAAGCCACTCATCCAGAACGCAAGTAAGCTACTAAATAGTGACGAAGGGGATAAGGGAAAGTAACCTCTACCTTCCCCCTTTTTTTGTGAAAAATTAAACGTCACTGAAGCAAGAATCGCTATATTTTGTAGCCTAGAATACGGATTTATAGCAAATTATAGCAACTGCCAAGACGATTAGGACATATATGAATATTGATTTTGAATTCTTTTTTGTCGCAGCAAATAACAGTAATTTTTATTGCTTGGAAAAATTAATATTTGCATTTCAATGGGGAATATTTTCTTGAAAACTTTAACCAAAAATACAGAGAAAAATTTATCAAATCTTCAAGAAAACTTTACTAAAAACCTGCTGTAAATCCAACCAATAAGCAGATAAATATTCTTAGAATATAGGAGGCATAAATTTTCAAGACCTACATCCAAAAACGCTTGACTAATCAGAATGTTGCTTGTTTTTAAGCAGTCAACAAATCTGTTTTTTGTGGAATTAAATTACTCAACAGGAGCTAAATAATGAGTCTTTTTGCTGTTGACTTTGACGTTGCCAATAATTGGGGAATTGGCTTCACGGGCAGTATGTCTATTGCGAACACTGGCACCAGTAACTTAAATGGCTGGACGTTGGAGTTTGAAGCTCCTTTCCAAATTACCAACCTCTGGAATGCAGAAATTGTCAGTCGCCAAGGCAATCGCTACACGATACGCAACCTGAGTCATAACGGTGCTCTCCCTGCTGGCGGTAGCCTCTCTTTCGGATTTAACGGTAGTGGTACTGCAACTGAACCCAGCAACTACCTTCTCAACGGGCAGCCGATTAATCCAACTTCACCCCTGCCTACGCTCTCTATTAACGATATAACCATCACTGAAGGCGACGCTGGCACCACTCTCGCCAATTTTGAAGTTACACTCTCCCAAGCCAGTGATAAGCCTGTGACGGTTCAATATGGCACTGCCAATGGTACAGCGACAGCAGGTTCCGACTACACCGCCAAATCCGGCACGCTCACCTTCAATCCTGGTCAAACCACGAAAACAATCAGTGTGTCTGTCAACGGTGACACAGCGGTTGAGAGTAATGAAACATTTAGGGTTAACCTCTCAAGTCCTACCAACGCCGCGATCGCTGATAGTCAGGGAGTCGGTACGATTAACAATGATGACTCAACCTCTCCCCCACCCGGTACACCTATCCGCATTCAAGCGGAAAACTATGTAAGTTTCTTTGATAAAACCTCTGGCAACACCGGGGGGGCATTCCGCTCAGATAGTGTTGATATCCAAGCAACCACGGATGTGGGCGGTGGCTACAACGTCGGTTGGATTCAGCAAGGGGAATGGCTCACCTATAATGTCGAAGTTCCTACCACCGGAACCTATGACATCGTTGCCCGTGTTGCTTCAGCCGTAGAAGGTACGCGCAGCCTAAAGGCTTCGATTGGCGGTCAAAGTAAAACCCTCAACTTTGGTGGTACAGGGGGCTGGCAGTCTTGGCAGAACGTGACAGCTCAAGGGGTGAATCTCAGCGCCGGCAGTCAACAACTGCGCTTGGATATGCTCACCGACTCATTCAATGTCAACTACATTGAACTGGTTCCACGGGGTAGTTCACCCACGCAACCAACTCTTGCAATTAATGATGTAAGTGTCACTGAAGGCGATAGTGGCTCTAAAAACGCGACCTTTACGGTAAGTCTATCAGCCGCTAGCACTGAGGCAGTCAGCGTGAATTACGCCACTGCCAATGGCACAGCCATTGCTGGGTCTGACTATACTGCCAAATCTGGCATCTTGACATTCACCCCAGGGCAAACCAGCAAGACATTCACCGTACCTATCCTCGGTGACACCCTGGATGAGGCGAACGAAACCTTTAAGGTGAACCTCTCCCAAGCCACCAACGCCACCATTGGGGATAGTCAAGGTATCGGCACGATTATCGATAATGATGATTCTGCTCCCGTACTACCCCTGTTATCCATCAATGATGTCAGCGTCACCGAGGGCAACACTGGCACTAAAAATGCTACCTTTACCGTCAACCTTTCAGCAGCTAGCACTCAGGCCATCACGGTTAACTATGGTACTGCCAATGACACAGCTACTGCGGGTTCTGACTACACTGCCAAATCCGGCACGCTGACATTCAATCCGGGTGACACCTCTAAGACCTTTAGCATACCTGTGATTGGTGACACGACAGTGGAGAGCAATGAAACCTTTAAGGTTAATCTCTCCGGAGCCACCAATGCGACAATTGGGGACAGTCAAGGGATAGGAACTATTGTCAACGACGATGCATCTCAACCCCCTCCTCAGCAAGGGGCTTTTAATTATGGGGAAGCGCTTCAGAAGTCTATCTTGTTTTACTACGCTCAACGTTCTGGCGACCTACCTACAACTAATCCTATCCCCTGGCGTGGTGATTCTGCGCTGAATGATGGTGCCGATGTTGGTAGGGACTTGACAGGTGGTTACTACGACGCAGGCGACCATGTTAAGTTTGGCTTGCCTGGGGCTTCATCGCTGACGATGCTGGGTTGGGGCGCGATTGAATACCGAGGTGCTTACCAGCAAAGCGGTCAACTTCCTTCTATCCTTGACTCTATCAAGTGGGGGACAGATTACATTCTCAAAGCTCACGTTACAGATAGTCAAGGCACCAAAGAGTTTTACGGACAAGTTGGAGACGGTAATCTCGACCACGCCTACTGGGGCGCTCCGGAAAACATGACCATGGCGCGTCCATCTTTCAAGATTGACCGTCAAAATCCCGGTTCTGACTTAGCAGGCGAAGCGGCTGCGTCCCTTGCTGCTGCCTCGATTGTTTTCCGACCCACTGATAAGGCTTACGCTGATAAGCTTCTTCAGAACGCCATTCAACTCTACGATTTTGCTGACCAATATCGCGGTAAGTACTCTGATTCTATCCCTGATGCGGGTCAATTCTACAATTCCTTCAGCGGTTACCAAGACGAGCTAGTTTGGGGTGCTACTTG
Source organism: Coleofasciculus sp. LEGE 07092 (assembly GCF_015207375.1). Taxonomy (GTDB): domain Bacteria; phylum Cyanobacteriota; class Cyanobacteriia; order Cyanobacteriales; family Coleofasciculaceae; genus LEGE-07092. The sequence continues at coordinate 20,473 of NZ_JADEWY010000097.1, read as the reverse complement.
GCTGCACAAAGCAATTGAGGCAAAAGGTAGTACAGATACAAAGTATCTCAACAAAGCCGAGAGTTTGTACCAGGGCATTAATTCAGGATGGACACAATCGTGGGATGATAAATCCTATGGTGCTGGTATCCTGCTCGCTCAAGAAACTGGGAAATCTAAGTATAAGAGTGATGTTGAAAGCTGGCTGAATAACTGGACTCCTGGCGGCAGTATTACTTACACCGACGGTGGACTCGCATGGGTGAGTCAGTGGGGTTCCCTGCGCTACAGTGCAAACACAGCATTCTTGGCTGGTGTATATGCCGATACAGTTAATGACCCCAACGGTAAATACAGTGACTTTGCTGAGGGGCAAATTGACTACATCCTCGGTGACAATCCTAGAAACTTTAGTTACATGGTTGGTTTTGGTGATGATTATGCACTGAACCCCCACCACCGTGCTGCCTCTGGGGTGACTAATATCAGCGATTCCCGCAATAATCTACACACTCTCTACGGGGCGCTTGTCGGTGGTCCTTCTTCACCCAACGATGTTGCTTATGATGACAGGCGCGACGACTACATTAGTAACGAAGTGGCGATGGACTACAATGCTGGGTTAACAGGTGCTTTGGCTAGAATGTACCAGGAATTTGGGGGACAACCACTCGATACCATTGCAGGGGTTAATCTTGATGCCTTGACAGGATTGAGTAGCTCGATTTTGGTAGCGGTCTAGAAGACGACAGGATGGCTGAGGGGATCATCCTGTACTGAGTTAGTTTTGTTAAAACTCAAAAACAATCGTTCTTTAGGGTGTACTACAAATCCTTGCGAATGTCAACTGCCGCGTTGGTTTAGAAACGCGGCTTTTTTCATGGCACTAAGCTGTGATTGACATCCTCATCGCCCTAAAAGTGCGGGGCTTGACCCCCATTTTTCGGAGTCTGACAGAGGAGGGATAGGCAGCTAATTCCTTTTTAGTTCCCATTCAGTAATTGATGCTCTGGTGTGAGTTGAGCATCGGTGCCAGAGGGTAACTCCAAAATCGGTGGAGGCGGTTCTAAGCTTCTTTCCCACGCCTGGATTTGGAGTCGAGCCGCTTCATGAGCTTCTGTATAGGAGGGAATCCTTTTAGCGATCGCAATCGCTTCGGTCACGTTGTACGATGAGCGGTCTTGTGCCATGGCAAGGAGTTGGTAGCTCCAGCGTTCGATTGCGGTTGAGGCTTCTCCCCTAACCTTTGCCGCCTTTGGAACTTGACTTGCAAGGGCAATAGCTTGCGCGATCGCGTCTGGGGTGCCTGGGTTGGCGGTTTGGTAAGCCTGCTGCAAAAGCTCCTGCCCTCGGACTTCTGTTTGCCAACGCCTGATATTATTTTGTGCCTCACTAGAAAGAACCCGTCCTGATTTAATCTGCTGGGCAGCGGAGATCGCACCGTTGAGGTTCCCGGAATTCGCCAGTGTCCTTGCCTGATCAAGATAAGGCTGGTCTTGCATCTGTTGAATGGTACGAGTCCACTCGCTGATTTTTGCTTGCGCTTCCTTGTAAAGGGCGCGACCGGATGTAATGCGACGGGCTTCTTGAACCGCATCTTGCAAGGATGCCAATCCACCAAAACTAGCAAGTTGAGTTGCCCGGTCGAGATAGGGGCGGTCTTCTATCGTCTCAATTTGACGAGTCCATTCTCCAATAGAAGTACGTGCTTCCTGATAGCGGGGATTCACTCTGGGAATTTGTTGGGCTTCGGAAATGGCGAGTCTGAGGTCATTGACTAACCCCGAACTGGCAAAAACTCGCGCTCTCTCGAGCCGTGCTACATCGTCCATTTCTCGCTGCCAGCGGTCGATTAAGTCTTGACTTTCATTGTAGAGCGGGCGATCAGACGTTAGATTTTGCGCCAAAGCTATTGCGACTTCCAAATCCCCAAGATTTCCCGATTCAGCACGAGCTATGGCATTAGCTAGGTCAATCAAGTCTGACTTTACTTCCGGTAACTTGGCGCTATCGGGAATTTTGTTGGCAATATCCAAAGCATTTTGCCACCTGCGCTCTTTGATTTGGTTGAGCGCTAGTTTAAACAGCTTGTTGCCACTTTCAGCAATCAAATCTTGAGCTTCTTTGTAAGCAAAACTCTTGGGAGAGATTTTCTCGGCTTCCTTAATGGCTGCCAAAAGGTCCTCTACTCTCCCACTCTTACTCAATCGATACGCTTTATCCAGTTTTTGGCTGTCTTCTCGAGCGATTTGAATGAGATCGAGGAGTTGGTTGTACTTAAACGTAGCCCAGTGCTGGTTGTCAATAGACGTTAGTTTTACAGCTTCTCTGAACGCTTGATTCCAGTTGGATTCCCTAAGCTGCTCTTCAGCTTTTTCATAAATTGCCTCCGCTTTTGCCCAGATATCTTGCCAGCGATCAATCTGTTGTTTAACTAGCTTTTGAGCAGCGACACCGCTAGGAATGCGTTTGGCAATCTTGATCGCTTCCTCGATCTGACCTGCCTGAAACTTCTGCTCGCCGATTGCCAAGATATCCATCGACCATTGTTCAATATAGCGATTGATTTCCGGGCGCAACGGGTGGTCTTCAGGCAGTGCCGCTACTAGTGCGATCGCTTCTAACAAATCATCCGTTGTTTGCTTGTTGCCAGCGAGTTGAGCGCAGTAGAGGCGCATTGATGCCGAAGCGGTGGGCCAAAAAGTAGACGGACAATTCGGTACGGATGGCAGCTTCAGCAGCAGCGCTACGGCGGTGAATCCCACGCTACCAAAAATCAGAACGATAATAGCTGCCCAAAACTGCCAACTTAAGGAAAAGCGTCCCTTACGATTTCGAGGTTGTTTTGAGGGAGGGGGACTTCCGAGGGTGGATGTGCCTTGGTGTTGCGGCGTTATCTGATTGGCAGGAGACGGGGGAAAAGAGCTGGGTGAAACGTCTGCGTTCAAACGTTCTCTAGGATGTCGCTCCGGAGGACGGCTTTGTCCTTGCCAACCCTTGACATGACCTGGCTTTGCTGATTGCCAAATCGTCCAGCGGTTGGAAATATCTCGATTTCTGGTCATAACTCACTCCACCACTCCCTATGCCTTATCCTACGGGCTTTCATCGCACTCTCAATAGTTGTCATCCTACTCCCCCCAGATGGAAAAAGCTACATCCTTTGAGGAAATATGCAGGTTATAGACTTGTTGTTCTTATTCGGAAACTCCTGAATAGGGAAGGGGGAACAGAAGCCTGTAAAACCCAACCTTTGCAAGAGGTCTAATCTTGTCTTACACCGACTCAGTTCGCAAATCTTCAATCAACCGAGCCAGTTCATTGCTGTTCGCTTGGTAAACTTCCCCGCAAAAATCGCATTTAGCTTCGGCTCCATCATCCTTTTCAATCATATCCTGGAGTTCTGCCTCACCTAGCATCTTCAATGCTCCCAAAACCCGATCAAACGAGCAACGGCAGTCAAAACGCACGAGTTGGACTTCTGGCATCATGACCAAACCCATATCCCCCAAAAGCTCGGTAAAAATCTCTGGTAGGGTTTTGCCTGCTTGCAATAGGGGAGTAAAACCGGAGAGTTTGGCAATGCGAGATTCTAAAATTTGCACAAGGGCTTCATCTCTAGCTGCCTTGGGCAAAACTTGAATGAGTATACCTCCAGATGCTGTCACACCTTCTGGCTCCACAAATACACCAACAACTAGTGCCGATGGGGTTTGTTCGGAAGTAAGCAGGTAATGAGCAATATCATCACCAATTTCGCCAGATGCTAGCTCAACTGTACTGGAATAGGGATAGCCGTAGCCAACATCCCGAACCACATAAAGATAGCCTTCGTGACCAACTGCGCCGCCGACATCCAGTTTACCGCGTTCATTCGGTGGAAGTTCAACGGTTGGATTATCAACATACCCCCTTACGGTTCCATCTAATCTGGCATCGACAAGTATCCCTCCTAATGGTCCGTTACCCTTGATACGAATATTGACCCTCGACCCTTCTCGCTTCATACTAGAAACCAGCAACAGACCCGCTGACATGGTGCGACCGAGGGCAGCGGTAGCAACGTAGGAAAGCTTATGACGCTGTCGGGCTTCTTCGGTAAGGCGCGTGGTGATAACGCCGACAGCTCGAATCCCACCCTCTGCTGCCGTGGCGCGAATTAACTGATCAGCCATGAAAAACCCTTACACTTCTTTACATACTCACTTTCTATTTTAGGTCTGGTCCCTGGTGTGAGTGTGAATCTAGAGTAGACCTCTTGGAAATGTTCGATTTTATCAATTTCTATTCCCTATTCCCAACTTCTGCAAGAAGTCTACGGTTGAGTCAAGTCATTTCCCTATCTCAAAAACTATGCTAGGAACCTTTCAAAAAAGCCATCTCCGCATTGAAGTAGAAGCCTCCGGCAATGCCATCGCCGATAGCTTGTTACAGTCAGACAAATTACGCCAGTGGCTTCTGCCCCAGGGTTTTTCTGCTGGACTACCGGAACAACTCCATCCAGGATTAACCTTTACTACTTGGCTTGGACCCGTCGCCATTCAACATCAAGTGGACGTTGCTCAATCGAACGGTTTGCGCTTGCTCTTGAGTCAGGGAATTGACGGATATCACGAGTGGTGCTGGGGAGAAGGTTGGGTACAGTCCCGCCTAGAAGGGGTATCTTTGCTGCCGCTCAATCTGGGTCAAAGCCTTACTTTGCTGCGGCTGCGGGAATTTATCACAAAGGCGTGAGACTTATAAACGTCGTTTTAAGGGTTTGGGCATAGATATGCCCAGACTGTGGTGAAAATCCTCCTGGACTTTACTGCTCAAGCGGCGCGAAACTTGTCGCACGATTTGCCGCAAAACCCGATCGCCTGTACTTTGAACTAAAGACTGGGGCAACTTTTGGATAAATTTGGGGAACCGTATACGAACGGTTAAATGAAGTTCCCACTCGATACGGGTAACGGTTGGGGGTAGCTCAATTCCCTCAGTATCTTGCTCTCGGAAATACTCGCTACTGGGTATGGCTACGCAGATTTGAGACGCCTGAAAGTCAACCTCATACCCTGGGGGGATGTAATCGGGTACTGGGATGGTTTGAATTCGATAAATTCCATCCTGTTGGGGTAAAAGCTCTAAACCAATCTTCGGTTCTACCTCATATCCAAAGGAGCCAAAGCGTCCAATAACTAAAGCGTAACCATTCTGCCCAAGGGGTTCAGCTTTCATCGGGTGGGCGCAGCGACGAAACCAATTCTGATGGGTGTCCAGATAGGCAGTAACTCGCTCGGGTTCAGCATACATCTCCACGCCATCTTGAAAATACCCGTAAAACTGAGAATACTCGCTGGTCGAGTAAGGAGATTGAGTCACTAAAGTATCAGGCTCTGCCAAGGGGGATAGAACGTGAAACTGGGTTGGCTCTATTTCAATCGATTGCTTGTCAGTGTACTGCGAATGCATATAGGCTCTACTTTAGTCGGTTGCTAGCTGCCACTATTAAGAATTCCCACAGATGCTTGTTTGTTGTACATTCTCACTTTACTTTTCTAGCTTTACGGTAAAGACCAGCACATTGCTAGTATGTTTATCGAAAGTTCATACAATTAAGACAGAGAGAGTTGGCTGCTATCAGAGTGAAGTATCTCGTTTTCTCAGCATAGCCTGAGAGTATGGGAGTCAACTAGAGGTGTTTTAGGAAGATTTGATGAAAGCATTTGTAGCTGGAGCCACGGGTCAGACGGGACGCCGGATTGTTCAAGAGTTAGTGAAACGCAATATTCCCGTCCGCGCTTTAGTCCGCAACTTAGAGAAAGGAAAAGAGGTTCTGCCACCGGAGGCGGAACTCGTCCTGGGAGACGTATTGGAACCCAATAGCCTGAGTGCTGCCATCGGCGACAGTACTGTAATTTTATCGGCTACGGGTGCTAGTCCTAGTTTTGACCCGACGAGTCCTTATAAGGTGGACTATGAAGGCAGTAAAAATTTGGTCGATGTCGCCAAAACAAAGGGCATCGAGCAGTTTGTCATGGTTTCTTCTTTGTGCGTATCCCAATTTTTTCATCCCCTCAATCTGTTTTGGCTGATTTTGGTGTGGAAGAAGCAAGCAGAGGAATACCTCCAGAAGAGCGGCTTGACTTATACGATTGTGCGACCGGGTGGGCTCAAAAATGAAGATAACCCCGATCCTGTAGTCATGTCATCGGCAGATACACTGTTTGACGGTAGTATTCCTCGACGGAAAGTGGCTCAAGTTTGTATAGAGGCGCTCTTGCAAGCGGAGGCGCAAAATAAGATAGTCGAAGTGATTGCTCGTCCAGAGGCTAGCGATCGCAGTTGGCGAGAATTATTTGCTAATGTAGCCTGATGGGTAAAGCGGTGGCTTTGGCGCGATAGGGCACTTCTGGTGACAGAAGTTTTAGCCAAATCGAGAAGTGAAGTGCATCTTAGGGCTATTTTTAAGGCAGAATAAGAATAATTAACATTTGGTACGGTCATCACCCTGGTAGTCACTTAAAACTCCAGGCTAGGAATATCTAGCAATTTGCCATGAAGGGACTCATTAATTGGGTTAAATTATTGGTGATACTCATCGTGCTGTTGGAGCTGCGTGCGGGATATCGACCAAATTTATCAATTTTTAATTCTCCAGGCAGTGGCAACGGCACTCAGCCCTTGGTGATGAAGGGGGGAGACCCCTACATTCGTGCTTTAATGCGAACGATTTCGGCAAGTGAGGCGAATGTATCCCGTCCCTATGCAGTTCTCTATGGGGGCGAGTATGTCTGGGATTTGAGTCATCATCCCGAACGCTGTGTGCCAATTGTAGCCGGACCCAATGTCGGTAACTGTACAACCGCAGCAGGACGGTATCAGTTTATCAACACCACTTGGTACGACAAGGCGAAGCGCTATCACCCCCGACCTTGGGAGTTTTGGCTTTGGAAAAACTATAGCTTTGAGCCGCAATATCAGGATGCAGTGGTTTACGCTTGGTTGAGTGACAAGCAAGCATGGGGCATGGATATTTCGGCGCAACTACAGCAAGGAAGGCTGGAGCGGGTATTGCGGCAGTTATCCGGGACTTGGACGAGTCTGGGCTATGGGATAGAAACGAACGCAATGACTGGCTACTTACCCGGAATTTACCAGCAAATGCTTATCGATGAATTGCGAAAAGCTGGTCAGGTTTAATTAGGTTCTACAATCATGCCCATGAACAAGATTGCTCCTGTCTGATTGTCCCGAATCATGCAGAAAAAGGGGCGGTTAATAATTATCTCGGTATGTGAACCTCTGGTGCCGCCTATCGATGTTACTCCTGATGCTTCAGTGCCTTCTTCATTCACTTCCACAAATGTCTTATGCTTGACTTCGCTCATCGATATAGTTCTGGGAGTCATGGCAGAGAAATCGGCATCTTCCCCAAAAACTACCTCCATTCCCAAGGCTTTGAGAACATTTTTGAGATCGATATCATATTCTAAGCTGAAGCGGGGTAAACCAATCAAAAGGGGTGCTTCATCATACTGGAACTCGTTCATCCAGTTCTCCCAATTCTCCAGATTCAGGTTTTCAGAGACGGTATTGAGACTGACTCCCAAATTGGGGAGAAAGACGTACATACTCAACCGTCTATCTCCATAGGGCAGTTCAATCGCCTGAAATAGATCATTTTGATAGCCCCGAACCGAATAGTAGCTTTCCTGGAACATCATCGGGTGCTGCTTCTGAGTTCCATCTAATAACGTGAATGGACGTTCTACCGTTGCCTCTTTGGGAAATGGATCACTCCAAGTTCCCAGAAAATGGATGGCGTTAATCAGAACAAAAACGGTGCCTGATGTAATGTCTCCTGGATCTACAATCTTGTCGATTTTGTTGTTGGTACTTTCCTGAATCCAAGCGTTGATAATTGATGGCGCTGCGGGATTGCCAAAGTTCAAATTTTGAACTTTAGCCTCGTAAAAGTTCTGGATGTTTTGCAAAAATTCTGGCTTGACAGGTTTACTCTCTGCTGTCCAGAGAGAGTTAGCTATCGAAAGCTGTACATGGGGATCAGCATTTTCCAGGGACGTGTTCAGGGCAGCGTTACCTTCGTTGATTTCCTCGAGACTCATCCCCTCTAATTCCAAGGTTTGAGCCATCACCTGCCGAGTTTCACCGCCAGTGCCATTGTAGGTCATAGCCAGGGCGATCGCTACACTAGAAGGAGAGACAAAAATATTCTCGTTAGGCTGTTGCTTGAGAATCTCCGAAAATAACTTAAAGCTGAACCGATTATCAGCAGCAACCAACTCGGCATTCACGACCGGATTGGAAGTCTGTAGGCTGGTATCTTCTTGGGCATTAGCAGATTCCTTGGCATCTCCCCATCCTACCAAGCTCAGTACGGTCAGAGCTATTGAAGCAGCAACGATAAACCGACTTGTGATTTTCATCCTCAACGTCGATTCGTTGGCAAACGTCCGGCAACTCATACGCTGTATCCTTTTCATTGCCTCTAGCCCTTCACTAGCAACAGTTAGTCGCTCTAATTTTTACAAGATTTATTCAGTAGAATCGGGAAGGACTTTCTTCTAGTGTAGCTTTAGCTTTTTTGAAGAATGGGCTGAAAATTGTGAAGTTTCGGTAAATATTTTGTAGTCTGCTAGATTTAAAACTTTCCCACGTCGATGAGCCTTAAGGTGTAGGGTGCGCAATAGGGGGAATAATCATCCGTTACATCCGTTATCCAATCCATTACCACAGAGGAGAATAATCTTACCCATCGCCCCGAAACTATCTAGCAATTCATGGGCGCGAACTGCTTCAATTAACGGTATTTTATAAGCAATCGCAGGTTTTATTTTTTGTTCACTCAGCAAATTTAATAAAGCGTTTAAATCTTCTTGAAACCAATCAGGATAGCTTTCTTTATCTAACGCAATCGAGTAAAATACACTCATGCGACCATCGGCAAGCAAGTTCAAGAAGGACACTTGCGCTAAACTCGAAACTAATCGGAAAAACCGCCCCCGTTTAAAACCGAGGGTTGACGAAAATCCGTAATTCACTAATCGTCCCTTGGGGCGTAGCGTCCGGTAAGACCGCCCTAAGTAACTCCCACCAATTCCATCAAAAACAACATCTACACCATCGCCCGTAAGTTCCTGAATGCGTTGCACGAAATCATCAGTTTTGTAGTCTATGGGAATTCCCCCCAAACTCGATACAAACTCGTGCTTCCTCTGGGATGCCGTACCGAACATTTCCAACGCTTTCAACTTTCCCAGTTGCAGTAGCGCCGAACCTACCGCCCCTCCTGCACCGTGAATTAAAATACGTTCTCCCCGTTTAACCTTAGCAACTCGGTGCAACATCTGGTAAGCGGCGACGTAACTCAACACCAAGCAAACCGCCTCAATAGGGTCAACCCCCCTAGGCACAGGCACTACATCTTGTGCAGGCAAACAAATATACTCGGCATACCCCCCGATTATGGTCATGGCAACCACCACCTGCCCCACTTTCGGAGTGGATACCCCATCACCCACTTGGTCTACCGTGCCGACAATATCGTAACCCGGAGAAAATGGCACACCGGGCAAATCGGGGTAAAGTCCCTCGCGCATCAACACATCAGTAAACGCAGCACCAGTCGCCAAGACTTTCACGCGCACTTGCCCTGATTGGGGTTCTGGCAGGTTATCTTCAACCACTTGTAAAACGTCTCGACTGCCATGACGAGTGATGACAACACGCTTGTACTTCATTACTAACCCAAGACTAAATGTTAACGCTTCTTCAAAACTACTTTAATACCCTGTTCTGGTCGCAGGGTAATAGACGGTTGCAGTTCAATCGGGTGATTTGGTACGAGTTCTAGTTGATACGTCTGAGCAATTGTTGCAAGTAATAACGTTGCTTCCATCAATGCAAACCCCTTACCAATGCAAATGCGAGGTCCATCGCCAAAGGGAATATAAACTCCCCTAGGAAGCTGCTTTTCTAAATCATTTGCCCAACGTTCTGGTTTAAATACTTCTGCCTCTTCAAAATAGTGTGAATCACGATGCATTACCCATTGACTAATTAGAATCAGGCATCCTTCTGGCACACCATAGCCACCAATTTCACAATCCTTGACCGCTTCCCGACCGAGAAGTGCCACAGGGGGATAAAGCCGCATCGACTCCTTAATTACCCTACTGGTGTATTGCAAGTGAGGCAGGTCTGCAATCGTGGGAGAACGTCCTCCCAAAACCGCTTGTAACTCATCTTGTAATTTAGCTTGCACTTCTGGATGTTGAGATAAAAGCATCCACGTCCACGATAAAGCATTGGCAGTGGTTTCATGCCCTGCTAACATCAGAGTTGCTACCTCATCTCGTAATTGCTTATCGCTCATTTGGCTATTGTCCTCTTCATCACGGGCTTGCATCAGCATTGACAGTAAATCCCCTACTTCTTCTGTGCTGTTGCGCCGTTGATTGATAAGGCTATAAATCGTTTCATCCATCTTTTGGATGGCATTTCTGTAGCGAATATTTTCGGGTCGAGGAAACCATTCCAAAAATAGAAAATTTTGCTTGCGCTTAGACTCAAACCAATCCATCGCCACATCCAACGCCTGGGCAACATTTTTGGCATCACCCTCGGTAACATCTTGGTTAAAAATTGTCTTCATCACAATATTCAACGTGAGGCGCATCATATCGTCATGGACATCACGAGTTTCTCCATCCTGCCAGCTATCCAATAGTCCTTCAGCATAAGCAACCATTACCTCTCCATATCCAGCAATGCGCTTCTGGTGAAATACAGGTTGAACAAGGCGTCGCTGGCGAAACCACGTTTCTCCTTCACTGGTTAAAAGTCCTTCACCCAGCAAGCTGCGTAATGCCCGAAACCCGCGACTCTTGATAAAGGTATCTTGATTTTTTAGAACTTCTTCAATGTAGTCAGGGTTGCTAATCAGACAAGCTTGGGTTAATCCCAACCGCAACGGTACGATACCCCCGTAGTCACGAGCGCATTGGGTTAAGAACCCTAGTGGATCATGACCTAAATCAATAAGGTTTCCGACTAGAGTATTTCCTTCTGGACTGGGTAGTTCAACTATAAATTGACTCATGATAGGTTTTGTTGCTAAGTTTCAACGGTTGTTCAATCAAACTAAAAATGCAGTCAATTTAATTAAATTTGCTCATTTATAGCGGTTCTCATTTACATGAGGTACAGTCCCATTCCCTACTCCCTACTCCCGTTCGGACTTCGGCGTGACCCAACGACCGTCTCAGGGCGGAGACGCTCAGTCGAACGCTGACGCTCACGGTAAAAGCCTACTCCCTGCCTTCATCAGGGTGTACCTCACCAGACTGGGAAATGCTAGAAATTGGAACTAGTATATACTCCTCGGGGGGTAACAGGTAAAAGAGTCTGATAAGGTCAGCCTAAAGAGAGAGGGTAAAATATAGTAATGGGTCTTGATAGTTAGGGGGTATACTTTAAAAAATTTCCACAATTTTTATATGGATTTAACCATTTTTGAGTGCCTTCTTCACTAAATCTGGAATCTGGGAAAGGCGTTCTGCCACAGGGACTTTTGCCTGTTTAAACGCTTCAATTTTATGTTGGGCAGTCGTGGCGCTAGTCACAGGTCCTGATAGCTGGGCAGCAATAATAGCACTGGCGTCACCCAATTGCTTGTCTTCAGGGGTATAGTATCCGGCAATGTAAACAACTACAGGTTTATTAATCGCTTTGGTGATATAGTCAGCCGTGGCTTCTTCGCTACTGCCGCCGGTTTTATCGACTAAAACAATCGCTTTGGTGTCCTTATCCGTTGCCAAAACTTGCAGCCACCGATGGAACGAGGAACCTACAATCGGATCACTGCCTAGGTTTACTCCCATGGACTGCCCGAGTTTTGCCTGAGTTAACGTTAGGGCAACTTCGTAGGTAAGAGGACCGACGCGACTGATTAGCCCTACAGAACCGGGGGTATAAAATTCACTCTCTTGAGTTCCCAGCAAAAGTTTTCCTGGCACAATAATCCCAGAACTACTCGGTCCGACAATGACAGTATCGGTAGCTTGGGCTTTCCGTAGAAGGCGAACCATATCGAGGGGAGGAATACCTCCCGTCACCAGAATAATTTGTGAAATTCCTGCGTCTATTGCTTCTAGGGCAGCATCCAACGCCCGGTAGGATTTTACAAAAATAATCGTCGTATCGACTGATCCGGTTTCTGAAATCGCTTGCTCTACCAAGTCAAACACAGGAATGTCATGAACCTGTTGCCCTCCATGACCGACACTGACTCCAGCCACCAGATTCGTGCCATAGGCTTTCATGCGGGCAGCGTAATATGAACCGAGTGGTTGTGTAATCCCTTGTATCAAAACGTTGCTATCTGGTGTCAAGTTCATAGCGTCATAGATGCAAAGTTCGAGCTTAACAAGAACGGTCAGGTATTGGCAGGCGAGGCACCCTTCAGAGCGATTGCTCTTGTTCAATGGGGTATAGGGAGTATCTCGGGTGCGACTCAGATGAACATCGTCCCCTGATAGTGTCTCGTGCCTCACCTACCTATTTTCAATCAAAGCCTATCAGACGGACTGAGAGCGGACTTAGCCAAGGAGACGGCTTTGGCAACAGCTTGCTCTAAGCTGTCTGTCCAATCGACAGAAAACTCAGTCAAACGTTCTTTTACCGAATCAATTTTCCCACCTCCAACGCGGATCACAAAGTGAGGGAATGCAGTGGCAGGGGTTGATTGTCCGCGAACGGAACGGCTGGGATTGCTGCGACCTCGGCGGGAATCTAATAGTACACCCGTCGGTCTTGGGAGTCGGTTGTCAGCCTTGAGTTCTGGTCTTTGCCCAACTGTAGAAAGCAGGTAATTGGCAATCACCTCAGCTACAGCTTCGCTAGCAGCAGCGCTGCTCAAAATATTCACCAATACAACTTGAATACCGCGAGTCTCTATAAATTGCTGTAGCGCTCTTTGCAGTTGTTGTACAGGAGAAGACTGCAACTGCAAATCCCAACTGGCATAACCGTCTGCGACTAAACAACTGGCTGGCTTTCCTTTGGCTTGATACACTAAATCTAGGGTTGCAGCCGCCAAACAGGTGCTGTTACAGAGAATGCCAATATTGCCTTCACAGTCAGTCCATTTCAGTTCAGTGGGTTGGGAGGTGAGCTGTAATCGGTCTGTTAGGCTCGATACCCGATTTAGCAACTCCAAATGACGACCTAAGGCGTTGTCGTTGACTGCAATTTTGCCGTCTAGAGCCATGACTTCACCCGTGGAACTGACAGCAAGGGGATTAATTTCCACTAAGTCTAGGTCTTTTTGAACAAAAAGCTGATACATCTTCTGCACGATTTCACTGACGGACTCGATGATCTCTCCTTGGAGTCCCATTTGGAAAGCCAGACGCCGCGCATAAAAGGGAGAAAACTCTCGCTCGACTACGATTCGTTGCATATGCGCCATGACTCCTTCGACATGAATGCCTCCTTGAGAAGAACCCAATAGAACCGGACGCCCGAGTGCATAGTCGAGGATAACTGCCAGATAAAATTCCTTCTGGGCGTCGTAGTGGGATTCCGCCAGCAGGACTTTCGGGTACTGACCGAGAATCGGCAGGTTGAAAATTGCCCGCGCTGCGGCGATCGCATCAATGGTATTTTCTACTAATCGGATACCACCTGCTTTCCCTCGTCCCCCTTTTGGGACTTGAGATTTGAGTACCACCGGATAGGGAATCTCCAAACGCTTCAAGTCTCTGGGATGGTCGATGCGCTGAGCCGATAGAACAGGAATGCCTATCTCACGAAATAATTCCTTGGCTTGATATTCCAGTAAATCCATGAATGGGGTCTTAAGAATGGGTTTTGCCGTAACATTTAACGCTCTTAATCTTTAACGTTACAAAAAACCTCACCGAACGGGATGCTGGGAAGCGGGGGCGCTGGGGAGCCGCTTAGTCCTGAATGTCTCACCAGTCAACCAATCAGTGGTGGGAAAGGTAGGGAAGTAATAGCAGCTCATTCGTCCTTTTCTCTCTCCCCCATCTCCCCACTCCCTGAAAACTAGTCTGAACTCCTTTCATTCGTGTTATTGTTTGCCCAGTTCTCGAATAAATAGGAACGCCATCTGTGTTTCCCATTAGCGATGATAATCCGACGCGGATAACCCCTTATGTTACCTATGCGCTGATTGCTATCAATATTGTGGTCTTTATCCACGAGCTGAGTCTGGCTCCACCCCAGCTCAATGAGTTCTTCGAGCTCTATGCTGTTGTTCCTCAGGAGTTAACGGCAAGCTTTAGAGGCATTCCCGTCAATCAGCCTGTGCCGGAACCCCTGACATTAGTGACATCCCAGTTCCTCCACGGTGGTTTTTTGCATATTGGCGGTAATATGTTGTTTTTGTGGATTTTTGGCAACAATATTGAAGATCGACTAGGGCCTATCAAATACATAATCTTCTATATTACTTGCGGCATCTTAGCGGCTTTGTCTCAGTACATTTTCGCAACTCAATCGGCAATTCCTTCCTTAGGAGCCAGTGGCGCTATTGCTGGAGTCATGGGTGCCTATATTCTGAAATTTCCCCAAGCACAAATCAATACCTTAGTATTTTTGGGCTTTTTTATCACAAGTATTAGAATACCGGCGTTTTTTTCTTGGGGTTCTGGTTTGTGCAACAAGCCTTCAGTGGTGTTGCTAGTGTCGGTGTAACTACTGATGTGGGTATGGATACTGGTGGCATCGCTTACTGGGCTCATGCTGGCGGCTTTGTTTTCGGTGCAATTCTCGCTCCCTTACTGGGCTTATTTTCTGAAGAAGAACGATAGGAACTCCCCCATGCCCTTGTGGATGAGTCTGAGCAGAGCATCAAGTTCCATAATGAGAGAAATATAAAAGACGGCTTTTTTTGATCGAGAACCAATAAACTGGTAATAATGATTTGTATTAAAAAATGAAGGCTAGAGCCTTACTTGGGTACATTGCCAGCCTAACCCTATGGGGCAGTGTCTTACTACTGGCAACAGTTATAGCTCCGATTTCTGCTGTAGCTGAAGAGACATCAGCAATTCGGAAAGTGGTGCTGCTCGATTTGCTCGAGAGAGGGGGAGTTTCTGCGATCGCTGCTGAAGTCACTACAATTACATGGGTTGATTCCTATGCCCTTGCCAACTGGTTTTGGGGACAAAGTGAAGGGGAAACAGTTCTGATTAACGAAAACGAGCAGTGGCGAGTTATTGTGACAAGTCGCGGCACCCTCGCCCCTAGCACACTTGTCCAGTATGGCATTCCCCGTGATATGGCTCGCACGTTAGTCAGTCGTGCTCGAGGCGCACCAGCAGAACAACCCCCTGTAGCTAATCTATTTGCTGAACAATTGCCACAACTCCAGCAACAAACAGATGTGCCAATTTTTTTACCCAGTGAACTGCCGCCGTTCAAACAACAGATTTATGTAAACAGTTATGCTGGGCGCAACGCCTACAGCATTGCTTTACGTTTGCAGCAAAATTGTGATGGAATTCCAGCTTGTACCCTTGGTTCATTTAGCGCCAAGCCAGTGGATTCAGCCTATTCTCCGGTAGATTGGTTGACTCAAGAAATTCTTCTGGCTAAGGGCATCCAGGGATACTTTACACCGAGCAGATGCAATAGTTTCTGTCTGCCATCTACCCTTGAATGGGTGTGGAAAGGTATGACTTATCGGATTGAGTTGAAAGGGATTGGCAGGAATGTCACTGAGGAGGAAGCGGTTATGAGTGCGATCGCCAATTCTGCCATAGAAGCTGGGGCACGATAACTTGAAGAGGGATTTACCCTAATTTACCTTGTGCTTTGAGAGTTTGCCTAATTCTGGACTGAGCCACTTTATCATTAGGATGACGCTGAAGGGCTTTTCGCCATACAGCAAGAGCTTCTTCCGATTTGCCTTGTTGGTTTAAAGCGTCTCCAAAATACCAATAAGCGTCTGGTTTTTTAATATCGAGACGAATTGCCGTTTGATACTGGTGCATGGCTTCCTCTAACTCGCCTGTCGCTATCAGGATGTTGGCTAAGTTAAGATGAGCTACAGCATTATCAGGATTTTCTTTTGTTAGGATTCGATACTCTGCGATCGCCTCGTCTAATCTGCCTTGCCTGGAAAGTATCAACCCTACCTGAAAAGGAATCTCTGTATTTTTAGGATTGCGGCGAATTAATTGTTGAAAAACAGGGAGTGCTTCTTCTAATTTTCCTTGCTGAATCAAGGCGTCTGCCAATTTCAAATAGGCATCTGGATTTTTAGGCGATCGCTCCATTAGTTCCCAGAATACAGCAATAGCTTCATCTAGCTTGTTTTGGGCTACCAAAGCATTTCCCAGCAACAAGCGTACCATGTCGTTACTGCCTTGTCGTTCCCTAACTCGGCGAAAGGCGGCTTCTGCACCTGGGTAGTCTTTTTGTTCGTAAAGCGTGACGCCTTTTTGGAAAAGGGATGAGATAGCGATCGCTTTCCAAAGGAAAAAACCAATAAGCGTTAGGCAAATCCCCACGGCAGCAGCAGCAATAACATCAATCTGTTGAGAGGTATCAACCATCCGGGGTACTCCAGGGCTTATATAATTTTAGCGAAAATATAGATAGAGAAGTTCTGTGTCATTTTTGTTGACGCTGCTTTATTTGGGAATTAAGGATATTCGTTTGGGACTAACGTTACCTGCGTTTATTTCTCTTAATGTTTTCCAGTTGTTATCGGAGAAGTATCAGTTGAAGGCGATTACAGCGGTTTTCAAGTTAATAGACTACATACATGACCCCCCTAGCCCCCCTTATCAAGGGGGGGACTGTACCACACCGACTCGCAAAGTGCTGTACAGCACCGGATGAGGATTTGGCGGCTTGTTTGAGTTGAGTTAGTTAGGTGAGGGGGTGTGGCTTTTGTTGCACCCCTTTTGTGGGTATTTTGGGTTTTGTAGTGTTAGTTCAAGGTGGGGGATGGGCGGGTCAAATTACAGTGTATATCACAGCTCTATTACACCTGCTATTAACTTCCAACACGGAGCTTCGCCCTCCCACTCAGGATAAGGTTGATAAGGCATACTGAGACTCACAGTTACCAAACAGTTATTTTTAGGTTGATATCCGGCATTTAGTTTGTCAACAAAAACTGGGTCTGTTATCTTTGCATCTTTCAAACATTGGCCATTAGCAGTTTGAAGATTACCTCGCCACTTATTAAACTCACTGTTTTTAGCAGAAAAGCTGACACTGTGAACTAATTGAAGGGTACGACGTTGATAAATACGTAGGCAATCTCATCACCTTGAAGCTTATAAGCTTTTTCTAAACACTCCTCTCTTGTTAACAAGTTACTAAATTCCTTGTCAAATAAAGAGAGTTGAACTGGTTCTCCCTTAATGTTAAAACCATGCTTATTGAGCATTCTATCTTCTAGGTCATAATGAGACTCTAACTCGCCATTCTTCAAAATGTGATTAATATGTAAGTTAAACTGACATAAATGCTGACAAACTAAGATAGCTCTGTGACAGATTAAAGGATCTTGCTCCGCACACATTAATGTAATTCTGTGTTTCTTTAATCCTTTTAAAACCTTTTGAATTCCCTCATGGAATGTCTCAGTTGCAGCAATCTTATCGTAAACGGCTTTTCCATCGATATAGCACTCTGGGTTGTTGGATCTTGCGCCTAGTTCTTGTCCCAAAAATACATAGTGAATTCTTTCCCTTGATAGAGCTTCTTTCAACTCTTTGCGTTTGAAGTGTGGCAAGAAACGGCTGTATGGATGTGAGCGCACATCAGCAAGAGCAGTTACCTCGTGTTGCTGTAGTAAAGAGATAAAACCTTCTATTGTGTGGTTAGAGTGACCAATAGTGAACAACTCCATCAATACTTGCTCCTCAGAAGGTTAGTTTTGCAACTTAGCTTGTCGGCACGGGAAAGATTTTTGAGAGTGGGAAGAAGCTCTGTTACCGTCATATTAGTTCAGCCTAGGTTATCTAGTCCAATTTTAAGCCAGTAAACACGCTGCCGGAAAAATCAGATATTCCAAGAAAAAGAGTTTCCAGATAAATTGATAAAAACTAGCGATCGCACCTTTATCTTGCAAGTCTACCGATTGACTGCGCCACCACAAAAGAATTAAGGCTGCTAAGTGAGTAATACCCAGAAATAGGGGATTAACCGCAGAAAGCAATAAAACACCAGCTAGAATAATGCCTACATAGCAGGCAGTGATCACCCACCGTGCTAGGTTAAACACGGTTTGCTTACCCAATCGAATCGTAAAGGTGTTGATATTGTATTGTTTGTCACCCTTCATATCAGGGACATCTTTGAAAATAGCGATCGCAACAGTAAAGACTAAAACAAACAACGTCAGCGCCCATACCGCAGGCGTCGGTATCATGACATTTCCCTGCAACACCCAGCTAAAATGCAAAAACAGTCCTAAATTGACAACGGCTCCCCGCACCGAAAAAATGCATAGTGCTGCCCAAAAAGGAAACCGCTTCAACCGAATCGGCGGCAGTGAATAAGCGGTGCCAATCGCTAAACTAATACTAACCATCAAGAATAACCACTCACCCAGACAGCCCGCCAAGAGGAGTGCTAAGATACCGGTGAGAGCGATAATAAGCTTGGCTTGCTGTCGGGAAAACTCACCCGCTGCAATGGGAAGATGGGGTTTATTGATCTGGTCAATTTCCACATCTTCAAGTTGATTGAGTCCGACAATATAGACATTGCCACACAAGCAGGATATCCAAGTTCCCAGCAATTGCCCTAAATTCTGAGAGGATAGCCCACTGCCAGTCATGGCTAGAGCAATTAGATACAAAGCTAAGACACTCAGACTAGTGCCTGCGATAGTGTGAGGGCGAGAAAATTTCCACAGGGCATAGAGCCAGTCAGTTGGTTGTTTAAGGGGATTGAGGGATGAATGGGTAGAGGTTTGCGAAGAAAGTTGACTCATCAATAGCGATAGGTGAGGGGTTCGGAAACTTAGAGCAAAGTGGGTCAGGAAAATTCTACCTTAGTAGGAGTAAGAGAATCACGGTTTGTTGTCGAAGTGTCCTAAGTGTGGGGCGAGGTTTAAGATTTCGGCGTTTTGGGAGGATGGGTGTTGCGATCGCTCTCGGTTGCCTTTTGGGGGGATGAGTCCCTATCAGAAAGCTATTTGAGCAAAGTATTTTTCTTGATTAACGGTTGCTGAGGGATGGCGATTGGGCAGGCTGATGACTTCATCAGCTAGTTTAGTTCCTGCTAGTCCGGTTTCGCAGGCGGAGAGGATGACGAGGCGGATGCCGTTGAGCTTGAGGTCGAGGAGGTCACGCAGGGTTAGGATGGCTGCTTCGCCTTGACCCGTCATGGCAAGACCACTGTTGATGGGTTCTAGCAGGTTAGCTTTGCCGTGGCAGGAACAGTGCAAAACGTTGTGATCGGGTAATGCAGCGAGAATGGCTTCTCTGGTTGCTTGTTCGTGACTGAGAACGTTGTGGTTTGGGAAAGAAGCGATCGCAGATTGAACTTCTCGTTTTGAGCTGGGCAGGGGATTAGCGCCCTCATGTTTGGGTTCATCAATTGCTAATGTGGCAGATCTATCTGTTAAATCTGTCACTTCTAGTATGAATTCACACGCTGAGAATGTCTTTCCGGAGCGGGAAAATCACCATGCTCTGACTAGCTATTCCACCGGGGAGCCTATCCAAGTTCAGTGCTTCCGCCCGCCAATGGAACAGAATAATAGCTTAATTTAGGGAAAGATTAGGGAAGTTTATCCTTCCCTGAGCTGAATCCAGGGCGAACGACGGGACTCGAACCCGCGAGTGGTGGAACCACAATCCACTGCCTTAACCACTTGGCTACGCTCGCCATCCAGTTTCCTAGTATAGCATCTTGCAAAAAAATTAAGAAGCCAAACTAAAAATAAAAAAAAGCTCGCCCACTCCCGTTCGGACTTCGGCGTGACCCTTTGACAGGTCTTAGGCGGAGACGCTCAGTGTTCACTGAGGCTTCTCGAAGTGTCGAACGCTGACGCTCACGGCAAAAGCCCACTCCCCCTACCATTAGTTAAAACAGTACTATGAAACCATTACAAATTTTGGCGGCAGTGGGGGGAGTAACACTGGTAGTGCTAGGAACAGTACTGGGACTGACGAACCCAAACCAGGAGGCTTACGAGCAGTATGCTGTCGAACAGCTATCACTCTACCTCAAAGATGAGGTTTGCAAGCAAGCTCCTACAAAGCTGGGGTTCCTTCAGCTAGATTCCGAGATTGTACAGCGTCAGTGTCGCTCCCTCGTAGACACCGGACGCCCGCAGATTCAGGGAATTATTTCTGAAACGACAGAGCGACAAAACTGGTTATTGTTTAGCATTTACCGCACGGATTTAGATATCAATTCCTTATTACCCGCTTATGAGTTTGAAACCTTGGGAGTTTTTCAAAAATTTTATACCTACCAAGCCAGGCAAAAG
>NZ_JADEWY010000096.1 GCF_015207375.1 Coleofasciculus sp. LEGE 07092 | reverse complement strand
CTTGTCCCCTTGCCCCCTTGCCCCCTTGTCCTAATCTTCCCCACCTACAATGCTTCATCCAGTGCTTCGGCTTCTGCCTCTGGATCGGATAGCGGGACTAATGCAACTGCCGCGATCGCGTCATCTTCATCCAAGCGCTGCACTCTCACCCCGGTTGCCATTCGGGATTGGGGTGAAATCGCATCAATGGACTGACGAATGATGATTCCTCGCATGGTGACAACCATCAGTTCATCGCCTTCATTAACCACCCGCAGCGCAGCTAATTGGTCTTTCTTTTTACGGAACTTAGTTGCTAACAATCCCATCCCAGCGCGATTTTGCAGTCGGAACTGGGACACGGGCACTCGTTTGCCCAAGCCACCTGTTGTTACTACCAGTACCCAAGGTCCTTGTCCTGCTGTCTCAACTAATTCTTCGACATTTTCGGCATTTAGGTCTTCTGCTACCTCTTCCTCTACCTCGATATCTTCTAGCGTGGCAGCGGCAATACTAGCAACTACTTGACCTGGAAGGATATCCATGCTAATTAGTTCGTCTTTGGCGCGTAGTTTCATCGCCTTGACGCCCCGTGTAGCACGACCGAGGGGACGCAGTTGATCGTTGTCCGATCTGAAATGAATCGCCATGCCCTGACGCGAGCCAATGATGATGCTGTCTTCTTCCCGAGCACGACGCACCCACCGCAATTGGTCGCCTTCACCGAGGGAAATGGCAATCAAGCCATTCGCCCGGATATTACGAAAGGCGTCTAGTGCCGTTTTTTTAATGTATCCCCGACGAGTTAGCATCACTAGATACTCGTCATTGGTGAATTCCGACACGGGTACGATTGAGGTAATTTTTTCATCGTGGGGAATCGGCAGCATCTGCACGATCGGTACACCTCTGGCAGTGCGGGAAGCGGCTGGGATTTGGTATGCCCTCAGACAGTAAACCACACCGCGATCGCCAAAGAATAAAAGGCTGTCGTGATCGCAGCAGGTGAGGAAATGCTCAACCCCGTCATCCTCTTTAATCCGCGCTGCTGCCTTGCCACGAGTTGCCCGTGCTTGGGCGGTGAAGGAATTGACGGGCATTCGTTTGATATACCCTTGCTCGGTGAGCAAAATCAGTACCTTCTCATTGGCAATTAGGTCAATATCACCGAGTTCACCTTCCACCTCTTCAATCACCGTGCGTCGCGGTGTGGCGTGGGTGGTTTTGAGTTGGAGGGCTTCGGTTTCAACGATTTCTAAGATACGGCTTCTACGGGCTAGGATATCTTGCAAGTCTGCAATGCGAGTTTGTAACTCCTCGTGTTCGGCTTGAATTTTCTGAGCTTCTAAGGCTGTCAAGCGTCGCAGTTGCATCTGTAAAATAGCGTCGGCTTGGGGTTCAGACAGACCAAACTGCTCAATCAACTCTCCCCGTGCCGTGGTGGTATCAGCAGCAGCGCGAATAGCGGCAATCACTGCATCTAAATTTTCCAGGGCGATGAGCAACCCTTGCAGGAGGTGATCCCGTTCTTCGGCTTTCCGCAGTTCGTATTGCGTCCGTCGGGTAATAGTTTCAATGCGGAAATCGAGGAAGACATCTAAGAACTGCTTGAGGGTCAAAAGCTGGGGTTCATTGTTCACCAATGCCAGCATATTGGCACCAAAATTGCTTTGCAGGGGGGTCTGCTTGTAGAGGTTATTGAGGACGACACGGGGATAGGCATCGCGTTTGAGTTCAATGACTATTCGCATCCCGGTGCGATCGCTTTCATCCCGAATATCCGAAATGCCCTCAATGCGCTTATCATTGACCATTTCGGCAATCCTCTCAATCATCGCTGCCTTATTGGTTTGGTAAGGTAGCTCGGTGATGATGATTGCTTCTTTATCGGGGCGTCCTCGATGTTCAAGGGTTTCAATTTCTGCGACACCCCGCATGGTTATGGAGCCGCGACCGGTGGTATAGGCTTCTTTAATCCCCGATCGCCCCAAAATCCGACCCCCTGTGGGAAAGTCAGGGGCAGGGATATACTGCATTAACTCTATATCGGTAATCTCTGGGTTGTGGATCAACACAACTAAAGCGTCAATCAACTCGCCGACGTTGTGGGGTGGGATGTTGGTTGCCATCCCTACGGCAATTCCTGATGAGCCGTTGAGCAGCAACTGGGGAACTCGTGCCGGTAAAACGACTGGTTCTTGCTGGGAACCGTCAAAGTTATCGATAAAGTCTACGGTTTCCGACTCGATATCCCGCAGCAGAGCGTCTGTGGCTAAGGTTTGCAAGCGGCATTCGGTGTAACGCATGGCGGCTGGCGGGTCGTTATCCACCGAGCCAAAGTTCCCGTGTCCGTTGATGAGGGGCGATCGCATGGAGAAATCCTGAGCCATGCGGACTAAGGCGTCGTAAACTGCCGTATCGCCGTGGGGATGATACTTACCCAGCACTTCTCCCACAACACGGGCGCACTTACGGAACGGGCGCTCTGGCGTTAGACCGAGTTCGTGCATGGCGTAGAGAATCCGCCGATGTACCGGCTTGAGTCCATCCCTGGCATCTGGCAATGCCCGACCCACAATGACACTCATTGCATATTCCAGGTATGACCTGGACATTTCGCTGCGCAGATTTGTCGGGACAACTCGCTCTTGGGAGGTACTCATAGAACGCAAAACTCCATGAAAAATTAAGGATTTGGCTGATAAATTAAAAAAATACGCCTAAAATACTTGTTTTTAGGCAGATATTTGCCAAATATTACAGGTTTATTATTAAATTTTAACACAAATTCAAGCCTCTCAGCAGGTGGGGAGTAGGGAGGAGTAACACTTCGCAAATTCCCTTGTCTCTATCGGTAACTACTGACTTCTCTCTCGTTTTGAGATACTTTGGAAATACTTGCAAAACGCATCTGCTAACGAAACTATGCGATCGCGTTGGGCAATGCCCTAGTGGAAGAATAATTAGCACGTTGTGCAGTCCCGTCGGAGAAGACAGAAAAAATGGATATTGCCATTGCTTTGATAGCTTTTTGCATTCTTGCTACTTTGGTGGCACCCGGAATCCTTTCTAGGGAAGTACTCATTGCCTTGCTTGGCTTTGGCATTCTTTATCTGGTGATGCCGAATCTTTTGACGACAGAACAAGCTTTAGCCCTAATTGTTTTTGGTGTTCTTTTTGTTCTGATCATCCCTGATTTGTTGAAGAAAAAATAGTTAATGGGGAATGAATTAACCTCCCTAACCCCCAACTATGAGGGAAGCTCTAGGCTGGGTGGGGGCTAATCGACGGATATTGCATAAGTCTGATAGCCTTCAGTAGCGATCGCTGCTATAGATTCGTGCAAGAAGGATTCAAGGAAAGAAAGCTTGTGCAGTAAGCTTTTCTGGCTTTTTAAACTGGGTCATTATTTTTGCCACGCTGCACTAGACAGGATTGACTTAGACTTGAGTTTTGCTGCTGAGGGAGAAAAACAAAAAGGGTATGATTTGAAAAACATCAGGCTCATTGTGCTATGGCGCGATCGCAGCGTTCACTTCAAGTTGCCCCAGACAACCTCCCCAAAGTCAGACAGGCTCTCCGACGTAACGGCTTTCCTAGCCAGAGAACTTTCGCTGATACGCTCGGAATCTGTCGATCCACGGCTTATAAATTTTTTACAGGCAGAACCGTTGATTTTAGTTATTTTGTCGAAATTTGCGAGAAATTAGGGCAGGACTGGCAAGATATCATCACTCCACTTGCAGATACCGAGTCATCTTTTTCTCCACCTGAACGACTAACACCGCCTGATGCAACTTCAACAGTACAGGTGCAAGATGAGAGTTTAGATATCGACACCGTAGTGCAACAAGTACGGCAGCACTGTCATGCAAAGATTCAAACACTGTATGGCAAGATGCAGCTACTGGATATTTCCCAGCCTGTTGATGTCGATAACTTTTATGTTGAAGTTAACATCCTCGAAGAAATTAGCAGTCAACAATGGTTAGAAATTTCTGACTTTCTCCAAAGCTTCAACCCCGATGCTGATAATTTTGATCGTTTGGGTTTGGGTAAGGTGCGTCAGCAACGAGTACCGGGGTGGGAAGCTGTCGAAAAATATCCCCGACTCATGGTGCTGGGGAAACCGGGTTCAGGCAAGACGACTTTTTTGCAACATTTAGCCATTCAGTGCAATGCAGGAAAGTTTCGAGCGGAACTGGTGCCAATATTTATCCGGCTGAAAAACTTGGCTAAGTATGCCAGGGATGAGGGGGATTTTCGATTATTCAACTACATTCACCGAGAATTTGGCAGTTGCGGTATTTCAGATCAGGAGATAACTGAAGCGGTATTGAGTCATGGCAGAGGATTAATTTTACTGGATGGCTTGGATGAGGTGCCTGCTGAAGATGAATTGGAAGTTGTCGAGCAAATTCGGCAGTTTTCGGAAGATTATTACAAAAATCAACTTCTTATCACTTGTCGCCTTGCGGCATCTCAATACAGGTTTTCTGGCTTCACTGAGGTTGAGATAGCCGATTTTAATCAACAGCAGATTGAATCCTTTGCTCAAAAGTGGTTTAGAGCGGTTGCCAAGACGAATGGGGAGGAGGGGTTAAGGAAGGCAGAGCTATTTATTGAAACGCTGAATCGTCCTGAAAATCAGCAAATCCGAGAACTGGCAATCACACCGATTTTGCTGCATCTGACTTGTTTAGTGTTCGATGCTAAAGCTCAGTTTCCCACGAATCGAGCCAAACTGTATGAGGAAGGGCTTGATATTTTACTCAGAAAATGGGATGAAACTAGAGGTATTCAACGGGATAAGGTTTATCGGGTTTTGACTTTGCCCCGTAAGAAAGAGTTATTATCTCATCTAGCGGCTATCACCTTTGAGAAAGGGGATTACTTTTTTGAACAAGACAAAATCCAGCAATTGATTGCTGATTATCTGGATACATTAGCAAGTGCTAGCAGAGATGTTCGGGGAGAACGTCTCTCCTCAGAGGAATTGCAGTTAGATAGTGAGGCAGTACTCAAAGCCATTGAGACACAACACGGGTTATTAGTGGAACGGGCAAGGAAAATTTACTCGTTCTCCCATCTGACGTTTCAGGAGTATTTTACTGCCAGAGAGTTGACTAGTCATACTCAACCGGATACTTGGGAAAAACTAGTTAGCCATATTAGTGATAAGCGCTGGCGGGAAGTTTTTCTTTTGACGGTTGGGATGCTGCCGAATCCTGATAAACTGTTGTTGTTAATGAAACAGCAGGTTGATGGACTTGTAGCTAGTGATGAGAAGTTACAGCAGTTTTTGATGTGGGTTCAGGAGAAGTCTCTTTCAGTTAATGCTCCCTATAAACTAGCGGCTGTGAGAGCTTTTTACTTGGGTATTGCTTTTGCCCGTGACCTTGGCATTACCGCTGATCTTGATCAGGGTGGTGTTCGCAATCTAGAACGCGCCCTTAATCTTAATATTGACTTTATTTATAAGGATCCTGGTAGTTCTGACCCTGCCCTTGACATTAACCTGGGTCGTATACTTGCCCGTGCCAATGACTTGATTTATACCCGAACGTCTAGCCTTCCCAATAATCGTGATTTTACTTTTGAGCCTCTCTTTCACTTGATTTTTACCCTTGCTCTTGAGACTGAACTAAAAGAAGCGCTAAAGGAACTTGCAAATCAACCAATTCCTTCAACTCCAGAGATGCTCATGATACAAGAACATGAGCAATGGTGGAAAAATAACGGCAGCACTTGGATCAAAAAATTACGAGATTTGATGATTCAATATCGTAATATTGGTCATGATTGGCAGTTTAGCAATAAGCAGAAGGAAGTAATTAAACAGTATTATGATGCCAATAAGTTGTTGGTAGATTGCCTGAATAGTACTGGCACTGTAACTCCCGCAGTACGAGAAGAGATTGAGGATACACTATTATTACCCATAGCTGAGATTGAGAAAAGAAGTAGATGCATTGATAATCCAATCTAAATAGAAGCACATTTAAGCAGTAATAACTCTGATAATCAAGAGACACTATCGTTAATCGCTCTCATTGCCAGCCCTGCGGAACTGACACTTTCTTAAAGCTTGAGTGAGTTCCTCCACTTTGGGAGGCTTACTAATGCACTCATCCATCCCCACCTTCAGACATTGTTCACGAATTTCTGGCATGACTTCCGATGTCACAGCAATAATGCAAGGACGTTCCTCTAGAGTCCATTCCTGACAAAGGCGACGTGCTAACTCTAATCCTCCCATTTGCGGCATCTGAACATCCGTCAACAGCACATCATAGTGCTTTCGACGCAACGCCACGAGAGCCTCCACTCCATTAGTCACCGAATCAGCCTGATAACCGAGCGATCGCAAAACTCGTAACGCGATCGTACAATCGGTTGGGCGATCTTCAGCTAACAGAATCTTTAGGGGAAGCTCCTGTGCAAGATTATCAAGCAGGTTAGCCTTGGAATTAGGGTTTTGGTCAGGTCTTTCGCCAAAAATACCCATTAAAAGAGTATCAAGCCGGGAGAGTTGAATCGGTTGATTTTCAAACGCTGCTGCATCCATTGTGGTTATACTCGCTATTGGTGAGAATCTCTAACTGTGATGCTCCCCGCTAAATGCCTTGAATTGGGTAAGGCAATCCGACTGTAGTTGAGATCAGCGACGGCGTTGTTAAGCGATCGCTTCAGTAATTTTATTTAACCCTACTGTGGAGTGAGATGCGGATTGAGAAAAGGTTGAGATTAGCTTGACTTGTGAGTGAGTCAACTTGCGGTAATGGGTTGTCCACTCAACAGAGTCTACAGTAAATGTTCGATGCGTTACTACTCATATCTTGCACCATTGTCAGTAAACCCGAAAACCCGCCCAGAGTTAAAACTCCGGGCTAATAGCTTAAGTCCATTGAAATGGACTACAACTTTTGTCCAGTCGTCTTTAGACGACTTTAGCTCTGAGACAGTGGTTTTAACAACTGGCGGGTTATTGCCACTGGTACTATACAATTTTCAAAAAGCCCTCTGTTGCTGCCAACGCTGCTCGAACTATGCTCCCAGTCATCTACTCCGATGAATTTCTCCAGCACGATAACGGTCGATTTCATCCAGAAAAACCCGAACGGCTAACCGCGATTGTCAATGCCTTAAACGCAGCACCTTGGGCAGATAAAATCGAGTGGCAGCAACCCACACCCCTAGAAACTCGTCCTGTAATGCCCTTGCTGCAACAAATTCATGACCAACATTATATTGATTTAGTCGAGAAAATCGCTAGACGCGGAGGCGGTATGCTGGATGGGGATACGCGGGTTTCTGCCCGCAGTTATGATATCGCCTTATTAGCAGTGAGTGCATGGCTAGATGGAATCGATCGCGTTTTAGCAACCAACAATCCTGCTTTTGTTCTAGCACGTCCACCAGGACATCACGCCGAACGCAGTCGAGGAATGGGATTTTGTTTGTTTTCTAATGCAGCGATCGCAGCTTACTACGCTTTGGAAAAGCCTGGAATCGAAAAAGTTGCCATCCTCGATTGGGATGTCCATCACGGTAACGGCACCCAAGACATTGTAGAAAAAGATGCCAGAATTGCCTACTGTTCTCTACATCAGTTTCCCTGCTATCCCGGCACCGGTCAAGCTAGCGAACGGGGTTTCCACAACAATGTCCTCAATATACCTATCTCACCAGGTAGTACCCTAGCCGACTATCAGCCCATGTTCGAGGAAAAAGTCATGCCTTTTTTCAAGGAGTTTCAGCCCGACTTGCTGATTGTCAGCGCAGGTTATGATGCCAATGCTGATGATCCGTTAGCGAGTGTTGCTTTAGAACCGCAAGATTATGGCGTGTTCACTCAGTATTGCTTGCAAGTGACTCGCCGAATTTTGTTGGGTTTAGAGGGGGGTTATGATCTTAATGCTTTGGCTAAATCCGTGGTGGCAACGATTAAAACTTGTTTAACGTGAGATGGACAGCTCATGTTGCCTGTCCTACGGGTAGAAGATGCCTGTCCTTGGGGTACAGGGTAATTTATTTTTGGGAATTGCAAAGACTAAAATTAAAGTAGCAGCTTGGGTAAGGTTCCAGAGTATTGGATTGTTGATCTGAAGCATCGACGAGTTACCGTACTGCGCGAACCTGCCGATGGGAACTACCGCTCTGAGCAAACACTGACAGCAGGAGAAATCACACCGATCGCATTTCCCAATGTAACCGTTTCCGTGCAACGGTGGTTAGAGGGATTCTGAAAACCCCTTGCCAATCGACATCTGCCTTGAATTTGTTAGTACGGAAGATAGACGCTTGGAAACTCCCAGCGTTGTTCATGCATCAAATAAGTATAAGCCCCTATCGCCAGCGAATTCTGTAAAAATGCCCACTAATCGCCAACTACAGCGGATGAAGGCAAAGCCTTCCCGTTGCCAAACTCAGCATACAAAAACTCAGACAAAAGTAGGAATCAAGCGCTGGTTCAATCCGCTGGGATGGGGACACCTGCTACTAGGCGTTTGGGCAGTATCAGGAGCGATCGCTACCGCCTTGGATGGAAGTTTGGTACAACTAATGGAGCGGCAAACTCAAACCTTTTTCTTCCAACTCCGAGGTTCAGTCACTCCCCCTTCAGATATCATAATCTTAGCGATTGATGACGAATCTATAGCTCAAGAGCAATTTTACCGCGCTGAACCGGAAAAGTTCCCTTACCTCGAACCCCTTGCCACCTGGCCCTGGAAGCGAGAAGCCTATGCTATAGCAATTGACCGACTGATGCAAGCTGGGGCAAA
Organism: Coleofasciculus sp. LEGE 07092; assembly: GCF_015207375.1. GTDB lineage: Bacteria > Cyanobacteriota > Cyanobacteriia > Cyanobacteriales > Coleofasciculaceae > LEGE-07092. The sequence goes on along the minus strand of NZ_JADEWY010000096.1, from coordinate 17,988 downwards.
AACTGTCGCACTCGATATCATATTTGACCTGCCCAGCAATAAGAGCAGTGACGAACAGTTTCGACAGATACTACAAAAGTATGCGGGTCGAGTCACCCTAGCTGCCCAATACACCGATGGCGACATGCGTCAAGGCAGCTTAACCCAGCTCATCCAGCCCAATGCCTTATTCCAAACTCAACCCATGTCTTTGGGTTCGATTAATTTTCCCATAGAGCCGAACGGCAGAGTTCACCGCCTCGCCAGTGAGTATCCCAAACTGCTGTCCCAAAGCTATCCAGAGCAAGCTCAGGCATTGCAGGAATTGGCAACACAAGTCCCCTCCTTCGATGAAGCCACCTTGCAAGCGGCGGGAGTCAGTTATCCTCAACCCAAAGGTAACTCGATTTTCTTCTACGGTTCTCCTGGCACCTTTGAAACCATTCCCTTTTGGTACGTCCTCGACCCCGAAAACTGGAGTACCTACCTCGATAATGGCAACTACTTCAAAAACAAAATTGTTGTTATTGGCGGCACGGCTAGCTTATTTCAAGATTTTCATCCCACCCCATTTTCCGAAAGTTGGTTATATCCAGCCTGGATGAGTGGTGTGGAAATTCATGCCAATGCGATCGCCACTTTAATGACAGGACGCTCGATTGCTGAAGCTCTCCCCCATCCCCTTCAACGAGGATTGCTGGTATTCATTGGGGTCATCGGCACAGGAGTTGCACTCAACCGATTGAAGCAGGGCTGGGTTCGTCTGGGTTTAACCCTAGGACTGGTGGTGATTTGGGGGGGAATTAGCTACGTCTGCTTTGTGGGCAGTTTTCTTATTTTACCCACCGCCGTCCCCATTTTAGCGATCGCCCTGAGTGGGTTTTCCTACAGCACTATCAATTTGATTCGGGAACGCCTCCACCAAATTAATCTGCAACGCACCCTCAAACGTTACTCATCTGCCCCTCTAATCCGGGAAATCATCTCACAACACAATGATCTTCGAGATTTAATTCGGGAACGAGAACAAGAACTATTAGGACAAAACTTAGGCGGGCGTTACAACATCCTGAAAGTTCTCGGTTCCGGTGGATTTGGCGACACCTATATTGCTGAAGACACCCAGCGACCGGGGAACCCTCATTGCGTGGTGAAGCAACTTAGACCCGCTAGCGACCATCCTCAAATTTGGAAACTTGCCACACGCTTATTTGTCAGAGAAGCAGCGATTTTAGAAGAACTCGGTAGACATGACCAAATTCCCCAACTTCTTGCTTATTTTACCGAAGACCAAGACTTTTACCTCGTGCAAGAATTAATTGTCGGTCATCCCCTCAGTCGAGAGTTACCCTTTACCCGACCCATTCCCGAAGTCAATGTAATTGCTATTTTACGAGATCTCCTCCCCGTTTTAGAGTTTATCCATTCTCAGGGCGTCATTCATCGAGATATCAAACCCGAAAATATCATCCGGCGGGAATCAGATAACCAATTGGTGCTGATTGATTTTGGAGCCGTTAAAGCGATTCGCACACAATTGAGTGAGGGTGAGGAGCGCACTAAGCTAACGATTGGAATTGGTACGAAAGGCTATATGCCCAGAGAACAAGCCGCAGGCAGCCCCAAATTTAGTAGCGATATTTACGCCCTCGGTAAAATTGCCATCCAAGCCTTAACTGGACTCACCCCCGAACGATTGCGAGAACAGCCCGAAACGGGAGAAACTATTTGGGAAGAAAAAGCCACCGTAAGTCCGGAGTTTGCAGTAATCGTAAATCAAATGATACGCACTGACTTTCGTGAGCGCTATCAATCTGCTACAGAAGTATTAGAAGCACTGCAACCCTTAATTGCTACATTACCCCCAGACTTGTCCCCCAGTTTTGTTATGCCAGAAGAGCGAGCCACTCATTCTTCCTCCTTATCAGACATACCTGATGCTACAGTACCCTGGGCTGGCTCGGTTGAGCCACCAGAAGCTGATGACTCAACTACAATGGCATGGTCAGAATCAGCTAACCCACCAGAAGCTGATGACTCAACTACAATGGCATGGTCAGAATCAGCTAACCCACCAGAAGCTGATGACTCAACTACAATGGCATGGTCTGATTCTTTTGCAGACAGTCCAAAGTCCCCATCCTCCGAAGATTAGTTCTCTACTTAATTTACAGCGGTTTTCAGGACGGTTGACTCGTTACTATAATGTTCTGTTACAAGAAAAACCTTATAGCGTTTCCCAATCCACTGAGGTAAAATTTACCCCATTAATAAGTGTTAGGTTTTAGATGTTATGTAGTACGGTAAACGTCCCTTTATTCGGTACGGTAACTGTATTGGCAACTAGCATAACCTTGAACGGAGGATACCTGAATGGGACGCAAAGCAAAACTCAAAAAAATCAGACGGGAAATGGCTTCACAAGAACCATCCGAGCCAGAGGTTAATTCTGAGCCGACTAACTTCGTCAATCAGCTAGAAAAACAAGGCTACCAACTTGATCAAGCGGAACGTTGTCCGGAACTTCCCGAGCAGCGTAAAAATCCACAGTTATAAACAGACGTTGTTTTGTTCTCAATCGGATTTGAATAAAGATTCTAGATCATACCAAATCCATTTTTACAGAATTTAGGCTAAAAATTAAAAAGAGCGCTCCCCCGTCTACAGCACCCCCCCTTAACGGAGAGAAGACGACAAAATATGAACAAAATTCTAGTGATTGAAGACGAGGACGATATTCGCAGTAACCTTTGCGAGATGCTTAGTGCTGAAAATTTCGAGGTAATTGAGGCAGAAAATGGTCACATCGGAATTCAACGAGTACTTTCTACGTTACCCGACTTGATTCTTTGCGACATTATGATGCCAGAGCTTGATGGTTACGGTGTTTTAGAGCAACTGCGCCAGCATCCTTCTACAGAGGCAACTCCCTTTATTTTTCTGACGGCTAAAGCGGCAAAAACTGACTTGCGCCAAGGAATGGACTTGGGTGCTGATGATTACTTGACTAAACCCTTTACCCGCGATGAATTGCTGACAGCGATCGCAGCACGCTTAGAAAAGCAAGGGGTATTGGAGAGACAATCTCAGAAAAAACTGGATCAATTGCGCGGTCAAATCAGTCATTCCCTACCTCACGAATTGTACACGCCGTTGAATGGAATTATCGGTTTATCCAGCTATATGTTTGAGGAGTATGATTCCGTCGAGCGAGAAGAAGCCTTGGAAATGTTGGCGGAAATTACTACCTCCGGGCGGCGTTTGTATCGACTGACACAGAATTTCTTGCTCTACGCCGAACTGGAATTGATGGCAACCGATCCGTTCCGGATGAAGGCGCTACAGAGTCGAGAGGTAAAGACTTGTAGCAAAATGATCCTGTCTGAAGTGGCATCTCAGAAAGCGCACCAGATAGGTAGGGTAGGAGATTTGCAGTTAAACCTGCAAGGAACTGTGGTTTATATGTCGGAAGCTAATTATCGGAAGCTGATTGAAGAACTTGTCGATAATGCGTTCAAGTTTTCTACTCCCGGAACCCTGGTGTGTGTGAGCGATCGCACTCAAGGCGATCGGGTATTTGTATCGGTGAGTGATCGGGGGCGGGGAATGACACCGGAGCAAATCGCTAACCTAGGAGCCTATATGCAATTTGATCGCAAACTCTACGAACAGCAAGGTTCAGGGTTGGGACTTGCGATCGCTAAACGTTTAGTTCAATTGCATGGTGGAGAGTTAACGATTGATAGTATTCCAGCAGAACAAACCACTGTGCTAGTGGATCTGCCAGGAGAATTATCAACACCATAACATTCCCCCGTGAAGTCAGAAGCCCACGTCATAGCTTACGCTTGACGCTGGGTAGTTCACTGTAAATGGCTCTGAATCGTACTATCAATAAAGGTTTCTAAATCTGCCAGGGGACGAGCCAGATAATCAGAGGTTAACTGAAAGCGGGCGTAGCGTTCATCAATATCGAAGGCTTCTTGCAGAAAACCCCCAAAACCACGCGCCCGTTTGTCAATTTCTAAAAGAACATTTAACTGATCTGCACTCAGGGAAAAAATGACTTCCACTTCATCCAAGCGCCCCCGGTACTTGCCAATAGGGCGAAACTCAAACTCTTGGACAAAAGGATACCTGCCTCCCAAGCGGGGGCTATACTCGCAATCGACTTTATAAAGTTGAAAGCCAAGATTTTCCAACGCATCCAGCACCATTTGCATCAACGGATGCGGACGCACCTCAAGATAATCGGTATCCTTGGGGTCAATCGTCATAGAAATATCTAAACCCGTCCGCAGGTAAACCGATTGGTGTCTTAACGTTAGCGGTGTTTCGTAGGGGAGTTGGAACAAAAAGGGAATAACCTTTTCTTCTTTGGAATGCAAGTCGAAGCGTTCTGAGAGGCGATATTTCATCAACACGCACTCCTCTGTCACCCTGGTATCCTCAACCTCCCGCTGGTACTGGGTAGCGACGTAGAGGTAGATATCATCTATCTCCTGGGAAACATCTCCACCGATAATGTGAACTTCCCCGTTGAGCATCGCACCGGGTATGAGAGAATCTTCGTACAGACGCGCATCTACCGTTGCTGCGCCGATACCCACCTTCGCTAAGAGCTTCTTGAACATCGACATAGTCTTCTTTCTTGCTGGGCGATACCCTATCCTAATCCAACAAAAATCTAAATGGCAGGGAGTCGAGTCAGCTACTACAACTGTCACTTCACTTACTAATCCGGACAGGTAGATTTCTGCTCTACAAAGACTTAACCCAAAACTAACGTGTCAGTTCAAACGGCAAGAAATCTCTGAATCACCTCATTACTCAGTTCGCTCGTTGCTCCAGACGCGACAATCCCTCCTTTCTGCATAGCGTAGTATCGATCCGCTTGGCGTACAAAATGCAGGTGCTGCTCGACGAGTAGTACAGAAATTCCCGTAGACTCGACAATGCGGCGAACCGCCGCTTCAATTTCCAGAATAATAGAAGGTTGGATACCTTCTGTGGGTTCGTCGAGTACCAATAACCGGGGTTTTCCCATCAAAGCCCGAGCGATCGCTAGTTGTTGCTGTTGTCCCCCGCTCAAGTCACCCCCCATCCGGGATAGCATAGATTTTAGAACCGGAAACAGGGTAAAAATTTCCTCAGGAATCTCTTGATTTCTAGTGCGATCGCGTCGCGCCTCTAACCCCAAGAGTAAGTTTTCCTTTACCGTTAAACGAGGAATAATCTCTCGCCCCTGAGGAACATAGCCAATTCCCAACTTCGCCCTGCGATCAGGAGATTTCTCAGTAATCGATTCACCTGCAAGGGAAATTGTACCCGTCCGAGGTTTAAGCAACCCCATAATTGTTTTCAGTAAGGTGGTTTTGCCCACTCCGTTGCGCCCAATCAGGCAAACCATCTGTCCTATCGGTACGCTTAAATCAACAGTCCGGAGAATATGGCTTTCACCGTAGTAGACATTCAAGTCAGAGACTTGCAGCATTATTTGGGTTGGGGCGCTGGGTTCGGGAGCGATCGCTTGATTTGTTGAAACCATTGTGCTTTTTCAAACGTTTCTTAAGATGCTGTTTCTGCCTAACTATCGAGCCGTCTCTACTATCAGTTTTCTACTTCCGAGGAAGGGGTTTGTCCCAAATATACTTCAATCACATGAGGGTCATTCTGCACTTCTTCGATACTTCCTTCACAGAGTACCGAACCTTCATGCAAAACTGTCACCTTCCGAGCAATCTGTCGCACAAATTCCATATCATGCTCAATCACAATAATCGAGTGACTTTCTGCTAGGGCTAGCAGTAACTCCCCGATATTTTCTGTCTCCTCATCCGTCAAACCAGCAACAGGTTCATCCACGAGTAATAAATCCGGTGACTGCGCCACTAACATTCCAATTTCTAACCGTTGCTTTTCTCCGTGAGAAAGCAAATCCGCTTGTAAATCGGCTTTGGCAACTAACCCAACGGTTTCTAATAAACTTGTAACCGTGTGTCTGTCTGATGATAAAGGACGCCCGAATAAGGTAGAAAACACATTTTTATTACGATTGCAGGCTAAATCCAAGTTTTCCCGAACGGTTAAATTGAGGTACACTCGGGGTGTTTGAAATTTTCGCCCAACTCCCATTCGAGCAATCTGATACTCTGATATTCGCCGCAAGTTGCATCCGTTAAATACGACTCGTCCTTGAGTGGGTTGGACTTTCCCGGTAATTACGTCCAAAAAGGTAGTCTTTCCTGCTCCATTGGGTCCAATTACCACCCGCAACTCCCCAGCATCCATACTGAAGTTCAGGTTGTTGAGAGCTTTAAAGCCGTCAAAACTAACTGTCAGATTTTCAATTTCTAATAGGTTTGATTTCATATTTAATTTTTTATTTGTGAAACCAGCGATCAATTTTTTTTAACGCAGAGGTACGCAGAGGATAACGCAGAGGTTTTGGAGGCACTCTGGTATTTGATATGAGGCAAAGGAAAATGATGTACTCAATGACCAATTTCTTCACGTTCGCGCTGTACCTCTGGGTCTTCTTCCAAGCTAGGGTAGGTTATAACCTGTCTATCCATTCCCAAGAGCGATCGCATTTTTTGTATCCCTTCTGAATACAGCCAACCCGCTAATCCATTGGGTAGTACTGTCACCACGATCAAAAACAGCGCTCCCTGGAAAAATAGCCAAATTTCTGAAAACTGTTCGCTCAAAAGACTCTTGGCAAAATTTACCACCAGCGTTCCTAACACGGCACCTACTAGCGTCCCGCGACCGCCTACCGCTACCCAAATCACCATTTCAATGGAAAATGCAATATCCATCGCTTTCGGTGAAATGATACCGCTTTGTAGGGTAAACATTGCCCCACCCAGTCCCGCTAAAGCGGCAGAAATTGCAAACACCAACACCTTAAAACCCGTGGGATTGTAGCCTGTAAAACGTACTCGACTTTCATCATCCCGAATTGCCACTAACAGGCGTCCGAAACGACCTCTGGTGAGCCATCGACACAGGGCATAAGATGCTGCTAAAAATAGTACAGTAAGGGTGTAGAAGATAAACTGAGTTCGGGATGAATTCACATCCGCCCCCAGCAGGGTTTTATAGTTGGTCAGACCATTGGTGCCATTGAACAGTTTCTGCTGACCGTTAAAAAAGTTAAAAAAGACAATAGTTGCGGCTTGGGTGAGGATGGAAAAGTAAACCCCTCGAATGCGGTTGCGGAAGACCAAATAGCCAAACAATCCCCCGACTACGGCAGGAATTAGGAGAACTGCAACAGCAGCAAACCCAAAGGAATCAAAGGGTTTCCAAAACCAAGGCAGTTTATCGCCCCCGTAGAGAGTCATGAATTCCGGCAAGCGACCCGCTTCTAACGGTGCGAGTTGCAGGTGCATGGCTAGGGCGTAACCCCCCAAGGCAAAAAAGATACCATGACCGAGGCTTAACAAGCCAGTATAACCCCAGATTAAATCAATCCCAAGGGCTGCGATCGCTAAGGCTAAAAATCGTCCCAACAGGCTAAGGCGGAAGCCAGAAAGCAGCACTGGCATTAAGACAATGAGCAGCAGTGCAACTAGGGCAACGCCACTCACTTCAATCAGCATTAACCGACGACGCTGACGCCGACGATTAATACCAGGAATTTCAATTACGGAGTCAGAGGTCATTACAGTTTATTACAATTCATAGGAGCGCCCTTTCTGCGGGAAAATACCCCCAGGTCTTACCTGCAGGAAGGCAATAATCAGAGCAAATATCATTACCTTTGCCATACTTGTAGTGGCAAAGAAGGTAAAGAAATCCAATAGAGGCTTGATAGGTGCAAAGGTTAGAGCGAGGATGCCGGAACCGATGAGGTAGTTTACCGTCCCAATTGCCAGCGCCGCCACGATAGTACCCGCTAGCTTGCCCACACCACCAACCACCACCACCATGAAGGTATCCACCACGTAGTTCTGACCCGTATTCGGACTCACCGAACCGAGTAAACTAATCGCACAACCAGCAACTCCCGCCAAACCCGAACCAATGGCAAAGGTTATCGCATCAACTTTAGCTGTGGGAATGCCCAAGCAAGCACTCATACTGCGGTTTTGAGTAACGGCACGAATCCGCAACCCCCAAGCCGAACGCTGTAAGAATAGGTAAACTCCTGCCACGCACAGAATGGTTAACCCGATAATAAACAGCCGCACATAGGACAATTGAAAGCTGCCCCCCGACAACTCCACCAGCCACCCCCCCCGCAACCAAGCGGGTGCTGTGACATCTACACCCTGAGTTCCGAACCAAGGCTTGGTGACAGCCAGTTTGAATGTCTCACCCAAGAATTTCCCACTAACAAAAGCAATACCTAGGGATAGTACACACAGGATTGGGACTGCCCAATTGCGAATCCCCTGAAAATCTGCCCGCTTAGACAGTACCCACAGCGCCCCAAAAAATAGCACCACAAACAGGGCAATCCCGATGATCATCACCCAATTCACACTGCGGACGAACTGCTGCAAAATCAGGCTGACTCCCCAGGTTGCTAGCAGCGTTTCTAGGGGGCGTCCGTAAAGATAGCGAATTACCCCTCGCTCCAGCACCAACCCGACTAGCGCTGTCACTAAAAATGCGATCGGTACGGCAAACAGGATATAGGTTGCAAACCACGGTTCACCCAGCGGCTTGAAAGCATTTTGCACCACAAACGTGGTGTAGGCTCCGAGCATCATCAACTCGCCATGGGCTAAATTGATGACACCCATCAGCCCAAATACAATGGCTAGCCCGAGGGCTGCAATTAATAACACAGCGCCAATGCTGATGCCGCCGTATATACTATCTAATAGTCCTGCTAGCAACCTTTTCCTCCAGGGATTTTAGAGTTTGGATTTTAGATAGGGTTCCCATCCAAAATCCAAGATTCAATGCTTCAAATTTTGTACTTGCCGCCCTTGCTGGAGTCAGACCAATCGCAGGCATATCCCTTCGTATCGGCAACGTACTGATTCCAGGGAATTGGTTCAACTGCTTTATCGGTGGCATAAACGATTTCAAAAAGACCGTCATCCCGAACTTCACCAATCCGCACCACTTTTGAAAGGTGGTGGTTGGGGTTCATTGCCACCGTACCTTCGGGGGCTTCAAAGGGTAGACCATATGCAGCTTTACGGACGGCTTCTAAGTCGTCAGCAGTTCCGGCTTTTTCTACTGCTTGCTTCCACAGATGAACCCCGATGTATGCCGCTTCCATCGGATCGTTCGTAACCCTGTCTTCGCCGTACTTTTTCTTAAACGCCTCGACAAACTTCTTATTCTCTGGCGTATCAACGGTCATAAAGTAGTTCCAGGCTGCATAGTGACCTTTTAGGTACTCTACCCCGATCGCTTGGACTTCTTCTTCAGCGATACTGACTGACATCACGGGATACTTATCAGGTCCCAAACCAGCGCCCTGCATCTGTTTGAAGAATGCCACGTTGCTGTCACCGTTGAGGGTGTTGAAGATGACACCGCCATCGGGCAGGGCTGCACGAATTTTGGTAATAATGGGCGTAACTTCTGTATTACCCAGAGGCAGGTAATCTTCGCCAACGGTTTCGCCGCCTTTGGCTTTGAGTTGCTCTTTGATAATGGTGTTGGCGGTGCGGGGAAAGACGTAATCGGAACCAACCAGGAAGAACTTTTTACCTTTGTTTTCTAAGAGCCAATCGACTGCAGGCTCGATTTGCTGGTTGGGAGCAGCACCAGTATAGAAGATATTGTTGGAACACTCCTGACCCTCGTATTGCACGGGATACCAGAGCATGTGCTTTTTCTCTTCAAAGACGGGCAGCACTGCCTTGCGGCTGGCAGAAGTCCAGCAACCGAATATGACGGGGACTTTATCCTGATCGATGAGCTTTTTGGCTTTTTCTGCAAAGGTGGGCCAGTCAGAGGAACCATCTTCGACAATGGGTTCGATTTGCTTGCCTAGAACTCCACCGGCTGCGTTAATTTCTTCAATTGCCAGTTGCTCGGCATCCACGACGCTTTTTTCGCTAATCGCCATTGTGCCACTGAGGGAGTGCAGAATCCCGACTTTAATCGTGTCGCCACTACTGCCAGCCGCAACTGGAGATTCAGTGGTTGTTGTACTGTCTGCTGTATCGGTTGTTTGAGCGCTGCCACAAGCTTTTAACAGAAGGCTAGTACCTAATGTTGCGGAGCCGTAGAGCAAAAATTTACGTCGCCCTAATCGCTTTGCCATTTGTATAAATAGTCCTTATCTGTAATTCAGCGAGTTGATATAGACCAACACAGTCAAGCTGTGATAATAGAGCCAGCTCTCCTAGTAAATTGTTACCTGCTATACAAAAAAGACTGTTGCCGGCGAAAAGAGAGGAAAAAAATTTTTAGTCTACTGGGAAAAGACTTGAATATCTCAGACTTAGTTGTGCTAAGATTAATATTCGTGGATGAAATTGGGTCGGTGCCCGAGTGGTTAATGGGGGCGGACTGTAAATCCGCTGGCTACGCCTACGCTGGTTCAAATCCAGCCCGGCCCACCACGCACCTTGCTTAATGCAGGTGACGTGTACGATAGAGAAAAAAGCTATCTCTGCATGAAATTTGCCCGTGTAGCTCAGTGGTAGAGCACACCCTTGGTAAGGGTGAGGTCACGAGTTCAATCCTCGTCACGGGCTTTGGATTTGTACGCTAATAATTCTGTAGGATGACTTATTGTTTGTCGTCGGTGACAGATTACTGTCGCTGCGACTAATTATCATGTATCCTGAGTTACTTTGGAAGAACGTCAGCGAGAAGTGTTAGATTTTGCTCGTTACATACCACTTTGCGATCGCGCTTTGAAAGGATGACAGGGTGTAATGGTGCTAGAAAGTCAGCATGAAGATGGAACAGCAGATAAAAGAAGCGATAAGCCTCCGGCATGGCTTCGCTTACTGCTTTTCATTTGGATGGTTTGCGAGAATAGGGTTTACCCATTCGGGGAACCAACTACTCTGTGTGAATATGTTGAAGCTTGCTGAGAGTGCGATCGCACTTCGCGTACACGTCGCGATCACATTCATCAATGCTTGGGAAATAATCTTAGAGGCTTTGGTAGCGAATGAGGAGTTCAATCTGATATATCTAGCCCAGCCTATACGCGGAAAAAGGGCTTTATAATCAAATTATTACATCTTGAGCTATATCTAAATGACAGAAGAATCAAGAGAGCTATCACACGCGCTATTTGCTCAGGAACGTGCCTACATTAAGGAGCATCTTGGCGATGAGTCCTGGATAAAAGTTTATGATTACTCTCAAAATAGACAAGATAATAAAATTTTTTACTCGGGATTAATTTCTAACGAATTTGTTACTGAAGCCCTACAAAATACAAACTGGGAAGTAGATATCAGCAGCGGATTTCCTGGTTGTGTAAGATTTGGAGATGGTACCGTTGAGTACAGTAGGTTTGGTATTGCAGATGCAGAGCCTCTAGTATTTATTCGAGATTATGTTGGCTTTAGGGAAAGCCATGCTGAAATATCTGAAGAATTTCGCTTTTTCCATAACCTTTACCATGATTCAAGGAAAAATGAGTTTTTGAAATTTGATGAATCTGGAGAAGAAGAAACTATTATTCGCTTTCAAAACGAGACAATCTTGATTCGTTTAAGGGAAATTCGGCAATTCCTTGCCATTAGAGAGGCACATCTTGGATTGTTTTTTGATTATGTTCGTTACTCTAATCTAGATATTTCTAATGTGCCAAAAGACCAACAAAGAGGTGAATATAAGGATGAGGATACAATTTATCAATTTGGAGTAAGCAAAGCATTTAGTCATAGCAATTACAGCACTGTATCGTATCTTCAGGGAAAGAAGTTGATTTTTCCATACCCTAAGTCAAAAAGTGGATTCTGGCCTTACAGTGAAGATGAAACGGAAATATATGAGGAATTCCAGCTAGGTGAGACTCCTGATGGTGATCCTATTACTTTCACCTGCAATTGGAAGAAATTAGCTAATTATTTTGGCGCGAATCCTGATGCCCCCCACTATCTGACACCAGTTTATTTTAAGCGTGATGTGCTTCAAAAATACTATAACGACCCTGAGCGTTTTTCAGTGGAAGATTCATACCTAAGATGTGGTGTGAGCTGGGGAGTTCGCATGGATAACAACCATGAAAATGTGGTTATAGTCTATCTCGGCGATTTAGGTCGCGATCTTCCAGCTAAGGAGCGAGCATACTGGAAAGTTTTTAATATCCCTCCAAAAGGGTCACTAAGTACCACCAAGTATATGCGAGATTTTCTTGGTATACCTTTTGATCCTCAAGGGAGAGATTTAAAGTTTAAGCAAAGATATCAGCAATTAAATCAAAAATGGAAAGCTAAGTATGGTTGGTATTTATTTCGCGAACTCTCATCTGAAGATTTTCATTTCTTCCAAAATCTCCGGGTTCCACTGAATAATAGCCAATCAGAATTCGACTTGCAGATTCTCACACTAGCTAAAGTTTTCATAGATGCTTTGAATGAAAACGAAATTGAAAAAAATATTTCATCTATTCCTGATCCTCCAAGAGGTATAGCAAAATTTTCTGTTTTCCTTGAAGAAAAGAATTTTGTTGATTGCCAGGAGGGATTAGCTCTGCTTCGAGATATTCAATGTATTCGTTCGACTGGTGTCGCTCACCTAAAAGGTAGTAATTATTCAAAACTGGTCAAGAAGCTTCAGCTATCGGAAAAAGAGCTACAAAGAGTCTTCTGCGACTTGCTTGATCGATCGGCTACGTTTTTGGAGAAGTTGTCGAGTGATATTGATCGGCAATCAACTGTATGAGCTACCTAACAACCCCTCCCAACTTGTCCAGCAATGCTTGCCACGCCTCAATCTTTGATAGACTTTGCAGTAGCTTAGGAAGTTATGAAAAATGGTGTTCGCCATCTGGAGTGTTGGAAGAGTGTGCCTAGAGTGCCAGACTAGAAGCAGCGATTTGACTAAACCTTAAAGCGTTGGGAATGTAGCAGCATGACTAGCAAAACCGGGTTAGGGATTAACGATTTGTTGCAAGAGCAGCGATCGCAAATTCTCGCTATTGCTGAAAAACATGGAGCCTACAACGTGCGGGTGTTTGGTTCGGTGGCGCGAGGAGAAGCAACCGAAGAGAGCGATATTGATTTTTTGGTTGACTATGATTTGGAAAAAATCACGCCCTGGTTTCCAGCAGGACTATTAATTGATTTAGAACGGCTGCTCAATCGCAAGGTTGATATTGCGACAGTGGATATGTTGAAGGAACGTATTCGCGATCGCGTATACCGTGAGGCGGTGATGCTATGAGGCGTGAAGCCCAACGGCTGCAAGATATTTTAGATGCGATTGCAGCGATTGAGCAATATACCAGTCAGGGCAGACAGGCGTTTGATGAACAAGAACTGATTCAGGTTTGGGTTATTCATCATCTCCAGATTATTGGAGAAGCGGCAAATTCCTTATCTGGTGATTTGATGAATCGATATTCTGAGGTGCCGTGGGCACAGATTGTGGCTTTCAGAAATGTTGTAGTGCATGAGTATTTCCGGGTATCGCTGAATTTAGTCTGGGCGATCGTACAAAATAATCTACCTCCGTTGAAGGTAGCGGTGGAAAAGATATTGCAGGAGTTGGGGGAAGCGTGAGGTGAGAGTGCGATCGCTAATCTATCCTTCTTGTGAGGAAATAGTGCGATCACAAGATTGGCGCTCGCTTGGGGGGAAGGGCGATCGCTCATTCATTGCCTGCCAACTTTAGACAAGTTTAGGGTGGTGGATGACGACCTAGCAATTCCTCTTCTACCCTAATCGCCAACATTGTTGCTCGATTCAAATCAAGTGCTTGTACCGTTACTCGACCTGTAGCTGTCAACCCAACAACTTGCACACCGTTCCAATCAAAGTGTTCTTTCCATGCCTGTTGGCGAGGATTAAAAATGGAGACAACTGCACCCGTCTCCGAGTCCTCAAGATTTTGCCGTGCGCCCTTGCGAAGTGAGCAGGAGACACAAGCAAGAGCCAAGTTTTCAGAAATTGTCTCACCACCGGCTACAACAGGAATAATGTGGTCGATATGAAAAGTAGCGACTTGACCAATTTGCGATATCCCGCAATACTCACAACGGTTATCTGCTCTTTGAATGACCAATCGACGGAGGGAAGCTGGAATCGTTGCCATCTATGCTTGCTTCATCACCCGTGTCGATCGCAAACGCAGTAGAGATAAAAATTCCACCAGTTCAACAAGTCCTTCTGCTTCCTGTCGTTCTGCCTGAGACAGTGTATAGCCCTCATCCTGACGATCCAACAACAATTGTAAGCGTGCGTGAACCGCTTGGGGAAGCTGGAATCGGGTTAATTCGATAGGAATCTCTACGATTTCGGGCATAGAGCAGTTAGTTTAATTAGCAACTTTACTGTAGCCTCATTGTAGGCGAAAGCATCCCAAGGGCGTATGTGTCGCACTCAAACACTATAAAGACAACTTCTAGAAGGGAAGCTGTGGGTATGACGACCCGATCTAATAAACAATCGGCTATCATCCGTACAGAACGCGGACTAACCATCGCAGGAACTCGCATCACCCTATACGATGTGATGGACTACTTAACTGCCCAATATCCACACAAGTTTATCCGTACTCTATTCAGGCTAACAGATGAGCAAATGAACGCGGCTCTTTCCTACATTGAAGCCAATCGTGCTGAGGTCGAGGCTGAATATCGTGTTGTACTGGACGAGGCTAGAGAACTTCAGCAATATTGGAGAGAGCAAAATCGTGAGTTAATTGAAAAAATCGCCAAAATGCCGCCACCTCCTGGTAAAGAAGATGCCTGGGAAAAGCTTCAGGCTCACAAAGCTAAACTTCAAGCCAGACTTGCGTCCAAAGCGTGGTTTTTCTAATTGACCATAATTTGGAAGGACATGGGATGCTTCTGTTGGGAAGTATCACCAGCCAAGGCTGGCTGGATTTATTTCCAATTCGCTTTATCTCCCTTGAGGAGGTAGAACTTCCCGCTAACAGCAGTGATAGGGTTGTCTGGCGATTTGCTCAGGCGAATCAGATGATTTTGCTGACAGACAATCGAAGAATGAAGGGCAAAGATTCACTCGAACAGGTATTACGCGAAGAAAACACAGCAAGTTCACTTCCTGTAGTCACGATTGGAGATGCTGATCGAGTGCTAAATGACCTTGATTATCGAGAACTTTGCGTAAACCGTCTCCTACCGCCGCATTTTTAAAAGTGATAATTGGATAATGAGACTACTGAATAGATGTTTTCTAAAATTACCTTTTTTCTCTTCCTCTTCTCTCGATCGGTAATCGGTTAAGGTAACAAAAGCACCAATAATTTGGAAGTTTTTATGAGAGGAAGTAATATGGATGGGAATAAAGGTCACGCTCATGAGCAAGTCTCTTGTCCTGATACTTACTCGTTGTCTATTGCTCTCTTGAAAGAAAATTTGAATCAAAAAAACCTAGCAACCTATGGGCAAGCAATCGCCCATCAGACTCATCTCGACAAACAATTTCAAAAAACCCTTAAAGACTTATCCGCCCTTGAATTTGCATTAGACCAGGCGGCAATTTTAGCCATTACCGATAAAAAAGGCACTATTATAGATGTTAACGATAAATTTTGTGAACTCTCCCAGTACAGCCGCCAGGAACTGATTGATCAAAACCACCGCCTGATCAAATCAGGCTACCATCCCCCAGAGTTTTTTAAAGAATTTTGGGCAACCCTGAAAACAGGTAGGGTTTGGAAAGGTGAAATCAAGAATAGGGCTAAAGATGGCACTTACTATTGGGTCAATACTACGGTAGTACCCTTTTTGGATGAAGAGGGAGAACCGTATCAATACTTAGCTATCCGATTTGACATCACCGAACGCAAGCGGGCAGAGGAGGCACTGCGGCAAGCGGAACTCGTCTCCCGACAACAAGCTCAAGAGCTTGAACTTGCTCTCGACAAGCTTAAACAGACTCAAATTCAACTGGTTCAAAGTGAAAAAATGTCCAGCGTCGGACAATTGGTGGCTGGTATTGCCCATGAAATTAACAATCCGGTTAACTTTATTTACGGCAACCTTGACTGTGCCAGCGAGTATGTTCAAAGCTTGCTAAACCTGCTGGGTGTCTATCAACAGCACTGTCCGGTAGATGTGCCGGAAATTCAAGCGGCACTCGATGAATATGAGCTGGATTTCTTGGTGGAAGATTTGCCTAAAATGGTGGCATCGATGCAATTGGGTGCCAACCGTATCCGGGAGATTGTCCTATCGCTGCGGAACTTTTCGCGCCTAGATGAGGCAAAGATGAATCCGGTGGATATCCACCAAGGCATTGATACAACCTTACTAATTCTGCGAAACCGCTTCAAAGCAAAAGCAGCCTATCCCGAAATTACATTAGTTAAAGAGTACGGCAACCTGCCGCCTGTCGTGTGCTATGCCAGTCAGCTCAATCAAGTCTTCATGAACATTATCTCTAATGCCCTTGATGCCTTGGAAGATCAGCCACTACCCCGAAGAATTGAAATTTCAACGTTTTTGGCAAGGGGAGATGAACCCCTATGGGATGGGCAATGTCTAATTTCGAGTTGCCCTTTTGCCGTGATTTTAATTGCGAACAACGGATCGAGTATTCCGGTAGAAGTGCAGAAGCACTTGTTCGATCCATTCTTTACCACGAAACCCGTCGGCAAAGGAACGGGTTTAGGACTGTCCATTGCCCATCATATCGTCGTTGAAAAACATCAGGGTCATCTAATCTGTATTTCAAAGCCGGGAGAGGGGGTTAAATTTGCTATTGCCATTCCTCTCATGCAAGCCGAGTAAAGCAAACCGATAGGATGTCTGAGTAGCCTTGTGCCAGAATAAAATCAGGCATCATAAAATTCACTGGCAATGGCTTGGACAGTCGGACAAACCTTACAAAATGGTAAGTATCTCATTGAAAAGGAGTTAGGGCGGGAGCGTTTTGGCATTACCTATTTAGCGAGAGACGAACAAGGGAACGAGTTCGTGATTAAAACCCTGCATGAGGATAAGCTCAAGCAACTAACTCCAGCGGAACAGGATAGCTTGAAATCGAAGTTTGTCGATGAAGCCCGGAAGCTAGAGGGCTGCAAGTATCCTCATATTGTGAAAATTCACAAAACCTTCATTGAAGGGCAGCTCTACTGCTTGGCGATGGAGTATATTCACGGGGATTCTCTAGCCAATCTCGTCTCAAGAGTATTCTCAGAGAAAGAAGCACTAGGGTACATTGAGCAAATTGGCGATGCACTGATTAAGATACATGGTAAGGGCTTGTTGCACCGGAATATTAAGCCTGCCAATATTAGGGTGCGAACCAATCAATCGGAGGCAGTACTGATTGATTTTGATTTAGCTGGGGAATTTGACTATCCTTTTATTTACCGGTGGCAGAATGAACCCTTTGCTCCCATTGAACTAAATTCTCAAAAAATATTAACAGGAGCCTGTACAGATGTCTATTCCTTAGCCGCTACCCTTTATGTTTTGCTGACTGGAAAATTACCAGCGAGTGCCTTAAAGCGCACAGAAGGCAAAGCGGATTTAATTCCACCCAAAGTAATTAATCCTCATATTTCCAAACGAGTCAACCATGCCATTATCAAAGGCATGGAATTAGATCCCACACATCGTCCCCAAACCATGCAGGAATGGTTAAATTTATTGGGATTAAGGCGCAGTTTTGCGATCGCTTTACCAAAACAGCCACGTTGGGCAGTAGCCGTAGAGATTTTAGGAGTGGTAGGGATATTAGCAGCCGTGGTATCTACCAATATTAACGTGCTGGGATTTTTGGAAAGACACATCTTACCCCCTTCTGAAAAGGTGATGCCATTCGAGGAGAATCGGTAACTATAGCGTTTCTCTATCTGGTGAAGTACACCCTGATGAAGGCAGGGAGTAGGGAGCAGAGGAATTGGGGAGCACACGAGCAAGTAAGACTC
>NZ_JADEWY010000003.1 GCF_015207375.1 Coleofasciculus sp. LEGE 07092 | reverse complement strand
CAAGGGGACAAGGGGACAAGGGGATAGAAAACCCGAATTTTCCAGTACAACTCACCCCCTCACCTTGTCAAAAAAAACCCGCTCCCCATCTTCCTCATCACCTCATACAACAGGGGAGTGGGGAAGATTGGCGTAGATAATCTAACGTTGGGAAGGGAGTAAGACGGCGTGGCTGGACTTATGATTATTTTGGGGTTATATACAATTTAAACTATGGCAGTGAGTACTCAATCCACTGCAACGCCACCTACATCGATTAGCTCTGGTATTAGTGGCGTTGTGCAACGCTATCTCTGGAACTGGGAAGGGCGAACCTTAACAATCGCCTATGAAACTCTGGGTGAGGGAACGCCTGTGTTACTGCTTCCTTCCTTTAGCACCGTCTCGACACGAGGCGAAATGGGCGGTTTAGCCAAACGCTTATCGTCTCAGTTTCAGACTGTCACCTTAGATTGGCTGGGGTTTGGTCAGTCGGATCGTCCTCCCTTAGACTACCAACCTGCACTCTACCACCAGTTGTTGCAAGATTTTGTCAGAGATATCTTTGATCGCCCAATTGCGATCGCTGCGGCTGGACATTCAGCAGGATACGCTATGGAACTGGTGCAAAAAATGCCGCAATCTTGCTCTAGGATTATCTTAGTTGCTCCTACTTGGCGCGGTCCTTTGCCAACGATGGGGGTAGATCAGCAGTTGGCGGGTTGGGTGAGGCAGTTAGTGCGATCGCCTATTCTCGGTCAAACCCTCTACAAGCTGAATACCTTACCATCATTTCTGCGCTTCATGTACAAGCGTCATGTTTATGTTGATGATGCCAAATTGACACCAGAATTTATTGCTAAAAAATGGCTGATTACTCAGCAACCGGGGGCTAGATATGCGCCTGCGGCGTTTGTTACGGGGGCAATTGATCCAGTATGCGATCGCTCTGAGTTCCTCGCCTGGTTCCAACCTGCACCCGTACCAGTGATGCTAGTTGTTGGCGAACAGTCTCCCTCGCAATCTAAGGCAGAAATGAATGCCCTAGCTGAGTTAACAGGAGTCGAAGTTTCCTTGCTTCCGGGTTCGCTGGGAATGCATGAAGAGTATGCTGAAGCGATCGCTGACCGAGTTTTAGAGTTTTTGGGACGTATATAGCATTTCCTCAGCTAGTGAGGTTAATTACGTTTTCTTCCCCACTCCCTACTCCCTACTCCCTACTCCCTGAAGCTAGCCTCTATATTTCCAGACAAAATGCGCCAACTCAAAATCCCTCTTACAGCTATTTTTTTAATTCTGCTAGTCGGTTGTAGTCAGACGAAGAATCAATCCACTCGTGAGACATCACCTGCGCCTATTGGAGAAGTATCACCCCTGCCTACTAAAGAAACAGCAACCCCATTAACTGAAGAGACACCCTCTCCTCGTGTCAGTAGCAATTCATCTCCGAAGGCATCGCGTAGCAAGAATCCAACGGCTGATGCTTCTAATGCTGCCAAACCAGATGAAAATCAGCTTATTTCAGCTAAAGGTATTGGACAAGCTAGAGTTGGGATGACGTTGGGACAATTGAAAAAATTGCTGGGAGATAAGGCTGAGTTTCAGGTTCAGTCACCGTTTATAGTGGATTTTGATGCGATCGCAATTATTCAAGGTGGCAAAGAACAATACTACATTCTGTATCCGGCTGGGGCACCGATGGCGGATACCGATATCGTTGAGGCGTTAGTTACTGACAATCCCAGGTATCGAACCAGTGAAGGTGTTGGAGCTGGAACACCCCTGAAAAAAGCAGAGACAGCCTACGGTGATGCTACATTGTCCTACAACCTAGCGAATGAGTCGCGGGAATACGTTAAGTTCGCTAAACAACCCTCTGAGGATATCGCCTTCCGGCTGGGAGCAGGCAATGACGGCAGCTTGGCAGGAATCTATACCTCACCTCAGAAAGAATTCAACGAGACAAAGCAGTTTAAGGATACGGCAACGATTCGCCTACTTGAGGTGTATTGCGGGAAGAATTGCCCACTACCACCACTGCCAGGTAATTAACTGAGCAAAGTAAGCTAATACATTACTCAGTTGCCCGGAGCAATTCCGGGCTTTTTGTTTGAGGACAACCACGGCTGTGTGATGGGTTTAGTCAGCCTGTAAGTTTCTGTGGAACTTTGACGAAAATTAGCGCTGGTGTTCTTAGGGGCGATCGCCTCCCAATCCCTATCCATAAGCTCTTCAGCGAATCTCAAAAAATTTTGCCCAAACCCTTGACGCTTTTGTAGTATTTTTGTAGTATGTATAGAGCGAAGGGAAAAGAGCCAAACAGCTCCCACCCAAGCCATAATAACCGAACCTTGAAAACTAAATATGTAATACACCTTTCATCAAAACTGGGGGCGTAGCTCAACAGCAAGTTCCAGATATCCCAAATCACAGGAACACTGAGTAGCTAGCTGAAACCTTATCCTCTCCTAGAGGAAACTACACAGGTCAAGCAGGCTGTTACCGATGAAATGCTACAAAACTACATTCAAAGTAGGCACAAGCGTCAGAGGCTAACAGAATTTCCAACTGCTTGATTCATGAGGCTGTAGCTCAGTTGGTTAGAGTGTCGCTCTGTCACAGCGAAGGTCGCGGGTTCAAGCCCCGTCAGCCTCGTTGGTGCAGCTACTACACCGAAGTTGAGTTTTCATCGCCCCCTTCTATGGCCCTATAGGCGAATGGTTGAAGCCGCCACTCTTTCAAAGTGGAGATTACGGGTTCGAGTCCCGTTAGGGCTATCAGATTGATGAACAAGGTCGAGTTGCCTAGTGGTTTAGGGCGTCTCTCTGCAAAAGAGATATTCGTGGGTTCAAATCCCACCTCGACCTCTCAATCTGCAAATTACTTGGTGCGTGGGAGTATAGCTCAACAGGCAGAGCAGACGGCTCTTAACCGTAGGGTTGCAGGTTCGACCCCTGCTACTCCCACTTGTATTGCTTGGGAGTATAGCTCAGTTGGCAGAGCAGCACCCTCATAAGGTGCCAGTCGTAGGTACCCTTCGGGAACGCTTACGCGAACAAGTCCTGCTACTCCTACTGATAAACAAAGCCTCATCGTCTAGTGGTTAGGACGCTGCCCCCTCAAGGCGGAAACGAGGGGTTCAAATCCCCCTGGGGCTATCTGGAGAGGTGGCTGAATTGGTTAAAGCACTTCCCTGCTAAGGAAGCGTGGGGCAACCCGCGTGCAGGTTCAAGTCCTGTCCTCTCCGCCTTTTAAATTATGAATTGTGAATGATGAATTATGAAAGTTTTTTCAGCATTTATCATTCATAATTCAACATTTCTTCTTGGGTCGGCTCGCCTATTAGCGTGGGCAGCGCTCTGTAAAAGCGACGCTTTTATGCATTGCAGGTGCGAATCCTGCTCGACCCATTGAATTTTGGATTTTAGATTTTGGTTCAAAGTTCAAATCCTATGTGGGGATGGTGTAACTGGCAACATTTTGGTCTCCAAAACCAACGTTCTGAGTTCAAATCTCAGTCCCCGCGCCATTCAATGAGAGCGTAGTTTAACTGGATAAAACATCGGTCTACGAAACTGAAGACGTGAAGGTTCGATTCCTTCCGCTCTCGTTCAATTGGAGAGGTGGTCGAGTGGCTTAAGACGCAGACTTGGAAAGTCTGATCGGGTTTAACCGACGAGGGTTCAAATCCCTCTCTCTCCGTTGAAATTTCCCCCGGTAGCTCAGTTTTTGGTCAGAGCGCTTGTCTGAAAAACAAGAGGTCGTCAGTTCGATACTGACCTGGGGGACTGTCGTTGCCCTGTAGCTCAGTGGAAGTAGCAGTCGCCTGTTAAGCGAATGGTCGTAGGTTCAATCCCTACCAGGGCAGCCATTTATTCATTGCCGGGTAGACGAATTGGTA
The DNA here is from genome assembly GCF_015207375.1 of Coleofasciculus sp. LEGE 07092. GTDB lineage: Bacteria > Cyanobacteriota > Cyanobacteriia > Cyanobacteriales > Coleofasciculaceae > LEGE-07092. The sequence continues at coordinate 91,067 of NZ_JADEWY010000003.1, read as the reverse complement.
AAGTCCCCTGCCTCTGAAGCAGGAGTCATGTAGGTTCAAGCCCTACCCCGGCAGCCATTTGTTTCTTCTCAATGTTATGCTCCAATAACTAAGTATTCTAAATTAGCACTTTGCAGAAAATGTGCTTCTCTGCGCTCAAATTTTACAAAAAGAAAAGTAGAACGACCTTCAAAAAAAGAGTTGCAAAAATTAATTTGGTCAAAGCCAACAACATTGATAGCTAAAGAATTCGGGGTAAGTGACAAGGCGGTAGAAAAATGGTGTAAAGCTTATGGAATCCAAAAACCACCAAGGGGATATTGGAATAAGCATAATCAATCCCAAAGTCTAATATTTAATCAACCCAATAACTTTGATTGAGGAGTCGCCTAATTAGGTATGGCACCGCTCTTTGAAAGCGGAAAAATGCAGGTTCGATCCCTGCCTCCTCAGTTTTGTCCTGCGAAGCAAAATGTCCGTTTTAATGTTTCAAAGGACACTCAAATTATGCTCCTGTAGCCCAATTGGAAGAGGCCGCTATTTCAAAAATAGTGTGTTGTGTGAGTTCGAGTCTCACCGGGAGTACCAAAACTTGCTCCTGTGGCGGAATTGGAAGACGCGGTCGGCTTAAACCCGATTATTAAATTGTGGGTTCGATTCCCACCAGGAGTATTAACGGGATGTAATTCAGCGGCGAGAAGCCATACTTTGGGAGTATGGAGTCGCAGGTTCGAGTCCTGCCATCCCGATATGCCCTTGTAGCCCAATAGGAAGAAGGCGCTTCCCTCAGAAGGAAGAGGTTACTGGTTCGAGTCCAGTCAGGGGCATTGGTAACACGCGGGGATGGAGCAAGGGTGGCTCGGAGGTCTCATAAGCCTTACATCACCAGGTTCAACTCCTGGCTCCCGCTACCAAAATGCAGGTGTGGTGCAATGGCTAGCATAGGAGCGTCGTAACCTTCTGATGCGAGTTCAAATCTCGCCACCTGCTTTGGCTATGCTAGAGGTCTTTTTGATTTTGCAGAGGAGGGAAATATGACAACGATGACAGTTACGGATGCTCTAGCAGAGTTGACGCTGTTGGAAAAGCGCATTAATTCAGCAAGAGTAGCTTTGGACAATAACACCTTGATTGCTGTTGTTGAAGTCGGCAAAGTGCCAACAGGATTCAAGTCCAGAGATGATCATGCAGCACAAGCGAGAGCCTCTCTGCAAAGGGTGGATGCTCTGATTGATCGCAGACGAGTCATCAAAAGAGCGATCGTTCTTTCCAACGCTTCGACGATGGTCAGTGTTGCAGGGCAAGAGATGACAATCGCCGAAGCAATCGAAATGAAGAGCTTCATCTCGTACTACAAAGAAGTTCTTGCCACAATTACCTCGGCCTACTCTCGCACCTGCCAGGAGTACAAAGTTGCCCAAGCGCGGGTGAAGGAACGACTGGATAAACTGGCGATAGAAGTGTTAGGTAAGAATGCCTCTTCGGAGAAGTACGAATCATTAGCCGATAGCTTCCTGGCACGCGAGGGTGTTGAACTGCTCGATCCAACTAACTTGGCAGAAGAAATTGCCAGACGAGTGACGTTCGTCGAACAGTTCGAGTCAACTTGCGATCGCGTTCTATCTATCAGCAATGCGCGGACAATGATTGAAGTCCCAGACTAAAATGGGCTTGCTGGTCACTCGAAAATCTCTAAATTTATGGTTTTGGTGGATAGCTCAATGGGTAGAGCGCATGATCTCCAGTCATGAAGTTGTTGGTTCGAGTCCAACTCCATCAACCATGAATGTTAAAGCTTAAAGCTCAACGCTTAACGCTCAAACTTCAATCGTTAAAGATTAGACAGTTAACATTCAAACCATAAAGGTTAAAGCTCGATAAAATCCAGAAGTTCTGGTTATAGGTTCCATAAAACCTTGAGGTTTCCACCTGGCTGAGTGGTCAGCACCCCACTTTTTTTAATCAAGCGGATATGGTGTAACGGTAGCATGTGAGTCTTCCAAACTCTTGGCACGAGTACTCTTCGAGAACGCTTCGCGAACGAGCCTCGTTATCTGCTTTTGAAACTTGCGGGTGTGATGTAGTGGTTAGCATCTGAGTCTGCCAGTCTCAGCGCATGGGTTCAAATGCTAATCACTAAACATGGGTCTGTAGCTCAATTGGTAGAGCGCTCGGTTCGCATCCGCGAAGATGTCGGTTCGATTCCGACCAGTATCCACCAAATTTATGGGGTCATAGCTCAGTTGGTTAGAGCGCCTGCCTTGCAAGTAGGAGGTCATGGGTTCAATTCCCATTGATTCCACTGATGGTGTCTGAAGCCAAAGCGGTCGCGGCGCTGGTTTGTGGAACCAGTCATAGCGGGTTCGAGTCCCGTCAGACACCCTCAAGGAAGGTGCCCCTGATGTGTAAAGGGGCGATAGGAAGAAATCCTATGTCCTATATCAAAATTTTCCAATTTAGTGAAAGTCCAGTCTTAAAATAAAACAAAAATTAATGAATTTTAATAAAAAAAGCCTTTCTTAAGATAGATGATTAATTTATAGTTTTGAAAAAATAAATGTCAATGAATCGAAAACAATTAATTGGGGTAACTCTTATAGGCTTGGCAGCCATTCTTCCCTTGGAGGCAATTGGAAGTGGTACTGCTGTTGGGCAAACAGCCATTGACCTAGCAACCATGCGTAGTACCGCTCTATCCAAGCACAATACCTATCGAGCCATGCATCACAATGATTCTGATATGAGTATCAGCGACTCCCTGAACAGCAGTGCTCAAGGCTGGGCTGAAAAACTGGCGGCTACTGGAGCCTTTGAACACAGTGGTGGTCCTTATGGAGAGAACATATACGTCTCCTACAGCACGGGAATGGCTCCATCTGCTGCTACTCTTGCAAATAACGCGGTTCAGTCCTGGTACGATGAGGTAAAAGATTACAATTATACCAATCCTGGGTTTTCTAGCGACACGGGGCATTTTACTCAGGTGGTTTGGAAGAGTAGTACCCAAGTCGGTTGCGGTGCAGCACAGGGCACTGAAACGATTGACGGTAATCAGTATAACGCCTTCTATGTAGTCTGCCAGTATACTCCTGCGGGTAATATGCAAGGGCAGTTTCCTGATAACGTCCTAAAGCCCTAGTTATCGGAATCTACATACCGCGCGTCAAGCTAGCAGATTACATTATTGAGCAGGATGCCCTCTGAGGTCATCCTGCCTTTTAGATGAATTAGAGTAAGCAGAGATGGAAAGTACGCCACTCAGGTCAGCGTAGGAGCGTCTCTTAATTGATATTTAGACATCCCTCAAGGAAGGTGCCGCCGAGTGGACGGCAAGCGGTCTTGAACACCGTGGTACGGCTAATAACCGTAGGAGTTCGATTCTTCCACCTTCCTCCAAGTTTGCATTCCTAGGTGACATTAGTTCCCTGGTGTGCTTTTGGAAGATGCTGCTAAATGGATGGCAACCAGTCTCGAAAGCTGGGGTACAGGTTATACCTGTAAAGGTTCGATTCCTTCATCTTCCGTTAACCACCGGAAGCCGAGAAGCGAGGCACTGTGCTGATAACGCAGAGGTAGGAGGGGCAGTACCTTCCCGGTGGATTGCTCACAGTTAAGGTGAACCAGTGTTTTGAGGATCTCGGTGAGAAGAATGCACCAACTTTTGCAATGCGCCAATACAGTTCGTTGATGCAAAGCTACGATGGTAGACAATAACTTCCATACAGAATTTGTTAGGGATAATTCATGACTGAAGGACAGTGGTATAACGTTACTCGTATGGTTCACCTAGTAGGTGGACTGAGAGCCGTTAATAAGACAGGCTCAGAAGTCATTATTCCTCTTGGTAGCAATGATCGTATACCAACATTTTCTATAGATCGGTATCATGATTTACCGTGGGATTTAATCTCGTTAGGATTCAAAATTGTTGGAATTGACTACTATGAAACTTCTCAGCAAGCACAGGGATACTACCCACCTACGTGGTATCCATTCCATGCAGAGCAAACAGATAAAAATTCTTCTTTCAACGCAGAAAATAAGTGGAGCGGGTTAGCAAATGCTGCTTTCAAGGCAGGAAATATCGAATTGATGGATATTTGTAGCCGAATTGGATTTGAGATGAAGGCTTGTAATTTAAGGCTTCGGCAATTATCCGACGCATATAATGTTGAACTTTGGTCTTTGTGTGAACAGCATCAGTTTTCTCTTGGGAAGATTGAAACGTTGAATTCATTTTCTATCTACTTGGAAACTCATGACCTACTTCGAGAGCTATGCACTCTTCGAGATTATTTGGCAGAGTTTGTTGCAAATTTTGTACTCAAAAGCTCTCTAAACTCTGAAAATCGAATTCGATTAATGAATTCTTTGAGAAAAGAGATATTTAAAGCCAATATTACCGATAATTCCCTAGCCTCCGAACTATGTGAAATAACCAACGAAAGTGAAGGCGGTTGGCTAGCTAAATTGTCTGCTTATCGAGACTTAGTTGTTCATTATGTACCCTTGGGACAAGCAACACGAAAGGAGTTTGTTGTCAGGCGGTTTCTTCCTGGTAGCAACCTAGGGAATCTGCCCTCAATTTATTTTCCAATTCCGTCTAATCCATTCTCAGTAAAGCAAGTTCGCTCGAAAGGTTCTCCATTTGAAACTGTATCTGAGTGGATTGAAGCTTCTCAGCAAGATGATGACTCTGCTCCTGATGCTCTTGAGTATTGTTTGCATTCTGTTGGAAACATGATGTCTTTGGCTTGTAAAATTGCTAAAGAAGCACCAATTTTTCCTGAAATTCCAACCTTTGTTATGGGAGTAGATATTGAGGAGGTTGTGTAGTGATATTACAAGTGTTGAGCGGCAGTTGCGGCATAACAACCTCAATGAATCCGATCACCGAAAGGTTATCTGTTGGGCGTTCGAGGTGAGCTGCGGCGGGTGATTAGGAGCGTTAGTGCACCGAAGAGGCTATCTGCGCTTCGCTCTTCTCGCTTCGCTGTCGCGTACCTTCAAAACGAAAAAAAATGGGATTTGTAGAAGCAATGAATATAGAAGCTCTCAAATTAGAACTGATTCAGTGGATTTTGTTATTGCAAGATACTCAACTTTTAAATGAAATCCAGAACATAAAAGAAAAGTCAGGAAAAAATTCAACCGCTATTCAACCTCGGAAATTCGGTTGCGGTAAAGGCATTTTTACTCATGTGGCAGATGATTTTGATGCAACGCCTCCAGGTTTTGAAGAATATATGCTGTCATGAACTATCTAATTGATACTCACATTCTGATTTGGTTTCTGGAAGGTAACGAGAAGCTTTCCAAACAGGCACAAGCATTAATTGCTAATTCTGCAAATGACATTTATATCAGTCAAGCTAGTTTGTGAGAAATGACGATTAAGATTAGTATCGGTAAGTTGTCTTTGTCCATTTCGCTTTCAGAGTTGGAACTCTTTCTAATTGATAACCAGTTTCAGATTTTAGAAGCTAAGTTTCGTTATTACGAAATATTGCAGAATTTGCCATTCCATCATCAAGACCCTTTTGACCGGATGATTATCGCTCAGGCGAAAGCAGAAGATTACATGATCATCACCAATGATGATCGCTTCAAACTGTACGATGTGAAATTGGCGTGACTTGAGACGGATTTTACATTTAATTTCATTTTTAAAATCTGAAATTTGAAATTACTTTTTTCCCTTGCCTGCCGGATGCAGACCTAGCCCTCCGAAGGCTGGTGACCAAGTTCAACTCTTGGGTAAGGGGTTATTCCTCGATCGCTCAATCGCAAAACACTCAGTTGTTAATCGAAGGGTTCTTGGATCAAATCTAGGTCGAGGAGTTCAAATGAATGGGGATGTAGCTCGATGGCAGAGCAATCGGCTTTTAACCGATTGGGTGTGGGTACCCTTCGGGAACGCTTCGCGAACGAGTCCCACCATCCCCACTAATTCACCCATACGTTGTCAGTCACCTGTGGGATTGGTGTCAGGGTCATAATTGCCCGTAGGCTGGAGTTTGGTCATCATCTGTCTGAGCAAGAAAGCATTGCTGTTCCAAGCCGTGTATTGATTGGAGCCTCGCCCTCTCTGTCTGAGATAAAGTTCAGCCTTATCTCGGCAGCAAGTAGCCAGTAAGCTGATGACCGATACCAGACCAAGTTCATCAATCAGTTCCATCAGATCATCTTGTGTCATGAGTAAACCTCCAGGATTGACTATTTCCTGAAAGATACCATAATGGAGTAAGTATGGGTACCAAATGGGGCTAGTTTGGTGTATCTTTATCATCTATGAGCTTATATTCCTTGAGAGTTGCTAGGAGCATCAGTTTAGACATTGATACTCCTGACTCATCCGATAGCTTCTTCAGCTTTTGATAGATGCGGTTGGGCATTGTGACTTTTATGGTTTTAGAACCTTCCTCTTGCTCAGCCATTTTCAGCAGTCATGTTTAGATGAAACCAGCTTATCCCCTTTCCGAGTACCGATAAAGGGTAGCTATAGCCCTTAGAAGTACCGTTTTAGTGGTCGGAGCAGGGTAAAAGTACAACAGCAATACCCTATAACTCTAGTTAGGGTATCCTTTTGGGATGGCAACCAAGATGACACTCAGCATCAAGCTAGACTCTGAGGTAAAGAGGCAACTGGAGGAGATAGCTAAACAGCAAAACACCAGTCTCAATAGGCTGGCGCTGAGGTACATTTCACAAGGTATTCAAGCTGATAGGGGAACCAGATAGGCTAGCGGCTATTGAGCGTCGGTTGGATGCGATCGAGTGTCGGTTGAAGGAGGTGCCTAAGCAATAGCTCGATCGTGCCGCACCGTTAAAGCAATAGTGTTGTGGGTGATTACCAGTTAGACTCTGAGGTGATTCCGTATAATCACGGTGGTCAGCTTACCTGTGTAGCCATTACCGTTGAGTTAGCAATGTCGGTGGGTGGAGTGCAGGTTAAACCGTGAGGTTAGGGACAGTCTAATTACTTCCAACCTGTTCATTCAATCCAATCTCAAATGTTTTCCTGAGTACAGTAATTTAATGTAATTTATGCTACACCGTAGAAACTGTTTTGTGTTTATTGTTCACAGGCGGTAGATCGAGGTCAGAAAAATGAAGAACAAATTGAGCGTAAAGATTCTCAAAGAGGGCGATCAGATTCTGAATGTATGGCCAAGTGGTGCTGATATTTATATAGCCGTACGGTCACGCAATGAAGAGGTTTTCGTTTACTCGGTGACTCAAGATCAGAATGGACAGCCGAAACTGTCTAAAGCACCAGAAATTACAATCACCCATGGTGATGGTGAGGTTGAAGCATGGGGAACCGATGCTAGTGGTAAGCAAATTTTTTCTTTGACTGCTTAAAGAGGTGAGTAGTGGGTAATAAGAAGTCTCTCAGAGTGAAAATTGACAATTTATCTGAGGATGAGTACATAGACGTTGCTCATGAAGTAACGAAAACGGTAAAATCGCGTGCGCCAAATAGTGATATTTCCATAGTTGGAGCAGATACAGAGACATTTGAGGGTTCATCACGTAAGGAAATAAAGGGTAAGTAACGTGGCAAGTCAAAAGCGACCTAAAGAACATTTAAAGGTACAGAAGGTAGTCAAACAGAGGGATGGATACAAGTGTGAAATTTGTGGTCAAGTGACCCAAAACGCACATGGACATCACGTTATTCCGTTCAGCGAAGATGGACCAGCCGATCTAAAAAACATGATGACGCTTTGTCCGGATTGTCACAAAGCCTATCACAAGGGAGATTTACACGTCGATATTTGGCGCTTTTGACAATAACTTCAAGGTTTATAGGCTTTTCTAACTAAGTCTCGATAAGCCTTATAAAACCTCGGTGCTTGTTCACTGAGGTTTTCGCCTTTGTTTCTATAAATTAATAGTTAGCGTTTATCGCTGTAGATTGCCTTGACAATTGTTACCCAACATCTACTGTTGCTCAGTGCCTATGCTACTTGGAGCGATCGCGCCTACCTTCCCTCTCACTTCAATCGTTGCGCTTCGTTTCGGGGTTATCTGTCGCCGATGAGTTTAGCTGTTAGCGTGCCAAGGATGCGATCGCGGCATATTGCTATGATGCCTCGTAGAGGACTACTCACATTTTGGAACCATGACTGAATTACTTCAGCGCGTCATTGCAGAGCTAGAAAAACTGCCAGAGGACGAGCAAGATGCGATCGCCTCCTGTTTGCAGCATTAACACTATCTAGGCAGCTTGATGAAACTCTATAACTAGGAAGGATAAGAAAATGGATTTTGTAGGCGTCTGGCATATTTATGAAATGGGAATGTGGGATGAAGACTATTTCAATATGGAGGTTCAAGCTTACATTAAAATTGCTTCAAATAACTGTGGAGATTTTCAATTTGGTCTAGTTTCTGGTATCCTACACGGTAGGGTAGTTGATAATGTGGATATCGAAGGTAAAAAGCGATTGGAGTTTACCTGGGAAGGAAATGATGAATGCGATCCAGCTTTGGGTAGTGGCTGGATTCGATTAAAAGATAAAGATTCTATAGAGGGGGAAATTAGCCTTCACTATGGGGATGATTCCACTTTTTTAGCAAAAAGAGCTGAATAGATACTTCTGGGTCTAGTTGCCAGGTATCAGAGGAGCGATTGCTATGCTCGAATATGTTACACAAGGATTTATACCCACAAAAAAGAGCTTTGTTAGTAGATAGCGACAAGTGCTACACTTTGTTAACATCCAGAGAGGATTAGCTGTGGCTTCCATCACTATTGAAATTCAAGACGCTCAATTACAGAAATTGCAACAATTAGCGCAGGAAAACGGAATCTCTCTTGAAGATTTGCTACGTGCAAGCATTGACGAATGGCTCGGTTATCCAAAGAGCGAATTTGTCCAAGCGTCCAGCTATGTGTTGAAGAAAAATGCCAAATTGTATCGACGCTTGGCATGATATGTTACCTGACGCTAGTCGAAGTGCTTAATCTGCACGGTCAGATTATCGAGCAGTCAGGAGGTGCTTTGGGTGTACGTGAATTAGGTGCATTGGAATCTGCTCTAGCTCAACCTCGCATGACATTTGGTGGGGAAGATTTGTATCCAATGCTGGCTGATAAAGCTGCTGCTCTAGGTTTCTCGATTATCATGAATCATCCCTTTGTGGATGGCAACAAGCGCACAGGTCATGCTGCAATGGAAACGTTCCTGGTCTTGAATGGATTGGAGATTAGCGCTTCTGTCGATGAGCAAGAGCAGGTTATTCTAGCGTTAGCATCTGGTAATTCAGGGCGTGAGTCGTTTGTTGAGTGGTTGAAGCAACATATCACAGCGATCGAACAGTAGCTTTAACTATTACCTACTACAGCAAAATATCAGTTGGAGCGATCGCCTACGGCACCAGCAAAGCTGATCGCACCTACCTTCCATCTCACTTCAAGCGTTGGACTTCGTTTCGAGTTATCTCTCACCGATAAGTCTAGCTGTTAGCGTGGCAAGGATGCGATCGCTCCTCTTCAGCTAGCTGTAGGGATAATATTAGAAGAACTCGAAGATGAAATCCAGTAGGATACTTCGGCTTGTGAAAAGATATCTAAATGGACAAGAAACAGCCTTACCGATTGGTGAAGTTCTAGCTGAAGCACGGGGCTGGCCCGATAACAACCCAGTCTTTAATGTGAGATAATCCTCATGTGGTGTTGAGCGAATTTTGCATAAATTGCCTTCCGTGGCAACCTAACCTAATTACTATTTTCTCGGGTTATGATTCACATAATCAAGAGCGATCGCAAAGCCTGATACACTCATGAGATTTGACTGTCAAATTTTATGAGCGGCATTGACCGTGACATTATCCTCGACCTCCGGCATATCGCCAAACACCTACCCAATACAACTCAAGTGCAAAGGTTATTGAGACGAGGACGATCAGCTCACGTTTTCAACGATGAAGCCACAATGGATAGAATTGCCCAAGCCATTATAGAAACAGGAGAATATACAGGAATCATCAGAGGCTATGAGCGTTACGGGTTGTTTTTTACTGAACCAATTGAAGGGCGACTCTCAGCATCTGACTTTCACTAGAGTGCGATCTGCTCCTTTCAGTAGCGCTTACCTTCCATCTCACTTCAAGCGTTGGGCTTCGTTTCGAGTTATCTGTCACCGATGAGTTTAGCTGTAAGCGTGGCAAGGGGAGCGATCGCTCTTTCAATTTAGTCAACTACTGAAGATTTCAGTACTGAAGGAATTGCTGCCATCACCCGCGAGGCAATCTCTTCTGGCGTTTCATTAGCACTAACTTGAATGTGTAAATCCGCTTCCCCATAGAGACGGCGGCGTTTATCAAGCAACGTTTGCAGCACTGATGCAGGATCGGCAGTTTGCAAAAGAGGACGAGTAGCATCATCTTGTAGGCGATCGAGCAATACCTTTACGGGTGCATCTAACCAGATAATCAATCCTTGGTGCAGGTAACTCCAGTTCATGTGTCGCAGTACGATACCACCACCCGTAGCAATGGTTAATTTTGTGTGAGCTGATAGTTCTGATAACACTTGACTTTCTAATTGGCGAAACGCTTCTTCACCATCCTCGGCAAAAATCTCGTTAATCGTCTTACCAGCAACCTGCTCAATCAGGGTATCCGTATCGAAAAAATGGTAGCCTAGCTCCGTCGCCAGCAAACGTCCTACCGTGGTTTTCCCGACACCCATCATACCGACTAGAAAAATGTTAATTCCTTTTAATAAGTCCTTCACTTGACAACTTTCCTTGCTATTTGGCAATACAAATTCTGGTTGGTTAAAATTTCCGTAGTTCGTTAGTTTCTTTTCCCCTACTTCAATCTTCTTAACTTTAGGAAAAGAAGAAGGACGATCTTTTTTAGAATTTTATTGAGAAACGTTTATTTTTATTGACTTTAACTAGCATATTTGTTAGAATAGAAAACTTTTTTTGTTGGTTGGTTCAGTTGTGCTAGACTTCAAGAAGGCTTCATCTAAACTTTATGTCAGCTTTCTAGGGGCTTTGTAAAAGCTGATTTAAGGGTTAACAGATGAAGCTATCGTTTCCCTCTGTGTTCAATTGATCGACCGACGGGACAGCAGGGCAGTTGCCCTAAGTACTGTTGGCAACTTTAATGGCAACTTTAATTGTCAATAAGGGTGACAAGGCAGATGATCAGGATTCGTAATGTGGTTCAAGAGGCACTTTCTAGCGGCTACTTAACAGTAGAAGCAGAAGAGCAATTGCGAAAGATGCTTTCTCAAAAGTATGACTTAGATGATTTTAAAGCATTTATGAGTTTGCAGGAGGCGGCAATGGCAGGTCTTGTGAAACAACAGTCTCGCGAACTCCTGCGATCGCCGTAAGGTTTCTTAACCAATGAGTGAGCGATTCTGGGAGTTGAGTGGGTTGTTCACAACTGCCACTCCTTCGCGATTCCAGATTTACCGCCTGCGCTTGTTATTCTCTTCGTCGTCATCAAAGTCTTAGTCATCCAAAAATCCCCACTCCTCGTCCTCGTCATCCTCTTCTAGTTCTATCTCTGGTTCGGCGGAGTTCTGGTAGGGGGGTATAATCACTCGGTAATTGGCATCGTAAACCGCATCCGCTTTGCCAACGCCAGACTTCTTCGTTGTCGATTCTCGGGAACTGTAGGAGTAAACCGAACCATTTGTAGAGCCGGAAGCCGTTTCTGGGTGTGTTTCATAACCATCGCGATTGCTTTCAGCCATCTCTGGAGATCGCTCATCCTCAAAATCATCCTGGAGGGAGGTGACGGGTTCTTCCTGCAAGTTCCAGTCTTTCCCCACTGTCTCCTCCCAATCGGAAGTAGGAGTTCGGGGAGGGGGAGGCGGCGCAGTGTAAGGCTTTCCCGGTATGTCGCCTTCAAAACGTTCATCCCGAGGTTTCGCTCGATTTCGAGGCGGCACTCGTTCGGCTGCTTCAAAATTCCCAGGACTTCGTTGCAGATAGCTCAAAAATTGCAAGCAAAAACTAGTGATAGCACCTGCGGCGATCGCAATTCCAATCCATGCCGTTAGAGGCAATGCAGGGGATTGCATTCCCAAAAACACCAGAGGCAGCACCGGCGGCGACAAATTTGACAAAACAAATAGAGCCAGTCCACCCCCAATTAACAACAGCAGTACAATTCGACTCACAGGCATCTCATACACGTTCCGTCTATTGTCGGTTAGCACTCGATCGTTTCTTTAGGAGACGATCGCTACTTCTAACTTACAGGACGGCGCAGTTGAAAGCCCCTATCTTTAGACTCGATCGGGAAAACTCTATATTCCGATCAAGTCTAGAGCGATCGCTCTTATCCTAATCTTCCATAACCCAAGTCTCAACTTTATCGGTAGGAACGTAAATCAACGGGTGGGCGAACAGCACCTGCAACGCTCCCTGCCCTTGGGCGTCTAGAACTTTTCGTAACCGTTGCTTCAGCTTCGGATTGCGCTTAATCACCTGCTCAACAGCCTTTTCAGCTTGCTGCTCACTCGGATGAGTTTGGGCAATTCGGTCTAAGTAATTTTGAATGTCTGCCTCTAGACGATTCCAAATGCGATCAAGTTGCGATTTCTCAAGCAACGGAGTCTCACCTGGGGGTTCGCTCCCCGTCAATTGGCGCACGGCTCCAGCAACATCAATACCAGCCCCTTGACGCAACTGCTCTAGAAACGATGCCATCTTAGTCGCTGAGTTGCCGTTTTTGGCGTCAATAACCGTAACATTTTGCACCTCGACTTCCGGTACTGTCGAAACCATCGTCTGTAGTAAAACATCCAGCTTTTGAAATAGGAAGATTTCCCGTGCATTCGGACCTGCCGCCTTCCAAGATTCCGCCAAACTCCGCGTACCCTGTACTTGCGCTTTCCCATCTTCAATGATGCGAGCGGCATTCCCCTTCGCCATAGAAATTGCCCCCTTACACTCTGCCTCGGCGGGAGCCACCACATCAGCCTGTAGCTGTTGTTCTACCTGTTTAATGCGCTCCCGTTGCACCCCTACTTCAGCTTGAGTTCGCACCACCTCCGATGCAATTTCTGCCTCCACCTCCGCCACCAAAGCACCTCGTTTGGTAAGGGCATCCTTCACGCGGCGTTCAGCCTCCGCCCGTGCTATTTCAATATCCCGCTCAAGGCGTCTTAGGGCTGTAATTTTGTCGTTTTCCGCCGTTTGAATGACTGACTCTGCCTGTGCTTGGGCTTCAGCAATGCGGGCGTCACGCAACAGATCTGCTCGCTGCTTGCGTCCAATAGAATCTAGATAGCGGACGTTATCAGAAATATTTTGAATTTGCAGGTTGTCCAGTACCAGTCCGAGCTTTTCCAGGTCGTCCTCTGCTTCCTCCAGTAAACTTCTGACAAAGGCAATCTTATCTTCATTCACCTGTTCGGGAGTCAAACTCGCCAAGACACCCCGCAAATTTCCTTCTAAGGTTTCCTTAGCAAATTGTTCGATTTCCTTGCGATTCTTACCCAACAAACGCTCAATAGCATTGTGAATCGTCGGTTCTTCGCCAGCAATCTTAATATTTGCCACCCCCTCCACCGTCAAGGGAATCCCACCTTTCGAGTAAGCATTGGATACCCGCAGTTCGATAATCATATTCGTCAAATCCATGCGAAAGGCACGCTCTAACAAAGGCAACCGAACGCTGCTCCCCCCCTTAACTAAGCGGTATCCCACCGTTTGCCCTTCTGACGTGCGATTATGAGAGCCTGCAAAAATCAAAACTTCGCTAGGCTGACAAATGTAATAAAGGTTGCGAATGACTAGTAACCCAGCCCCAGTACCCAAACCGAGAATACCCAGCAGTGCTGCAATAATTTCCATGATTTATTTCCTTTTTTGATAACGTCTCAGGTAAGCAATACACTTCCCCCCAGCTCCCCCGCTCCCCTATTCCCCATCACCAAGGGATTTGACTTTAGTGCGGTTCAACGTACCCGCCACATCAATACCGAGAGTTTGATCGACTTGATCGAGGAACTGGCGGAGGATTTCTGGGTAGGCGTTAACCAAACTGGCAATTGATTTGCCATCGCCGTTGTCAATGACGTTGATTTGTTCAAGATGAAGTCGGCTAGGAATCTGAGCCGCTTCCCGCAGCACCATCTCGATTTGTTGAATCAAGAACAACTCAGACGCATCGGTGCCAGAGTCTTGCCAAATTTCCGCAAGCATGGTATTAACTAAGGCGGCAGCTTGAGCATTTTCAGCTAGGGGTGCGGCTTGCCCTCTCGCTTGCAACTCTTGAGCCTGTCGTTGTGCCTCTGCGGGCAACACCTTATCCGCCTCCAAGCGCAAACGCTCTAACTTAGCACGAATCGTTTGAAGCTGTTGTTCCGCTTTGGCTCGGGCTTCCTTGGCGGCGACAGTACTCCGTTCTTCTTCAGAGCGAGCTTGCTGTTCCAGTTCCGCTTTAATTTTGCGTAGGTCATTGTTGCGCTGCTGGATAACAGTACTCGCTTGGGTTTTTGACACCTCAGCCTGTCGCTGGCAGTCTGCCTCTATTCGTTCAGCTTCACCGACAGCATTCGACTCGGCAATTTCTGCATCTCGCACAATGAGGGCGATTTGGCGGCGACCGATGGAGCTAAGATAGTCTACGTCATCGGAAACACTCTGAATTTTTAGAGTATCCAGTTGCAGACCGAGCTTACTAAGGTCGCGGGATACGTCTTGGGCGATACGTTCAGCAAATCTGAGCCGATCCTCGTTGAGTTGCTCTGGGGTAAGGGTAGCAACAACGCCCCGCAGGTTGCCTTCCAGGGTTTCCCGTGCCACGCGAGTCAGTTCCGAGCGATCGCGATCCAGAAAGCGTTCGATCGCATTACCAACAACAGCAGGGTCGCTGGAAACTTTAACATTAGCGATCGCTTGAATGTTCAGGGGTGTTCCCCCCTTAGAGTAGGCATTGCGCACCTCAACAGGTACGGGCATAACGGTCAAGTCCATGCGCTTGATAGTTTCGACAATCGGGATGCGAATCGCCCGTCCGCCAAATACAACCCGATAGCCCACCTGCTGTCCTTCTTTGGTACGCTGCTTGCGACCCGATAGAATTAAGACTTCATTGGGTTTGCAGATACACATAAAGGTATTTAGAAACCAGATCAGCAGGAGAATGCCAAACAGGGATAGGGCGATGGGTAAACCAGTTGAAAGCTGTCCCTGCAAATCATTTTTCTGAATTCCAGTAGGAAGATTGGGATCGACTTGGGCTACCTGTACTACGGCTACATCTTTATCGAAGAAGGATTGAAATTCTTTTTGCCTGTCCATAATTAAGCTGTCCTTTGTCTGAAGAATCGTTCATGGAATTTAATCAAGCAATGAACGATGAATTATGAGCAACTAACAAATCACTGACTCAGAGAGTCTTCCGGCACAACCCACACCTTATTTCTTTGCATTTCCACGACCAATACCCTGGCACCGCGATCAAATCCTTGGGGATGTTCTGTCAGAGCGATGAAATCTACCACCGAATCCTTAACGCTGACACGCACCTTCCCTCTATTGGTGCGATCAAAGGGGATTTCCACCGTGCCGAGAAGACCGATTACATCCCTAGGGCGCACGAGGCTATCAGCTTGGCGTCCCCTCAAGCTGCGCAGCACTCCGACCATTGAAGTGCCGCACAAAACACCCATAGCAACGGAGATAGCAGCAACAATGAACTGAGGCATTGTGGGTCGTAGGATTGAGAGTACAACGCCTGTCAAGCCGAAGAAACAGCTACCAAACGTCCAGAACCTAAAGCTAAGGATGGGGAGTTGGAAACCCCTACCCCGGCTTTTTCTGCGGGCTGCTTCACCCTGGCGATTCGTATCTGGGTCATCGGTAATTTCGAGGTCGGTATCGAAGTCTTGGTCGAAATCTGCGCCGTCAAGACCCACTAAGGCAGAGAGGGCAACGAAGAGTCCGCCAATGATTAAACAAAAACGGTATATGGGCAACATGGTTAGGTTTTGAGATGGCTCACTTTGAGGAACTGTGCCGAACGGCACTCGCATTCAGGCTGAAATAGTCGTGACATAGAAGGAGCTTTTGGAAAAAACGGAGGAAAATAAAGGGTGTGTTTCATAAGATATATCTCTGGAGTTGAGGAACTTATGCACAAACATTTGTAGTTTCTTAACTTCTTCAACATTTCTTTTTATCTCCCATTTCATCAATACAAACGATAGCGGTAATAATTATCAACAAACGTTTGCACCGCTTCAGGATTGGATTGCAAGATCCGCTCCGATGCAACTGCCACATCGACGATAACTTTAGGAGCATCAGCACTACTCAGTACCACGGTATTGCCTTGCAGTTTGGCGGCGGTGACGAAGGGTTCCCAAAGAACAGCAAGGGCAATATTAGAATTGGAATCTTGCATTTGCTTCCAGGCTTCACTCGCGTCAGCCACTCGCACCACTTCAAAATCTGCTAGGTCGAAGTTATCAAACTTGGTATCGAGTACGGTTGCCAGAAACTCACTGGGCGTATCTCCAGCAAAGATAATTTTCAGCCGTTCCCCTTGAGTTTGTTTTTGAGTAACCAGCGTCTCTAAATCAAGTAGGGATTTGAGTTGGGGGTAATGACGGGTATTGAGAACAACCGCATCTGCCCCCATTGTGCGCTCAATTAGAGCCACAATTTTCCCTTGGGGACGGTGAGTGATGAATTGAGCGAGGGTCGTAACGATGAGATCCGCTTTCCCTTGATTTAGGGCAGTTAATCGTTTAGTTTGGTCAAATTCATCGTTATAGTTCAGCGCAATGCCACTTTCAGTCAGACTGCCTTGAAACGCGGCACGGCGTAGAGTTGAGTAGCCGCTGAAGGTGTCACCGAGGACGTTCAGTTTAACCTTGACGCGGGGATTGACTTTTCCTGAAGCGCCAATCGAGTTAAGGGTAAGAAATCCAGATTGATAGGCCCAATTAACACCACCGACGAGTAATCCACCTGTAAGAAGTAATGTTAAGCCCAGGACTAGGGCTTCGTTATTATTTTTTGTGGGCATTTCCTTTGTGCTCCAAGGGATTTGCGTTGATTGCTCCAATCAACAACCTTTGCGCCTTCGCCATGTTGGGTAATACTCTCTGGTGTCGGAAGGAGTATTCATGGCTTGCCCAGCTTGGAGCGTTTTATTTGTCTTAATCTGTCACTACAAGTTCAAAAAAGAGTTTTCCGCAAAGGTCGGTTGATTTTTTTTATTAGTTCCCCACCTGCGGGTTTGTCATCCCGTCAGGTGGTAGTCACTACCTAGGCTTTCTGCTGTTTGTGCTTCAACCCAGAAAGGGTAGCGAAAGCACCGAAAGCTAGCAAACCGAGGACAGAACTGGATTCAGGAACAGGTTGGGGAGGCTCATTTGCGATCGCAATGGTGTAACTACTACCCCTAAAATTCCTAGCTCCTGAGCTGCTGACTGAACCCGGTCGTCTGCCTGCACCAGACCCAGTTGCACCAAATTGTGGCGTTGCCCAATTCGCTGCGCTAAAAATGGAACCACTGGAGCTACGCCAATCGATTGAGCGTCCATGACCTATCCCCAAAAAATAGGTGCCAGCCGACTCTAGGTTTCCCTCCAGAGCTGCAATCGTACCGTTGCCCCGATTGGCAGCAATACCCAATCCATTGGCATTGAATAAAAAGAGCGATCGCTCTCCTGGTACTTGACCATCGCTGACTCTAGCAGAGAAGGAGCCAGCGTTTAGCTCCACTCGAAACATATCAATGTCAAAGCTCGTGAAAAAATTATGGTTGAAACTACCAACAATGCTGTCGAGGGTTTCACCTGGTTCTACATGAACGGTTTGGGCAAAAGAAGAAAAAGGAAACGTGCCAGCATCTCCGACCTCATGGAACGTTGCGGCTTGTGCAGTACCAACAGTTCCGAGAGTGACAACGGCGGCGCTAGCAGTAGCAACTGAGAGTTTTTGAAGAGTCAACATGATTATTTTTTCCTTTTGTGTGAGTTTATAGTGACCAGCCTGTGCTGATGAATTCATGGCTGATTAAGCTCATTTATGTGAGTTATTACTGTTTTAATCTTATTAAGTGAGATTGTCAAGGGGTAAGCCGAAAAAAATAAGCTATCATCTCACATAAAAGCAGAAGACTAAAAAAGCCCCTGCCCTGGTGCTTACAACTCAAGCAGAAGCTTCCTTTAGGCAAAGCTCTATTGAGGTTGACTGCCTATTCTTCCTATCTCCCGGACTGCATCCGCTAACTTATCACATGAGTAAGAAGAGGAGCAGCTTCTCATGAATATGAGATAAAATAAATAATTTGGTACCTATAAGCATGAGCCTACCACTGTGATTTCTCAGGACTTTCTCAACGCCATCGCTACTGAACACGGTTTATCTAAGGGCGAACTAGAGGTTTTGTCTCTGGCAATGGAGGGACAATCGACGGCTGCGATCGCTAATCGTCTCGGAATTAGCGGGGATGCGGTTCGCAAAAGACTCAGCGAGGTTTACCAAAAGTTTCAGATTGCTGGCAGAGGTCCGGTTAAGCTAACAAAACTGCAACAGTTACTTGTTAACCGCTATCAAACCTATCGGGAGACGCCCAATACTGAGTCTGAACGTCGAGGAGAGTCCCAAGTCTCAAATCCTAAAACCCAAAATCGCATCGATTGGGGCGAAGCACCAGATGTGTCTGTCTTCTACGGGCGCACAGACGAATTAGCAACGTTGAAACGGTGGATTGTGAAGGAACGCTGCCGCTTAGTGGCGTTGTTGGGGATGAGTGGCATGGGTAAGACAGCGCTATCAGTGAAGCTAGCCAAACAGTTGCAGGGTGAGTTTGAGTTTGTCATTTGGCGATCGCTGCGTCAAGCTCCATCGGTTCAAGATTTGCTAGCCAGTCTTATTCAATTCTTATCCGAGCAATCAGAAACGGTTTTGCCGAAAACGGTAAATAATCGAGTTTCACTCCTCATTGACTTTTTCCGAGAGCACCGTTGTTTAGTCATTCTAGATAGTGCGGAGTCGATTCTGCGGACTGGGGAGTTGGCAGGGGTGTACCAAGAAGGGTATGAAGGATATGGTGACTTGTTCAAACGGTTAGGGCAAGAACCTCACAAGAGCTGTTTGTTGCTCACGTCTCAGGAGAAAGTCGGCGAAATTTCCCTGCTGGAAGGGGAAACTTCGCCCGTGCGATCGCTAAAACTGGGGGGGTTGGGAGATGCGGCACAAGCCATCTTAAAGGAAAAAGGGCTTTCGGGGGAAAAAAATTGGGGACATTTAATTCAAGGGTATCGCGGCAATCCTCTGATGCTGAAGCTTATTGCCATTACGATTAAGGAAGTATTTGATGGCAACGTGACGGATTTTTTATCGACGACGCTCTTTACTAGCGATATTAGTGATTTTATTGAGGATATTTTAGATCGGTTATCGGATTTAGAAGAAAAAATTTTGTTTTATATCGCTAGCCAAAAGGAACCTGTTGTGTTTGGAAAGTTGCAAAAGAGCTTTTCGGAGGTATCGCCTCAATACTTGATGGGGGCGCTGGGTTCTTTGAGGCAGCGATCGCTGGTTGAAAAATCGGAGGGCGGCTTTATCCTTCCCCCTGCTGTTACGGAAGTAGTAGCTCAATTGGTTAGCGATCTAGAGGGTTGAGAGTCTGAAAGAAATCGTTTTAGTCATACTTTAATTCCTAAACATTTTTGTGAAGTTAGCACCCGTTCGACCTGTAACAATCCAGAAAATAGAACGAAATGAATCACGAGCAACTTGTAGCCAAAACCGGGATTCAGATGGGGAATTTGTGGCAACCGAAACGGGAGTGAACGTTATTCCTTGACTACCCAATATTATGGTAGCGATGACCTTTGCCCGAGGCATATGGTAGTCGGAGGTAATGACGTAGATATGCTGTATCTTCTCGCTTTGGAAGGCTCCAAGTGTATAAGCAAAATTACCAACTGTATCCACGGCGTACCAGTTGTATTCTACTTGCTCCTTGGGGATACCTGCGGCTTGAAAAACTTCAGGTTTGCCTGGAGGACGGGGAGAAGAAACTACAATCTTTAGGGAAGGATGAGCTTTAGCCAACTCAGCCGCAAATTCTTCCCGTCCACTACCGCCACCCAAAACCAAAATCCCTTGGGGGACAGGTGCTTGATGATACGCGATCGCTAATCGAATATAAATATAGCTTATCAAGAGAAGGAAGAGGGAGACACCACTACCTCCCACAACATACAATAGTTGACGAACAGGTTTAGGAGGCTTGAGCCTGGGAACCAGCTTGTTAAAAATTTTCACGTTTAACTCCATAGTCAAATTAGATGGGGTAGGGAGAAATAGCTAATAATAAGGCATAAATGTTAGTGAATTATGATTGCCAGCCCTCCTAAGTTCCCTTACCTAGCTGCTCTCAGACCGCGCCAGTGGACGAAAAACCTAATTGTTTTTGCTGCTCCTTTATTTGCGTTTAGCATTAACTGGCAAACATTTCTGGGAAGTCTGCTAGCCTTTGCAATATTTTGCTGCGCCTCTAGTAGTTTCTATTTATTCAACGATATCGCAGATGTAGAGTCGGATCGCTGCCATCCGATCAAGTGCAAACGCCCAATTGCAGCCGGATTAGTCAGTATTCGGGTAGCAGCAGCCATGGCAGTGGTGTTGCTCAGTAGTGCTATCGTCATCGGCTGGTGGCGAGCGCCAATGTTGGGAGTAACGATCATTAACTATGCTATTCTACAAATTGCTTATAATTTGCGGCTGAAGCGTACAGTTATTCTGGATGTATTTGCGATCGCGACTGGGTTTGTTCTGCGAGCTTCTGCGGGTGCTGCGGCAACTGAGATTGTACTCTCACCCTGGTTTTTGCTGTGTACAGCCATGCTAGCACTGTTTTTAGGGGTGGAAAAGCGTAAAGCAGAACTACGACTGCTTGCTATTCGGGGAGGCAAGACTCGTTCGGTACTTAAACGCTACTCTTTACCCTTACTCACCCGTATGGAGAGTGTGATTACTACAGCGGCTGTAATCACCTATGCTTTATGGAGTTCTGGTCCTCAAGTAGGAGGCGCACAAACGCCTTGGATGCTGCTAACATTACCCTTCGTCTTGTATGGCATTTTTCGCTATCAGCTCCTGAGTGATCCGCAAGAAATTGCCCGTAGGACAGATGTAGGACTTGAACAAGGAGGTCGAAGTGAGCGACCTGAGGAAATTTTACTAACAGATTTACCAATACTCTTAACCGTTTTAGCCTGGGTTGCCACAACTTTTACAATTCTCTTACTGGCAAATCAGGGGATAATTAAATAGAGGTTTTGATTCGTATAAGTGAGTTAATCCAATTTATGTAATCAAGATATTCCATGTTTAATCGAAGGCTACCGCTGCTCAAACTATTAGTATTACCTCTTAGCTCTCTGAACAAGCAATGGAAAATTAAATCAGCTCAATCTTGTCCCCCTAATTGGCAAAGACAAGTCTTAATTTTAGCCTCTATCGAGATTGAGTCACTCAATAGTTCTGGAATTAAGGGTATAATTCTTGATTTAGATAATACAGTTATTTCGGAAGATGATCGGTATCTATCCCCCGGTGCGGAAGCTTGGATTCAACAGGCAAAGCTACTGGGGTTCAAATTTTTTATTTTATCCAATGGCAAGCGAAGATATCGGGTTAAGTATTGGTCGCATCGTCTAGATATTCAAACTATTAATCCAGCGCGGAAGCCTTTTCCGGTGGGATTTCGTAGAGCTTTAGCTCATATGCAGCTTAAACCGAAGCAAGTCGTCGTGATTGGTGATAGTCGCCATACAGATATACTGGGAGCTTATTTTTCTGGGTGTTTGAGTATTCAAGTGGCTAGTCTTCCCCACCCGCCTCGATGGTGGGAAAAACTAGCGGGTAAATGGGTACAAATGCCTTATCCTCTGGATGGAGAGCTTTTGGCATTTGAATCTGAATGGGAGGTTTAATAACTGAAGAAATTTATTGATTCAATTGAGGTGATAACTTACTGATCTAGTGAGTTAATAGAACTAAGATTATAAATAGCAATACATTGGAATATTAACAGTGAAACCTCTTAGAATTTACCTGATTTTTATACTTATTGTACTTTTGACTATCGGATTCAATTTAATTGCCCGCAAAATCTTTAAGTCTCACTGGAATTTAAGGTTAGGTTTTGGAATCCCTGCCTTATTTATGATTCTTTTTATGTGGAGGGTATCTCAGCCTGTTGAGTTATTTAGTGATTTTCATAAAGCTTATTATCCAGCCGGGAAGCTCATTTTGCAAAATCCATCGGCTATTTTTGGAGAAAATGGTTTAGGGGAAACCGTTTACGGTTTTGTCAATATTCCAATTATAGCGCTACTTTTTACACCCTTTTCTTTATTGGATCGTCCTGCTGCTCATTTTTTATTGGTAGTAGTTAGTGGTTTGGCACTACTCCTGACTCTTTACTGTTTGTTTCAACTTATATCAACATCTAAAGGGAATCAAATAGGGGTATTGGGATTGTTTGTTATAAATGGTCCTCTTTACTACAGCCTCAGAGAAGGCAATTCTACCCATATTGTACTTCCTCTATTAGCGGCAGCACTAGTATGCCTGAAACGAGAACGCGAAATTTGGAGTGGTGTATTAGTAGCGTTGGCAGCACTTATCAAATTGCCGATACTGCTTCTGTGTGCGTACTTTTTTCTAAGAATGCAAAGAAAAGTGATCTTAGGAATTAGCATAACTTTGATAACCGTGTTTGGTTTATCATTAGTAGGATTTGGAATTGATTTACATATTAACTGGTTTCAAGAGTGTATTTTAAATTATATGGGAAAGCCATTAGCCGCTTATAACAACCAATCTATCGATGGTTTCTTGGCTCGTTTGCTAACTGACGACAATTTGTTTAATTGGGAACCTTTAAGATTAGGTTTAATCTTCAAGGTTTTAAAATATGCTATAACTGCTTTGCTAATAGGATGCACTCTGGCTATTTTCTTGCAATCCAAGTCCCCCACTACTTTGCAAACCCAAAATTTAGAATTTTCTATAGTTCTTTGCCTATCTATACTAATTAGCCCGATATCATGGAGTCATTACTATCTATTATTACTGCTCCCTTTATCGCTCTATATTGGTAATGGATTATCTGTTCCTAATGGATATAATTGGTTAATTTCAATCGTGCTAAGTATACTATTAATCTCTCCACCCGTTCTGCGTTTTTCTCACAGTAATCCCATGATTAATTTTTTAATTTCTAAGTTATTTATATCTCATTACTTCTTAGGAGGTTTAGTATTATTTGGAGTGTTGTTATTGGCTCAATACTTGTCTCGCAAACCTAATACCCCTCCTCTAATTATTAGATAGTTTTATTTATAAAATTACGAAGATTTATTAAAGAATAGACTCTGTGAATTTAGGGTAAAACTTTAATGCAAAGCTTTATTATCGGTTGGAAGCGATTAGTGAGTTTAACCTCAAAAACTTTACCTTTCTTGAGTTTAGATTATTATATACATTTTTATGTATTAATCTTACTAGGTTCATCAATACTGTTGAGTAGTTATAAAATTTATCACGAAAATCAGGCAATTCAATTGCCTCTTGTTCATTGGTTAAACAATCCATCTCTCTATTCAAACGATCCATTTGCTGCCACATTACGTTATTATTCATCCATGCTCTGGATGCTTGTCGCATTACTGGCTAATTTCATTCCTCTAGAGCCATTACTTTTAATTTTATTTTTGATAGAAAGGTTACTACTTCTTTACGCTGCTGGATACCTTGCCCAAACCTTTGCACCCAAGTCTAAGTTAGCCGTTATTGGTGCAATGGCTTTATTTGCACTAGCGCCAGATTCAATTTTGGGATCAGGGACTCTTGTTGAGAGCTATTTTGAACAGACGGGTTTATTCATCCCCTTCTTTTTGCTAGCAGCCGCATCATTTTATTCCAGGCATTCAATTGCCTGGGCGATATGGCTCTCCCTTGGATTCAATTTGAATAGTATGTATGGAGTCTATAGTTTAACCTACTTTTCAGCTTTATTTTGTATCGATTCTACCTACTGGAGAGGTTGGAAACGATGGGGAGGTGCCTTGGTTCTGTTTTTTTTCTTAGCATCTCCAGCTATACTTGTAACTTTTTCGGCTTTTAGCAAAAATGCTGTCAATTCTAACCTATGGCGGCTAGCTAGCAAAGTTCGTTTTGCCCATCACTTATACCCCCTCACTTGGAGCTTAATCGACTTTACAAAATTTGGCATCTTAGTCGGTGTGCTGTTGGGCTATCTTTACTACAGCAGGGATTTGTTTAATCGATTATTCAAGCATAGCCTAGTTTGGACTGGTATGAGTTTGCTCTGGCTACTTTATGCTTTTGCAGCAGCTTATATTACCAAGTCACCTTCTATGCTGGTTATGCACCCAGCTAGGGCAACCGATTTGTGGTATTGCATTGCAGCTATATCACTCATCTCAGTTAGTGCTGCCAGATTTGAACGTAACGGAACCAGGACAACTTTCTTAGGCGTGGCAGTGATTTTCAGCATCTTGGTTAGTCTCTTGACTAATATCATACCCCCTCTCAATTCAATTCGGTTCTATATTAATCTAGCTGTTCCAGGGATCGCTATTGCTGCTATTATTTTTTGGCGGCTGCTTCGCAGCTATGTTTTTAGTAAGAAGAATTTTCAATATCTTGCTTTATTACTAACATTTTGGGTTTTGTTAGTTGGAATGGGTGATTTTTCTCGTCGCTTCAAAATTGATAAACGTTTTTTGTCAGCAATGATCGAACGCCCTAATTCAGAAATTGAGCAGATTGCTAACTGGGCTAGTAAGAATACCCCTGTAGATGCAGTATTTTTAGTAGATCCTAACTCCGAGAGTTCCCAGCATCGGGGATGGGAGCATTTCCGGACTTTAGCAAAACGCTCCGTTTTTGTAACCTGGAAAGATGGTTCGGCAATCTTATGGGATCGTACTTATGTCGAAGCATGGATGAATCGTCTGCAAGCTCTAGGATTTGACCTTAGCCAACTACAAAAACCTCTAAATGAAACTGAATTCCTAGAGAATCTGAATCTTGCGTACCGAAATCTACGAGATGACGATATAAAAAAGTTAAAGCAAGAGTTTCCTCTCCACTACTGGGTTGTTCCCTTAAACCAACCCTCTTTGTTTCCCGTTGTGTTTCAAAGCCGTCACTATAAGGTACTGACTCTACAGTCTATTTAAATTGAGTAGATTGAGGTTAGTTACTGACTGTTCCAAAAAGTAGACATAGAAGTCACTTTTGCCAAGTCGTTGCCAACCCGTTTCAGAAAGTGAATTGCGTAGCTTAGACTGGCGCACTCCTACTACAATTGCTCTAGATCCAGTTGCCTCTATCATTTTGAAAACTTTGAATCTGAGGGGAGAATTTTCTGTCAAGACGCTATCATCGGCATGGATTTCAGCAATGATATTGACTCGGGCTAATCTAGCCCAGAAGGTATGAACATCCGTACCCGTTTCGTCTATAACTGCTATTGCTACCTGGTTTCCCGGTTGAATACCTAACTGCTTTAAGCTGTTGGCTATTTGCCAATGGGTATGTTCCAGTTTTCTCCAGAGAATGGCAACGTCTTTGACAGCATCATAAGATAATCTATAACTGACTATTAGAAATATCACAACAACAGCGAGCGCGATTAACCGTTTTAATTTTTGAGAATTAGAAAGACATATTGATAAGAAGGTTCCGGCAAACAACAGCACAATAAAAGGGGCAATCAGTCGAGTAGACGGTGGTGTTTTGGCTAGCAAGTAAACACCCAAGCCTGCCAAAGCGGGAACCAGTAAGTGCCAAGTTTTTGCCAACCCTTGCAATGACGACCGAAATTTACCCCCTACACCGACTAGGATAAGATAGCCAAAAACTAAACTTCCCAAAAATAGATAGTTGTAAGCCATCAGATTTTTGGCTATTACCTTGAGCTGTTTGTCTACAGCAAGCGGGGGAGCAATTCCTTCATACCAGTAAGATGGGTCAGTCCAAGGAGGATAAGTACCCCCCACAGGGGTGGCAAATTCAAACACTTTCGGCTCACCCAGAATTTGACGAGTCGGGTGCTTGGGGGTGCCATAGCCAGGAGGTTCTCCCTGCCAATGTACATCAGGAATAATATGTGAGCCAGGATTGACTGACCAAGCGTAATTGAGCTTGCCTGTCTCACCAAACGTCAGATGACCTTTGGATAGAGAAAGTGCTGTAATGAAAGGAGTGGTGACCAGGGTAAAAACCAGTAGTGCGACCATTATACGTGGCAATACTTGTCGTAAATTACCCATGGCAAGCATGGCAACTGCCAAAAAGATAAAAGATAGAGGGAACATAACTGCCTTGGCGAGATAAGCCAACCCAAGGACGGCTCCCAAGGCAATAACGTTCAGCCAGCTTGCGGTTTTTGTAGAGATGTGAAGGATGATTCCAGATGCTAAATAAACCAGAGCAGCAACAATCATGTCTGGAGTATTGCTACGAACAGTGATCCAGTGTAGAGAAGACCAAAGAAAGAGAGTATAACCTAAAACCAACCATACCCAAATGGGAATCTGAACAGACTTGAATTGTGAGTCTAGAGTTATTTTATTTTGATATTCAAGGAGTTTGCCGAGCCAAAACTCAAAGCTAACTAAAGCCCCTAGATAAATAGTAAAATTAACGAGATTAACTAGGGGGAATTCCCAGTAAGCTGAAGGCTTGAGGATGAAGAAAGTTATACCTAATATCCAAGAATACAGGGGACTCCAGTAGCCGTTGATAGCGGTCTGCCAGTCCCCACGCATATAGGCATCACCAATATCTAAGTAAGAAATACCATCGGCTGTGGATATGCTGTAACGATTTGCCCAAGCTTGCAAAACACCCAACAGAATAGCTAATACCCAAAAAAGTATTTTTATTCTCTTTTTCTCTGAAATCAATTCTTTTAATTGGATAAATAACTGATTTTTCATGGCAGTACTATTAATATTGAGGCTTGGTGCAGAGGATATTATCGGGTATTTGTTGGATTGCCTGTAATAATCCAGATAATGGAACGGATCGCATCTCGGATAATACGAAGCCAGAATTGGGATTCTTTTGGCTGTTCTGATGGAACTGAAACAGGGGTGAAAGTAATACCGTTGCTACCCAAAATTAAGGTGGCAATTGTCTTAGCTCTAGGCATATGATCGGCTGATGTAATGATATAAATATGCTTAAATTTACGCTCTTGCAAAGGTTTGACATGATGGGCAAAGTCACCCACCGTATCTGCCGCAAACCAACCAAAACGTACTTGTTGTTCTCCAGGAACATCTCTGTTGTCAAAAACTTCATGCAGTTCGGGATCAGGACCGTTGGGCCACCCATCTAGGGACGGATGAATGGGGATACCTGCAGCTTCAAAAACTTCAGGACCATGGGGCCAACGACCAGAAGAAACCCAAATTTCCAAGGTCGGGTGCTGTTTAGCAAACTTAGCCGCAAACTTTTCTCGTCCATTCCCACCACCTAACACTAGAATGACTTGGGGTTCAGGTGCTTGGTTTTTAGCAATTGCTAATCGTATAGGAATTACCGTCATTAGGACAAGCAAGAAGGAGCAAAAAGCGAGTCCGACCAAGTACAAAATTTGACGGATACGTTTAAAGAATTTGTACTTTTTTAAATGTATTTTTTTCATAACAATTTACATTGATTAGGAGTTTTCAAAGAGGTTACGATAGTGGTACATTAGCTTTTCGGCAAGTTTATCCCAGGAAAAAAGTTCAACTGCTCGTTGTCGTCCAGCCTGTCCCATTGATTTTCGTTCGTTGTCGTTTGACAAAAGATAAAGGATAGCATTAGACAAGGCAGTAGAGTCATCCCGCTCTACCAGCAAACCAGTCTTGCCATCCTCAACAATTTCCAGGACGCCGCCAACTCGCGTAGCAACAACAGGAACTCCTGAAGCCATAGCCTCAACATTGCTAATTCCAAAGGGTTCGTTCCAAATGGACGGAAATATGAGGATGTCAGCTTTATGGTAGAAATTGAGCAACTGTAAATTGGGAATTCCACCAACAAAGGATACTTGACTTGCCACATGGAGAGGAAGTCTATTTTTCAAGGAACTAAGATAACTTCCAGAATAAAAAGAAGCTAATTCTTTAACTTTAGTATCGTCACTCAGAGCAATAAGTTCGTTAAGAGGTAAAACAAGTTGTTTGCCAATTATATCCAGTTGTACGTCAGGATAATCCTCGACGACTTTTTTAAATGCGTCTAATAAGGTATGTACCCCTTTTTCCGGTGAAACTCTGCCAACAAAAAGAATTCGTTTGACAGCATTATTTGTTATAGTACTGGAATAGTCTTTTTCAATAAAATGATCAACATCTACACCATTAAAAACAGTATGACAACGGTCGGCAACCTGGGGAAAACGCTGGCGGATTCTTTCGGTAATATAGTTGCTACACCCTAAAATTAAGTCACTCTGACTGAGGCGTGTCTCAATCATTAAGTGGTCGAGTTGGGTCAACCAATCCATATTCATGTGCAACACAATTTTTATTTCAGGATTTATTGCCCGAATCACAGGAATGCTTTGAGAAAGGTGATGAATATGGACTACATCACATTTCTGCTTTCTCAGATCTAGCGCTACTTGTAATATATACCCCCCATAATAAAAGCTATAACCAAAAAGAGGTTGTTGATCATTACGGAATCTAGAAATTAGTCGCCATCCTTTAAAAACTTTGAGGAAGACTTCATCAGCACCAGTGGGCATACCATAATAAAGGATACCGTCATCACAGATTATTTTTTTATGGATGCGGTTTCCGCCTGCGTAGACAATCACTTCATGGGAAAGAGCTAGACGTTTGGCAAGTTCATGATTTAAGAGAGGTATTGAAATAGATTTATTGACTGGTACTCGGAATATAGGCTGAAGAACAAATGCAATTTTCATAATTAATTATCAACGTTCTTTTATATAAATAAGTGCAGAAACTTTTCACTCCCTTTAAGTAAAACTAACTTAAGGGGGCAGGCTTTTTTCGGATGCGTATGGGGATATCAATAACATGATAAAATAAAATTGAATTTAATAATGCTAACAAAACTAGGAGAATAGAATTGTTAATACCTAGTAACAAATAGGCAACGAAAAAAGTTGGCAAATGAAACAAGTAAAGCGGATAAGAAATATTTCCAAGATAATTAAAAATTTTTAGTAAGAAATTGGGAAATTTTAGATAGGGTAAATAAATTAATACCAAGCAACTGACACAATAGGTTATCAATCCCGACTTACCAATGTAGTTAGAGTTAATTAATAAAGTTATGACTCCTAAACCAATTAATCCAATTTTTGAAAATTTATTGTCTTTATGAACAAAATAAAAGAAGCCGGAGAGCCATACCCACAGCAGTAACACAAATGATAAGCCATAGGAAAGTTCTGAAGGAAAGGGAAATTTATTATCGGGGGATACTATTAGATAAAGATAGGGAGATAATAAATAGAATGAAGCAGATAATAAAATTAATAAAATTAAAATTTTATAGCTAGCTTTAAAAAATAGCGGCGCTAACAAATAACACATTACCTCAATACTTAATGTCCATAAGGCTACATTAGTTTTAATGTCATCTACACTTCCAACAAAACTTTTTAAAAATAATAAATTGCCAAAAACTGTAAACCAGCTAGGCTGAACAGATTCGCCGCGAGGCAATTCAATAATTTTGCCATGCATCCAAAAGGGTATTAAGGAAAAAAGAACAGCACAAAAATATAAAGGGTAAATTCTCAAAATTCGCCGTTGGTAAAAACCTTTTGAATTTCTGCCAATAGAACTAGCGATAGAATAGCCAGAAATCAAAAGAAATCCTAGAACTGCTGCCAGAGAATTAAATTTACTAAAAAAAGAAAAAAAGCCTTGATATCCTGAATCAGGAAAATTAATTTTGACGTGATCACAGACCACAATCCAAGCTAAGAAAAAACGTAAACCTGCTAAAATTTTCCATTGCATCATAATTTTTACTCTTGTTCTATTCTAGTTTCAAGATTATTTGTGATTTGTCCGTGTTCACATAAGTCCTTTGTTTTAGAATTAATTGACAAATTTTATGTAGAAATTATTTTACCTATTACTAGTAAATTATTCAAGCCCATTAAAATAATAAATATACTCCAAATAAGTTTAAAGTAATTTACCTTAAAAATTGATTCATTGAAAATCAAAAGTAAGACAGGGAAAGTTACATAACAGGTATAAAGAAATAGGGTGCTTACACCAAAAACTGAATGTAGGGCAATATTGAAGACTATAGATAAAGAGACAGTGATCGTAATAACTCGCTTGTTTCGATCAAAAATATTCTTAATTAATCCAACAATTAATAAACTCAAGAAAACAATAATAGCTAATTTACCAATTAAACTATAGATTAAGGGTTGTAGAAAAAAATTTAGCATTAAACGGTTGTTTTCTGGACTAATGTTCCCTGTAAATGGGGATGGAGCAATAAAATTTACTAAAAAGAAGTGCTTAAAAACTTCTGTGATAATAGTAAACGGATTATACCATTCTATATAACTTGATTCACTCATAAATAGGGATAGAAAGAAAATTTTAGCCCCTCGGATAAATATTAATTTTTGAATGAGACTAAGACCAGAAGCAAGCAAAATAACGGAGCTAATATATTCTAAACTCTTAATAATTTTTTGTTGTTGCTTTAGAACAAAGAGTACTGCCACAAAACAGATTAAAGTTTGAGCAAAATTAGTAATGGTTATTCCGAAAGAAAAAAGACCCGTAAAAATCCAGTATTTTAAATAAAGCTTTCGACGACTTAAGCAAAGCAAAAATAAGATGTATGTGGCAATTATGCTACAGCCTCCCAAAGCATAGGATTCTGGAATGGTGCTAAAAACAATCTGGCTCATGGTTAAACCAAACGTAATTGTTAATAGTATTATATCCAATATTCTCCGGGTGAAGTTAGCAAAAAATACACCTGATAATAGTACAGCACTAGCACCAAAAAATGAATTGAGGACTACGGCTGAGGCTTCTTGCGAAAAAGGAAAGAGCTTTAGTAAAGAACGCAAGGGAACTACAGCTAATAGTAGGAGAGGGTGTGAGCCTTTATGAGCTTGAACAATGTCATACTTATACCATTCAACAAAGTCTGAACCAAAGAAATCAAATTTTTCATAACTAGGGATAAGTAAAAATCCCAGAGTTACATATAAACAGTAAAATCCTACAAATAAGCATAGTACGGTTAAGGTTATTTGTTTATTTTTTAAAAAGACTGTATTCAATTTTTTCAACTCTTCTCTAGGACTCAATAATTTTTTCTTGCAATCCTGGAGGAAGCGAACACTCAAAGGGAGTCCTAAAATAAAACTGAGAAACAATAGGTTAAAAGCGAAGTACCCCCTATCGGCTAATCTCTTATAAAAATCTACAGATTTGGTATTAATAGATTTAAAACGGATTTTACTGAGCCAATTTTGATAAAGTATAAGGATAACTTGATGAGAGAATAGAGCATAAATTAACCCTAGTACGACAAGAAAAATTGCCGCAATAGCTAAGGTTTTTTTGTGACGATACTGAGTTAGTGATTTCATGTTTTTTGCAAAATCATTAAACAAAATGTTTTTAAAAATTAACTTAATTAACTGTTTTTGGGATTACTATCTAACTTATATAAATGAAAAAGTACTATTAATCCTGCAATTAATAAATAAGACTGGACTATATTAAATGGGGTATTAGCTAATGTTTTTGTAAAATCAAAATACTGACTAGACATTGTATAGCTTATTGCTAAATAAATAATACTTATTTTTTCAATTTTTTTTGACTTTAACAAGCATGGGAATAGTAAAGCATAGATAGGTAAAAGAATTCCATAATTATGCTCCCAGGCAAGAGGAGACGCTATAGTAGAACTGAGTATAATAATAGACAAATCAATAATACTTCCTGGTTTACCACTGAGCTTTGGTTGAAATAATGCTATGGAAATTAATATGACTGAACTGATCACTGTTCCGGCATAAACCCAGAAATTAAAGGGTGGAAAAGAATCTCCTTGCCATTCCAAGTTATTACCATTAAAAAACAGTCGGTTTAATAACCCATTGGGAGATTGATTGGTATAAAAAGCTTCACCATGTCTCGATATGAATGACAAAACCGTTAAGTAATCAAGATGATTAGTTAGACCAAATAATAAAACTGAAATCAGCAAACCGTTGAGTAATATTGCTGCAAAGAATACGATAAAACGCCACTGCTTGCGAAATAGCCCCCACGCAAAAACAATAATGTACTGAGGTTTGAGCAGGCAGATCATTCCTGCCAGGATACCTGCTAAATTTTTTTTATCTCGCACCCAACACCATAACAGTATGGCAAACATAGCATTAATCCATACTTGTATTTGCCCTAAACTATAAGCTCTTATCATCGGATAAAAAGTTAAACCATAGCCAACTAAAACAATGTTTCTGACAAGAAAGTTAATTTTTTTATTTTTATTGCCAGAATTAAAGGCTGCCAAACTTAGCTTAAATAGTTTGATTGAGTAAATTATTGTTGCCCATAAAAATGCCCAAGAAACATAATTCAATACACTACGATACGAAGTTAAACCAAGCATTTTTGTTAGATTTTTAGGAAAAATATAGAAAATCAGTAAAGACGTTGGTGGATACTGAAATTTTGTTTTTTGTTCAAAGAATAATTCTGAATATAAAGGATGTTGAGGCTCAGTATCTAGATAATCAAATGCTTTAAGCATGGGTCCCCAAGAGTCCCCAATTTGTTTAAATTTAAAAACTCTTTCAACCGTGTGATAGAGAGCTAATCTTTCATCCCATGGAGTCAAAAAAAAATGATTTAATGCTAAGGTAATTAACAAAGCATCAGCCAGCAGAAACAAAATTAAATTCCTTGTTAAAGGATCGATAGTTTGCCAAAGTTTTGTCAGATTAGTCATGACCATAAAATGTTGTTAATAAAATAAGAATTTATTCTGCTAATTGTTCACTGGTCTGGCAAAAATTTTCTCGATCAAGTCGATAGATGATGATTTTTTTATCTTTAGCATTGGTTGATGAGTAGATAGGTTTTAAATAACAAGGAGCCTGAGAGGGTTTGAGGAGAAATTTTAACTGAGGTCTGGTTGAAGGTATATAACGTTCGTCAATAACGATTAAGTCAACACCGCGATATTCAGCGTATTCAATCAGATAATTAAACTTGGCAAAAGGCATGACTTCTAGTTTCCGTCTGCTGTAGTAAGCTACCCAAGGTTTTCTTGACATAATGCTGAAATCTTGAGGAACTCGTTCCTTCAACCAAAGTCCAGCTTCTTTGTGTTCGTGAATCTGCTGAGTAGACTTGATTCTCATTGCCATCTGTAGTTCTTTTACAAAAGGATTGAGGACTGATAAAAATAGTATAAGCAGTACGATATTACCAAAGCGATTGTAAATAGAGAACTTATTCAATCTTGATAAGACATCCAAAAATCCTCGAGCAGCATACAAACAAACCAGGGGAATAAGAGTTTCTATATTTCGGTTTTGAATATAAAAAATTGGGTATAAAACAAGTGGCGAAAGAAACAACAGGCTTAAAAAAGCATCAAGCCGAGTTTGAGGATTTCTTAACAATCCAATTAATCCAATTAGAATAAAGGGTACTAATAGTCCCATAGATCTGCAAAACAGCACCCCCATCCGGTAAGCAGATTTCACGTATCGATAGATGTAATAAGTAGGATTTTCAGCGATTGCAGCAACGATTTGGGGAGACTCCAATCTACTAGTACCCAGGACGGTGGCTGTCTCATTAAGACCATACTGGACTTTTTCGTACTTGAGTCCTTGATTCACAACATGACTGATATACCAATTATTTTTTGTCTTGCCCGTGAGCATCCATTCTCCTGTTTTTGCATGAACATAGGTGAGGTAGGTCAACAAGATGAATAATAATGCTATTAGGGTAACTGTTCCGTATTTCAGGAGCGATATTCTATAGTTTCGGTAAACTAAACTGCCGCCAAAGAAAACACTAATAATACAGACAGCAGGTATCAATCCTTCCGGACGAGATAGATAAAATAAACCCAAAGCTAAACCGAGTTTTACAGAACCTAGCCAAGTAAATCGTTTGAACAGGAGAATTGTGAGTAAGGCGCAACCCATCATTAAAAAACTATAGGTGGGCTCTGTAATCACCCGCCAGCTCATTTTGATGAGAGGAACAGAAAGGGCTACTAATGTTGCTGCCAACATTCCAGTTTTCTGTCCGAACGCTCGCTTTCCAAGATACCAAGTTATAAAAACTGTGGCGATACTAGCTATAAAGGAAATAAATCGACCAGCTAACTCAGAGTCATTTAGAATAGAGTATAAAGGAGCAATTAAAATTGGATATAAAGGAGACCAGATAAAGTAAGCAGTTTCTCCCCATGGAAGCAAGCCCTTCCCTTGGGCAAGACTCTCAGCCATCAACGCATATCCTGCACCATCTGTGTCAATTAATGCGTACCCAGCACCATCTGTTTCAATGGAATTATTGGCTATAATATATAAAATACGAATCACTAAACTTAGGAATACAATACCTATTAATAACCAGTTTTTAACATCAATTCGATTGTTTTTTTTGTACATAATTAAATAATCAATATTTTATTTATTAAAATGATGAATTTGTGGGGAGGTTTGCCATCGAGCTGCTAGAAGTGTTCCTAGCAATACTACTCCGCCGATGAAGTAATGAGAAACAAAAAATCTGATTAGAAAATTATCTGAATTGAATGATATCACTGGAGGTGAGACGAGTACTAAACTTACTATCATTGAGCTAGACCAAATCCACCCTTTAGGAATAGCTAATTTATCGCCGAGGTACAGAGAGAAAGGGAGTAATAGAAGGAGATAATAGTGAGTCCAAGAAATAGGACTAATAAGCAATGATAAGCAAAGAACAATAGAAAATTCTAAATTTTGGTCGTTTACAGTTTTAGGGGGTTTTGTCCGCCACAATATCCAAGTCGGCATACCGACTAGTATTAAGAGCAAACCGTATCGAAATAGTTTAAAGTTCCAACTCATATCTGTAGGGATAAAGTTAGTTAAATCGCCATCAGTTAACAGGCGATATAGAAAGCCATCGACTGACTGAACGTTAAAAGCACCGATTACTTTACCTGAAAATGCATAAATACACCGATTCAGCCAGAGCAAGTTTAGGTTTGAACCCAATAAAAGTACTGAAGCTGCTACAACACTTAACAGCGTTGCGCTGACTGCTGCGGTTAATCGCCATCGCTGTCTAACTGCAAAATAAATACAGGGAAGTAGCAAAAAAGGTTTCATTAAAGCAGCTATACCTAATAAAATTCCTGTCCAAATTTCACGCTTTTCCTGAAGACACACGATCACTAATGTTAGTATTAGTAATAAAAAATGGGTTGTATTACCCTGTCTAAGACTGTAGTACAATGGTCCATTGATAGCAAAAATTCCTACTACAGCTAGCTGCCTATAGTCCCTAATTTTAACAAAATTTGCCAAAATACTGTAAGCTATAAAAATAAATAAACTTCCCACTATTGTAAATGCCATTCTAGCTTGATCAGGGTTATAGGTAAAAGAGAAAGGGACAAATAAAAGAGCGATAATGGGCAGATTAACAAAAGTTCTACAGGTTTCATCATATAGCTTATAGGGGTTTTCAAAAATTAAACGTCCAGCCGGATAGTAAGCTTTGTTAAAGTCCCCTAACCCGCCTCCTGGAGGTGTCAGTAAAAATAACATCATTAAGAAGATTGGGATACCATAGCCCGCCCACAAATTCCATTTTTCTTTAAAGAGTTTTTGGGCAATACTATTAATTAATATTGTGATAAAGATTAAACCAAAATAAGCTATGTATCTCATAAAAATAACCGCTCATAAAAAATACAATCTGGGGATAACTACTTAGTAACAGGATATTTTAATAAGTTTAGGAAGCCATAGCACAACTTTTAATCATTTCGACGTACTTAAGATGCAGTTGTTTCCAGCTAAAGCGTTCGTAGGCACTACGATGCTGATGATAACGCTTAGACCAAGGAAACCCTTTTACTACTACTTGGGAGATTAAACTTGCTAAATTACCAGGCAATTGTAAATCAGCAAAATAGCCTTGCTCTCCTAAAATGTAGCGGGTAATTTCATAATCATGAACCAAGCAGGGTAAGCCATAAGACATTGCTTCAACAAGTACTCGTGGCAATCCTTCTCTTAGGGAAGCTAATGCGAAAATATCAGCAATTTTGTAATAATCATCCACTTGATTACGAGGAACTGTTCTAATTTGAAAATTATCCGTTCCTAACACTTGATTACCTAATTTTAAGATTTCAGCCGACTCTAAATCTTGCTGACCAAGTAGTAAAAGATAAGGTCGTGGCGTTGGAAGTCTAGCAACTTCTTGAATAATGTAATCCATCCGCTTGTGATACTTGTTAATAGCGGCTACAGAAAGAACTAAAGGCTGTTTGTCGGGAAGTCTGAGCTTTCGTCGTAAAGATTCTCGCTCAGAAGTGGTTAGTATTTGTAAGTCAAAGGGAATGTGAAATCCAGACGGAAGCAATTTTTGTTTGTCAACAGGTTCTCCATACCGCAACGCTCGTTGAACTTGAGTGGGATTTATATGTTGGACGCTATCTAAATGGTGATAGGGAGGTGATGTAGCACCGCCATTGCGAAGCAATAGTTTATAATTTTGCTGGGTTAAACGCCGCCACCGATTGAGCCAATTCCCCAAATAGTCTTCACTGAAATAAATGACATTAGGCTGATTGTATTGTAAGTGTGGCAAAAGATTTAAAAAAAATGAAAATTGTTCCACGACAAAGGGACCGTAGGAGCCTCGTTTGGTTAATTTTCCCAGTTGAACAGCGAGCCAACTGTAGTAAGGTATATTCCATAGGGGAATTTCTTTTTCTTCACGATTGCCACACCCCTTGAACAAAGTTATGTCCAGAGAAGAATCATTCGACAAAATATCAAAGCACTCCCGAAAAAAAGATTCATAGCCTCGTTGAGTGTGACCCAAACCCGAGCAGAGCATGAAGACCTTGATCATTGTGTCACCTGATTTGACTGTTTGCTATTTTTCTAACTGCCAGACCTGGAGAGATTCATCAACAACCTTTAACTTGTAGTTCTGCTCTTGTTCCAGTCCTTTTCGTAATTCTCGAGATGGACTGTACAAAAATATATCACTGAATCCCTCCGCAACATTGGGAACATTGGGTCGCTCAACTAACTGAAGCCGCACCTTGGGATCGAGTTGATAGCTAAAGGGTAGAATTTCAGTCGGGCGAATATCCAAAATGAATAGTGGAGATTTTGCTTGATTAACGATGCGAGACACCTGACTAACTTCCACACCTTCAGATGCGACACTGGTTCCATTCCATCGATGATGGGGTGGAGTAATGACACACGAGAGGGTTCCACTCGAAATTAACACAATAAAAAGCAATTGCCATAGCTTCTGTTGCCAGACTTTAACAGATAGAGGCATCATCTTCATCGCCAACAGGTAGGCAACCGCTAGCTGAATCCCCAAGTAACAAGGGGTTAGATACCGACTCGACGCTGAACGTACTCCTCCCAAAACTAAATCCGGTAGAACGAGAGTGAGAGCTGTCACTCCCATTAAGGTAAAGATGAATACCCAAACCCGTTGAGGGGTGTGACGATACAGAAAGTAAATCGCATATCCCACCATCCCTGCCAGCAGACAAGCAGTTAACCACAAAAGAAATGGCTTCTGATAGTCAAAGTCAAAAAAAGCAAAAATGCTGCAAAGGTTCCCCGCCCACCGTTTGAGCAAGCTATCGTCTCCCAAGACTAGGGGGAGTTTTTCCTTTGTCCAGGTTGTCGTAGTATAAACTTTCGTCCAGTCTGTATTAACTAATACAATCCAGGGTACAAACACCAAAAACCCTATCAATGATGCTCGTAGATACGCATTAAATGTCTTAGTGCGTTTGCATCCTTCCAGAATAAATATATAGATTCCATATCCGATGGCGACTAACCAGAAAAATAAATGAGAATAAACCCCCACCGTAAGGTTTCCTGCATAGGTCAGCCAACTGCGCTTTGTATTGAGCCGTAAGGTTCGCAGTAGTACGGCACCCGATACTAAAATGATAACTGCCCATAAGCTATATTCCCTAGCGGTTTGGGCAGTCCACACATGAAATGGTGAAACGGTTACTAGGGCGATCGCTATCCATCCTACCAGGGATGATTCAAATAATTCCCAGCACAGCCAATAAATACTCGGAAAAATAAGCAAACTAATAAAAGCAGCCACCCCTCTAGTCACTGCTGGAGAAGGACCCAGCCACTGCACCCACAATCGGGCTATTACATAATAGAGGGGCGGATGATGAGGGTTTTCCGCCGCCATCGCCGTCACTGTATCAAGCAAGCTTTTATTGGGATTGGTATCCTGATACTTCAGTAGCTCTTCAACGCTCAAAACACGACCATTGAAAACCAACTCTCTTAATTCTGTTTTAGTGTAACCCGCAATCTGTAGGGACGTAGAGGTTTCGTCCCCTGAGTAGGCTCTATTATCGATATTGCCGAATCGCAGAACTATACCCAGAATTAACAGGATGAGCACGAAGAACCGTAACCCAGTCCAGGAAAAGTTGCGAGTTTGGTTTACTGTTGTTTGCATAAAATTACTACGTTTACTAATTACCCTAATTTTATTAAGTTATTCACGGCTTTTTTCTAGGAGCAAAAGCTCACCAGGTTTATAAATCGTATCGATTTTGTAGTCACGATTTTCTTCAAGCTTATCTCGTAGTTCTTCAGAAGCATAGATTAAGAAAATGGAATTAAATTTTGAATTAATATTAGGGATTTTGGGAGTTGCTATAAACATTATCTTTACCTTATTATCTAATACATAAATCAGAGGTAAAATGGCACTAACCTCACTATTGTCACTAATCAACAGCGGTTTTTTAGATTGGTTAATAAGACGAGCAACCTGGGGAACCGACTCATTAATAGACTTGTTCCACCAGGTTTCAGAACGAGCGCTAATGACACATGATAAAATTCCTGCTGATAACACTAAGACAAAAAAGCTTTGCCACAACTTCTGGAAGGTTGTCTTAAGAGGAATAATAGTGACTTTAGTAGAGAAAAGGTAGGCAACCGCTAATTGAATACCCAAATAGGAAGGAATGAGATATCGAGCAAAGGTTGATCGACGACCTCCTATAATTAAGTCAGGGAGAATTAAGGCTAGTGCTGTCGCCCCAATTGAGGTCAAGACAAATAATCGAACGTGCTTTGGACTATAACGATAAAGGAAATGAACGGCATAGGCGCTTAACCCTAATAAGCTTAAAATCGGGACAATTAAAAGAACTGCATAAGTATCTAAATGGGCATCACCAGCACCAATACCCACATCAAAAAAAATACGACTCAGGTTAACCACCCAAGTTTGCCCCAAAGACAACACACTGACTCTAGCAGATTGCCAGGCTGTTTGTTGCTGGATAAGGCTCAAGTGAGACGCGACTACTAAAATCCAGGGTAGGAACCCTAGAAATCCTGCCAGCGATGCCAAGAGATATACCCTAAACCTCTTACTAAAACGGTAGCGTTCGGTTATCAAAACATAGACACCATGCCCCATGAAAACAAAAATTGAAAAAAGATGAGTATAAAGTCCTAGTGCAACTGTTGCCGCATAGGTTCCCCAACTCAGGTGGGTTTTGACCCGCATAGCCTTTAGGAGTACCGCGCTAGATAGTAAAATTGTTACAGTCCATAAACTGTACATCCGTGCTTCCTGGGCATACAGCACATGAAAGGGTGAAACCGCAATCAGAGCCATCGCTATCCATCCCACAAGCGGTGACTCAAAGAGTTCTCGACACAGCCAATAGAGGCAGGGAAAAGCAAGTAAGCTCGACAGAGCCGATAAACTTCTGATCACTGCTACAGAATTACCCCATAACTGCATCCAAAATCGCCCCAGTATAAAATAGAGTGGTGATTGCAGGGGGTCTTCTACTACCAACGATTTAATCGTATCCCTCAAGCCTTTTTCAGAGTTAGGACTCTGATAATGCTGCAAATCTTGAAGGGTCATGGGCTGACTGCTTGCGACTTCTTGGAACAATTCAGCTCTCGTGTAGCCAGCAATTCGTAGGGAACTCAAAACTTCATCAAACCAGTAAATTTTTCCGTCTAGATTGACGAACCGAAAGAATAAACCAAGCACTATTGCGATAATAATTAAAGCTTTTAAGCCGTCCCCGTACAGTTTCTGCGTTTTGCTTTTCCAGAAATTTATCATCATTATTATAATGTGGATAAAGATGACTCAATTGCCAATTATCTAGACCTCTATACATTTACTCCAATTTTTCAAAATACCAAATATCACCGGGCTTATAAATTGGTTCTATCTTGTGTTTATATTCTTGAATGAGTCCAGAACGCAGGGTTTTAGACGGACTGAAGAAAAACACGTCTCTGACCTCTTCAGGAATTTGAGGAATTTGGGGTTCAAATACAAACTGAAATCTCACGTTTTGCCCAAGCAGATAGCTAAAACCAATGACAAGGTTAATATCTGGATCGAGCAAATGACTGCTAGAAGTTGACCAGTTTATAACCGCATCACTCACTAACAGGGGGTTAGCCGTTTGATTAATCAGTCGGGCTGGATAATGGTAGGGGGAACCGGGTCTATTCCACCAAGCCTCTGCCTGAGAAATAACTGCACAAGATAAAACCCCACTCGAAATCAATGCAATTGTGGCAACTCTCCATAGCTTCTGTTGCCGAGTTCCAGCATAAATCGTGCTAATTTTACTCGCCAGTAAGTAAGCTACCGCTAACTGTAGAGATAAATAGCAGGGAATAAGATAACGACTGACTGCCGACCGCTGCCCCCCCCAGATCAAATCTGGCAAAATTTTACTCAAGGCTGTAACTCCACCCAAGGTTAGGATAAACAGCCACACCCGTTTAGGGCTTTGGCGGCAGAGAAAATAAAGTGAATAGGCAATTAATCCTAAGACGAGAAGAATGATACTTACTGAAATTAATAAAACTGAGTTGGCAAAGACCTCTTTAACGGCAGAATTATTGCCTAAACCTAGTCCTATTGCATACTGCTCAATAACACTATCAAGATCTACATCAAAGAAAACTCGACTGATGCCAAGAATCCAAATTTTCACTAAGGTTAAAAGGGACAAGCTGTTCCCCGTCCACCCTGTTACACCTCCCGTTCCATAAAAGTGAATGATAACGACTAAAAGCCAAGGTGAAAAAATAAGGAATCCCCCTA
This sequence comes from Coleofasciculus sp. LEGE 07092, assembly GCF_015207375.1. GTDB lineage: Bacteria > Cyanobacteriota > Cyanobacteriia > Cyanobacteriales > Coleofasciculaceae > LEGE-07092. The sequence continues at coordinate 49,633 of NZ_JADEWY010000003.1, read as the reverse complement.
AGGATGCAAAAAGATAAGCCCTCGCTACCTTACTCAATTTGAAGCGTTCGATAACAGCGATATAAATTACGTGGGCGATAGCAACTAACACAGAAAGCAAGTGAGTATAAAGTCCTAATGCTAAGGTTACGCTATAGAGTCCCCAACTCCCTTTGGTGTTAACACGCACGGCTCGTAGTAAAGCAGCACTCGATAGCAAAATAGTAACCGTCCACAAACTATACATTCGGGCTTCCTGAGCGTACAGTACATGGAACGGTGAAACAGCCATCAGTGTGATCGCTACCCATCCAACTAACGGAAACTCAAATAATTCTCGGCACAGCCAATAGAGGCAAGGAAACACCAGCAAGCTCAACAAGGCAGACAAACTTCTAGTCACTGCCACGGAATGACCTAACAACTGCACCCAAAACCGCGTCATCAAAAAATACAGGGGCGGCAGTTGTGTTTCTTCAATCGCTAAACCCTTGACTGTATCGATTACACCTTTGTCCGAGTTGGGGTGTTGGTACTTCTGTAACTCTTCAATGCTAATAACATGACCATCAAGCAAGTCTTGGATGACTTCTGTACTCGTGTAGCCAGAAACTCGTAATGAGGTGTAGACCTCATCGTACCAGTAAAATTTTTGCTCCAGATTAACAAATCGAAAAAATACACCCAGTACTAAAACGATAATGATTAAATATCTCACCCTAATTTGAGGCAGTAGCTTCAGGAATTTCATAGCTTATTATGAACTTCGATTAAGCCCGCGACTTGCGATCGCCTGAGATTTTTGGTTGATTATCAAGCTGTTCGTTTTCCTTAGCCTGATTACTAATCAAAAAATTGAGAAAAAATGCAGTTTATAATCCAATTTTTCTTAAAAAATTGACTATAGATTGACTGAAAAAGCGCTTAGGTTTCGTTTTTTTCGCTGTACTTTTTTCGTGAGATTTAGCTTCATGATAATCCTGCTCTGTGTTTATTTCCCAAATGTTCGATTTATCATTGACCCCATCTCTAATATTTTCTACCGCTGCTATAGCCGTCAACATCGAATGATCTTGATTGTTATACTTGTGCATTCCATTTCTGCCAATCAAGTAAAGATTTTGAAAACGCTCAAGATAGGTTTTGATTTTATCAAACTTTGGATAAGTGCCAAAATAAGCTGGGTAAGTTTTAGGGACTCGAATTACTGTACTATCCAATACATCTGATTTACAGATAAAGCCTATTTTGGCTAATTCATCAATGGCAAAATTTGCCATCGCTTCATCACTCATCTGCCATAACTCGTCAGACTCATAGCAAAAATACTCCAATCCTAACCAAACTTTAGAAATATCTTGAACTAAATGAGGACTCCAATTATTAAAAATTTGAATTCGACCTAACAAGACATCCGGTTCCTGAACGTAAATCCAGTTGTCTTGAATCAATTTTTTGCTTTTATCTTTATCTCGGATTGAAAGTTTTTCTACTAATAAACCGACCGTGATAAAGTCTCGGTAAACTAATCCCTCACTCACTTCACTCACTTTTGAAGGAATATCCGTCTGCAATCCCCTGATTAACTCTTTAACAGGCATAGTGGAAAAGAAGTAGTCTCCTTCTACCCGTTCAGTCGCACCTGTGACTGCATTCCCCAGGTCTACAGACGTAATTTGATTTCCGTCTAAAAATAGCTTTTTAACCCCAACATTAAGATGAATTTCTCCTCCCCCTGCCTGAATACGCTCTGCCACCTCTTCCCAAAGCTGCCCCGGTCCGTATTTCGGATAAAGAAATCGCTCGATTAAAGAGGTTTCAACATTTTTCTGAGCTATAGATTTAGAGTTTAGCCTTAGTATCTTTCTGAGAATGTGTTCAATGGTTTTTGAAATGGATAAACCCTTAATCCGTTGAACGCCCCACTCGGCACTAATGTCTGAGCAGGAAACTCCCCAAACTTTTTCCGTATAGGATTTAAAGAATGTACGATACAAAACTCTGCCAAAACGGTTAATAAAAAACTCCTCTAAATTTTTTTCATTTTTGATAGGCGCGATCCGAGTTTTTAAGTAACTAAATAGAATGTTGAACGTCCTATTAAAACCCAGATTAAAAATTGTATTCTTGTTTAATTTAATCGGATAATCAAAAAAGCTTCTGAGGAAAAATATTCTGGATTTGCGGTTACGGACTAACATGACTAAATCCGTTTCTTTTGCATCTTCTGCTTGAACTGTAGCTTTAATTTCCTGGGTTTTATTTTGATAAGCAATAGTTATTTTTTCAGTTTGGCTGGCTTCTATCGGTAAAATCTTTAACCACCAATCCATAACAGTAGTGGACTTAGAAAAGAATCGGTGTCCCCCGATATCCATACGATAGCCTTTATACTTAACCGTTCTAGAAATCCCTCCTATTTCATTACTCATTTCATAAACAATGGGTTTAATATCGGTTTTCTGGAGCAGCTCATAAGCTGCTGTTAATCCCGCCGGTCCGGCTCCAATAATAATCGCTACTTTCTGAGTCATGTTATTAATCTTCGTTAAGGTTTTATCAAGATTTAGAAAAGCGAATCCTTTTTATTAGGATTTTTCCAGATACCAAAGTCCACCCTGTTCAAAACTCGGTTTTATCTCATCTTTTAATTTTGCCTCAATTCCATCTCGCAAATTCTGGGAGGGATGGAATAAAAACACATCACTAAACCCTTCAGAACGCTCAGGCACAGTTGGATCAACTATTAATTGTAATTGCACCTTAGGTTCCAGTAGATAACTTAGAGACACTAGCCAGTAAATCGCCTCCTCATTGCTAATTAAAAGGGGGCGGGGAGCTTGATTGACAATCCGAGCAATTTGGGGATTATAATGATTAGGCTTCTTGTGCCACCAGGTATTAGCTTGGGAGCTGAATGCACAGGACACGACTCCAACGGAAATGAGTCCAGCAGTAACAACCTGCCAAAACTTTTGCTGCCAACCTCTAGAACCCATCTGGGTTGCCAGCAGGTAAGCAACCGCTAACTGAATACCCACGTAACAGGGTGTCAGGTATCGACTAATACTCGAACGCCTGCCGCCGACAATTACATCAGGGAGGATAAGAGCCAGCCCCGTCGCACCAATCAAGGTTAAAATAAACAGCCAAATCCGTTGGGGGGTGTGGCGAAACAGAAAATAAATGGCATATCCGATCAAGCTTAGTAGGATTAAAGTCGGAGGAATGGCGTAGATTAGCGGAGTATTGGTATCAAAATTTAAATCGAAAAAAATCCGCGTTATATTCCCTACCCAGATTTTGATTAAAGACGGCAAAGACATGGGTTGAGCAGTCCAAGTTGGCTCGTCAACTTTGTCATTGAGAAGCCAGGGAAGGAACCCTAAAAAAGCTGCACCTGATGCCAGTAGATAAGCGATCGTTATCTTATTCAAACGGCAGCGCTGGGCGATCGCTACATAAATTCCCTGTCCTAGGGTGACAAATAACGAAAAAAGGTGAGTGTAAAACCCCAGAATCGTCGTCCCCGCGTAAATCACCCAACTCAGCCGAGTTTGCCGCCGCATCGCCCCCAAAAGAGCTGCACCCGATAGCAGGATGGTAGCAGTCCACAAACTGTACTGTCGAGCTTCTTGAGCATAGAGGACGTGGAACGGCGAGATGGCAAATAAAGCGATCGCTATCCATCCCACTAAGGGGGATTCAAACAATTCTTGGCATAGCCAATAAAGGCAGGGAAACACAAGTAAGCTCAACAGAACAGACAAACTGCGGATTGCTGTCGGCGAACTGCCAAACCCATCGACCCAAAATCGCCCAATAGCAAAATATAAGGGCGGTTGCAGGGGATCTTCGGCGATTAACGAGCCAATCGTATCACTCACATTGCTTTCCGGTTTAGGACGCTGATACTTCTGCAACTCCTCAATGCTAATAACTTGATTGTAAGGTAGCTGTTGCACAAATTCTGCCTGTGTGTAGCCAGAAATGCGCAACAACGTCACAACTTCATCTCCCCAAAAGACTTTTCCGTCGAGGTTAACCCCTCGAAAAAATATGCCTAACCCTAAAACGGCAATGATTAAATACCGTAACCAGACTGGAGGTAGTCCCTTGAGTCCTTTCATCCTTGTTACTATAATAAAAAATCTCTCATGAAATAAAATTAGGATAGTGTCGATCTTTGGGAGAAATTAACGTAACGTCAAGCAACCAGTTGATGCCAAAGGCTGGATCATTCCACCTGACTCCTTTTGCCGATTCGGGATGGTAAAACTCTGACATTTGGTAAAACACTTCTGTATTATCCTCCAACGTTTGAAATCCATGGGCGAACCTCTCAGGCACATAAAGCATTTTGTAGTTTTCTGCTGAAAGAATCACACCGATATGATGCTTAAAGGTTAAAGATTCAGGACGTAGATCGAGAATGACATCATAAATAGCTCCCGCCGTACACCGCACTAGTTTAGCTTCCGCGTGAGGAGCAACTTGATAGTGCATACCCCGCAGGGTTCCCTTTTGAGGATTGAAAGAAATGTTGCACTGTAACAATCGCCGATTCAGTCCCTGTTGTTCAAATTCTTGCTGACACCAGGTTCTGGCAAAAAAGCCGCGTTCGTCCTGCAATCGTTCCGGTTCAATAAAGAACGCGCCCTTTAGCTTCGTCTCAGTGAAAATCATTGATAAACCTGGACTTCAGGAATCGGAACAACAAATTGCCCCCCCCAATCACGGATATAAGACATTTGCTCGGTGATTTCCTCTAAGAGATTCCAAGGCAGGATGAGCAAGTAATCCGGTTGGGTTTCCTTTATTTTGTCAGGATGAAAGATGGGAATATGAGTTCCTGGTAAAAATTGTCCTTGTTTGTAGGGACTGCGGTCAACCGTATAGTCGATAAAATCAGAACGAATGCCGCAGTAGTTTAAGAGAGTATTCCCCTTACCAGGGGCACCGTAACCCACAATTGATTTTCCCTGGTTCTTGACGGCAATCAAGAACTCCAATAGCTTACGTTTAGTAGCTTTGACCTGTTCACTAAAGGTAAAGTAAGTGTCTAAACGGGTCAAACCAGCAGCATCTTCCCGATGTTTTAATTCAGTGACGCGATCGCGAATTGGTTTAGACTGGTCTTCAGTATGACAGCCGTAAATTCTCAGAGAACCTCCGTGGGTAGGCAACTCCTCCACGTCAAACAAAGTCAATCCGTGGGCGGCAAAAACTCTTTCAACCGTCGTGAACGAGAAATAGGAGAAATGCTCGTGGTAAATGGTATCAAATTGGTTACACTCCATCAAACGCATCAGATGGGGAAACTCCATGGTAATTGCGCCGTGGGGCTTGAGGAGAATCTTCATCCCCGCCACAAAATCGTTGAGATTAGGAACATGAGCCAATACGTTATTCCCTATAAGTAAGTCAGCTTGCCTCCCTTCAGCAACTAGTTCGTGAGCGGTTTGCTCTCCAAAGAACTTCACCACGGTGGGAATACCTTTTTGCAGCGCCACCTCAGCTACATTCGCGGCGGGTTCTATTCCCAAAACAGGTATCCCTTTCTCCATAAAGTATTGCAGTAGATAACCGTCATTGCTGGCAATTTCCACAACTTGACTTTGCCCGTGCAATCCGAAACGCTCTACTATCGTTTCTGTGTATCCTTTGGCGTGTTGTAACCAAGAATCTGAATAGGACGAAAAGTAGGAATACTCGTTGAAGATTTCCACCGGACTGACATACTCAAGCAGTTGCACTAAAAAGCAGCGATCGCAAACAAACACCTGTAGAGGATAGAATGCTTCGAGCTGATTCAACTGCTCAAAGGTGAGAATCCGGTTGCAAGGCGGCGACATCCCCAAATCGACAACGGTATGTTGTAAGGGTGTTTCGCAGAACCGACAGTAACCTCGAATGCTTCCTGCTTTTTTTCCCTGAGGGAGTGCTTCAGCAATTTTCATGAGTTTGCGTAACTCCTCCAGCGTAAGGTAAGGTCTAAGCGATCGCTACTTAGCAGTTGTTTAATGTGGTCGATACGCTTGTAGCGCGATCCTTCAAAATCATCCACACATAGCCCCACCTTCTGGTACGCTTCATAAAGCTGGTTTGCCCCCAGCCGTACATTCCACTGGGGTTTGAATTCGGGTAAGACTCGCCTTATTTTACTAAAATCTACTCGATAGCAGCGTTTGTCTGGTTCTCCGTCTGGAGCATATTCAATCTGGCAACTAGGAACGACTTCCCGCGTAATTTCAGCTAAGTCGCAGATTTGATAGTTCTCCTCTGTACTGCCCACATTGAACGCTTGGTTGTGGATGACTTCCCGAGGTGCGTGCAATACAGCAATGAAAGCCCGTGAGATATCTTCAATATGAACAATGGGACGCCAAGGAGTACCATCGCTTTTAATATAAATTCGTCCGGTTGTCACTGCCCAGGCAACCAGATTATTCAACACCAAATCGAAACGTAGACGGGGCGATGCACCGTAGGCAGTGGCATTGCGCAGAAATGTAGGACTGAAGTCATCATCAGCCAGTTTTGAGACGTCCCGTTCGACTAGCACTTTTGACTCTCCGTAAGGGGTAACGGGATTGAATGGGGCTTCCTCCGTGACTTTATCCTTACCTGCTGCGCCGTAAGTGCTGCAAGAGGATGAGAAAAGAAAGCGTTCTACCCCTACCTGTTTTGCCAAGGCAGCCAAACGCACCGATGCCAAATGATTAATTTCGTAAGTTAACTCCGCATTCAAGTTGCCAAGGGGATCATTAGAAAGACCCGCTAAATGTAATATAGCCTCGAATCCCCTCAGGTCTGATGCTTCTATGTCACGAATATCCTTTTTCAGTTCAGGTATATTGACTATCCCATCCCCAAAGGTGCTTTGCTCAAACAAATCGCTATCAACACCGACAACCTCATGCCCCTCTGCCAACAGCATAGGGGTCAGAATTGTCCCAATGTAGCCCTTGTGACCGGTCAGTAATAAACGCATTTTGCTCCTCCCAAACTTTCCAGGGTATATCACCACTCTGCCAAAGGGCTTCTAAAAATCGCTTATCGCGCAAGGTATCCATACATTGCCAGAAGGACGTATGCTGATAAGCCATGAGCTGCCCATCTTTTGCCAATCGCTCCAAGGGTTCTTTCTCCCATTGGGTATCATCCCCGTCAATGTAATCAAGGACTGCTGGTTCTAGAACAAAAAAGCCACCATTAATCCATCCTTCTCGGGTTTGCGGTTTTTCTGAGAACTCTTTGACGTACTCACCATCAAGTTCCAAATAACCAAAGCGTGCGGGTGGATGGACGACTGTGAGAGTTGCCAATTTGCCGTGAGAGCGGTGGAATGCTAGTAGCTCTGATAAATTAATATCAGATACACCATCTCCGTAGGTGAGCATGAACGTTTCATTATCTAGGTAGGGAGTAAGACGCTTGAGCCGCCCTCCTGTTTGGGTATGAACCTCGGTATCCACTAAATCAACTTTCCAAGGGGGTATGCGCCCGCCTTTCATCGTCACTTCTCCAGTTGGAAAATCTACGGTGAGAGTGCTGTTTAAGGAGCAATAGTCTACCATGTACTTCTTGATGACTTCACCTTTATAGCCGAGGGCGATCGCAAAATTACGGAAGCCATAATAGGAGTAGTGCATCATAATATGCCAGAGAATGGGTTTTCCGGCGATTTTTACCATCGGCTTTGGCTTTACGCCTGTCTCTTCAGCAAGGCGAGTGCCAAGTCCACCAGCCAGAATAGCGACTTTCATGGTTCGTCTCTGTTTACTTGTGTGGTGTTGTTTGTTCGTTCGATAGTCCTGCTAGGAAGTGTGGCAGTAGTTTCATCGCTTTCCTTAACTCTTCTACCATCCCCCTGATTCGGATTGGGAATCCCGGCGACAGCAGCAAACGTCGCAAAATTTGCACGTAGCACTTCAGCCTTTCCCCTCCGCTCAATGGAGTTCGCCAAACCAGACGGCAGTACTCGATATAGCGCCGCCATCTCGGTAGCAGCAGTTTGCCCCGGTTATTGGGATCAAACCAGTTTATAGCTAGTTCTTCATCTGTTTTGTTACTCTGTTGCGAATTTTGCGGGTGAATTCGTCGGAAGAACAGAATTTCTGGAACTTCATGAAATTGACCGCAAATTGCCAGTTCTGCTAGCAAAACTCTATCGGCATGGGGATAATTCCCCATCATCTGTGTTCGTTTCAGCACTTCAGTGCGCACTAACCCAAAAATTTGAGTCGCATGATACCAACCATAGGTTTCCAAAAGTTGATAAAACCGTTCGTGTGGCTTTGATGAATAAAGGTTCAGGTTTTCTGTGTAAAGACTGACTTCATTGCCATCGGCATCAATTTCCTTGGCTTGTGGATAGCATAAAACCACAGAAGGTTCACGCTCTAAGACTTCCAGGCATTGCTCTATATAATCTGGAGCACACAAATCGTCATAGGCTGCCCATTTGAAGTAGTCTCCCCGAGCGCGCTCAAAAACCAGGTTAAAGTTTTTGGCTCCTCCCTCATTTTTAGGATTGCGATAATATTGAATCCGAGAATCCTGTTTGGCGTATTCTCGGCAAATCGCTTCGGTATTATCAGTAGAGGCATTATCAGAAATAATTAACTCAAAATTAGAGAAAGTCTGATTCAGTAGTGCCTCCAGCGACTCTCGCAGGTAATTCTGGGCATTGAAGATCGGCATACCGATGGTGACAAGCGGTTTATCGCTGCCTTGGAGATGCTTGTCTTCAAGATCGGGTAGAATTAAAGACACTTGCGTCACCTCTGGCTATCGGGAAAAATAAGCAAATTCATAGATTAATGAATTAGGATTGAAAAAGTAAGCTTTCTCAGTCATATCTAGAAGACCTTCCTTCTAGATCAGGGATTATGGTTCTGTTTTAGTCAATTTAACCTAGAACTGCACAGGTTGCACTTTTTAAACTAGACTTTTCTGATCCAGGATAAGGTTTGCAGTTGGGCGTTTTAAGTAGATTACGCACAGATAAGGCTGATACAGCGTTTTTAGATAGCTCGTAAACAATAAAAGCGTTGAAAGCCTTATAATAAAAGACTTGGGCTGTTTATTTTCAAATGAAAACACTATTATAAAAGAAGCTTTCTCCGCAATCTTAACCTCCTAAAAGTCATTTAGCAGCCCCTTGACAAAGCTTGTTGTCTTTCAATCCCACGCTCATTAGGATCATCGCTGGGTTATTGGCTCTGCACGAGTATACCTGATCTCTCATCTAGACAGACAAGAATAAACACCGACTTCATCAAGTCTTAAAAAACGCTTTCTTGATCTTGATGAAACCTTTATAATTTCCTCACAATAGTGTGCATCTTATACTATTAGAGGACTATCTCATTGACTCAAGTGCAAAAATATGCATAAAGGGAAGATCGTATTTTATTATACAGTATTAAAATTCTTAGAGTACAGCCTATTTCATCAAGACTACCAAAAATTTCTGCCAAACCTTTAATACCAAGCTGCGTTCTAAGCCGTAACTTTGAGAAAGAGAGAAGGAAAGAGGGAATAGGAAGTTCTCAATTACGTTGTTGTTTTTGAGGGTAACTTGGTATAGGTTGCTACTTTTGGTTAGAATGGTCGAAACCCTGGAAATTTAACAGTAATGCAGGTACAGTTCCGCGAGTATAACCCGTTCGATTTGTGGATTTGGCTGGAATTCAGCACCGTTCCTTCCCCCATGGAAAAGGAATACATTGAAGAACTGTTCAACTCGTGGTTTTACTTAGGCAAACTGGGAGGATTTGATGCAGAAAACCTCCAAGTTCAGGAAATGGGTGTTGATATCAGCTACATGGACTATGATGAGCGTCAAGCAGACAGCAGTCTGATGGCACTGATGCATAATAAAGCAGATTTTGAGTATCAAGGGACTTGGGGACGCTGCTGGTTTGATTTGGGTACAAGTGATGCGTTCGCTCTTGATGTCTTGATCAATTCTCTCAAACAGCTCGAAAAGGAATATGTCCAAATCGAACGATTAATTATTGGTGGTCAAAATGAAGATTGGTCAGTAAAAACCGCTAGGGAAGCGCTTTTCTACGAATCTCAAGAAAATGGTCAGGGCATTAGGAATCATGAATAAGGAATTTTGTATTTTTATGGGGACGATAGAAACGAGAGAGGAACCGTACCACACCAACTCACAAAGTGTTGTAGTCTGAGTAGTTCACTCTCTAACGTTTCAAGGAGCCGAATGACCAGAACGGGTATTGGTATTCGCACGGCGGTTGAGCGTTCCGAGCGCATCACCGGTCAAATTCACGTTTACGATGGGGTTGGTAAAGGCAAGTCTCAGGCAGCATTGGGCGTTGTATTGCGCTCGATTGGATTGGGCATTGACTCCACTGAGTCTAGCCGCGTCTTGCTGCTGAGATTTCTGAAAGGATCAGGGCGTACCTACGATGAAGATGCGGCAATTGAAGCGCTGCGTCGGGGCTTCCCTCATTTAATTGATCAAGTGCGCACAGGACGAGATTCGTTTTTTACGAAAGAGGAAGTGACTCGCTTTGATGCATTGGAAGCGCACCGGGGTTGGGATGTTGCCAAGGGCGCGATCGCTTCTGAACTCTATTCTGTTATCGTCTTAGATGAGTTGAATCCCGTTCTAGATTTGGGTTTGTTGGCAGTAGAGGAGGTAGTTCAGACACTGAAAGACAAATCCCCCTATCTAGAAATTATCGTCACCGGTCGAGGAACGCCCCAAGCCCTCCTGGATATCGCCGATTTGCACACCGAGTCTGTCCCCCATGACCATCCCATTTCTAGAGAACAGGGGATTGAGGGCATTGAAATCTATACGGGAAACGGCAAGGGCAAATCAACCAATGCGTTGGGGAAGGCATTGCAGGCAATCGGTCGGGGCATTAGCACCGATAAGTCCCATCGAGTGCTAATTGTGCAGTGGCTTAAAGGGGGAAGTGGGTATACAGAAGATGCAGCGATCGCAGCCTTGAGACGAAGTTACCCCAATTTAGTCGATCATCACCGCTGTGGTCGAGATGCGATCGTTTGGCGGGGTCAACAGCAGATTTTAGATTATGTTGAGGCAGAACGGGGCTGGGAAATTGCCAGAGCAGCCCTAGCATCGGGTTTGTATAAAACAATCATCATGGATGAGCTAAATCCCACCGTTGACTTAGAACTGTTGCAGGTGGAACCGATTGTGGATGCTTTGCTGCGTAAACCCCGCGATACGGAAGTTATTATTACAGGTCGCTGCAAAAATCAACCGACATATTTTGACCTTGCCGCCGTTCATTCCGAGATGATTTGTCACAAACACTACTGCGAAAAAGGTGTGGATTTGAAGCGGGGAGTAGATTTTTAGCAGCGGATTGTTCTGATAACAATAGATTGCGATCGCTATTGTCTATTTACCTCTTTTTGGATGGGAGATGGGTTGGGGGTGAGGATTAACGGCTCCAACAGTAGTTGATGCGCATGATTCCCATCCCTCGATTACTGACTTGTGCAGCAGTTGTGAGTACTGGTTGGCAATGAGTTCAGGTGTAAAGTGGGTTTTTAGGTAGTACCGTCCTGCTTCACCCATTTGCTTGACAAGGTGAGTGTCGGTGGACAAGCGTCGAATAAAAGCCGCTAGACCAGAAGCATCACCATTATTGAAAGCCTCACCACATCCGGCTTCTGTGACTATTGTCCGTAAATAGGAGTGGGATTCGCAAATCGCTGCCACAGGACGCCCCGCAGCTAAGGCGGCGTAAAGCTTGCTAGGTGCCACTAAGCCTTCCATGCCAACACTCACGCTCACCAAGGACAAGTCACAGGCGGTTAGGGAATAGGGCAGGTTTTGTTTATCTTGATACGGTAAGAAGCAGCAGTTTTTCAAACCTAACTGAGTGGCTTGAGATTCAAAAGCTTTGCGTTTGGCACCATTGCCGATGAAAACAAATTGAATTGAATCGTGTTGTAGGAGTTCTGCCGCTTCCAAGATCGTATCCATATCATGGCAGCGTCCCATGTTGCCGGAATAGAGAACTGTAAAGGTATCGACCAGATTGAAGGTTTGGGCAAACCAATTTTCTTGCTTAACAATGGGTACGATCACATTAGCATCTGCCCAATTATGAATGACCGAAATCTTACCCCGAACTTCCGGACATTTTGCCGTAATCCTCGTTTTCATAGATGGACTAAGTACGATGATTTGTCGAGCCTGCCGCCAAATGCGGCGGTTTATCGTATCCCAAAGTCGTACAAACCAATGATGGCGAGAGATGACACTCAGTTCAACAGCTACATCGGGATAGAGATCGTAAAGTAAGCAGACATAGGGGACATTGAAGAGCTTCTTGACCAAGTATCCCAAAATTGGTAAGAAGGGAGGGGCAGTCGTCACTAAAAGGATATCGCCGCGACTGCGACTCTTAAGCAAATGAAGTCCAGCACGCAGGCAAAATAGCAATCCATTAACAGCTTTGCCCCGGATGCGTTTCGACCAAATTCGAGTGGCACGCGATCGCTGAATTACCCCTCCCTCGAAATGCTCAAGGGCTGGGGCAGACTGGTTGTGAAATGCATAACCCGGTTGTCCTGTAAAGACTTGAACGAAAAGACTCTGTTTCCCCAGCCGAACAGCGAGTTCTTCAATGAGCTGTCCTGTCGCGGCGTAGTCAGGCGGATAAAATTGGGTAATTATTGAGAGTTGGATGGGTCTGCCATGTCGTACTGGGGTCTTGCCGTTGCTCATGTCGCTTTATTCTTGAGTGGGATTACCTGACTTATACAGGGTGACGTTAGGACTTACCCATACAATTTATTTATATTCGGATTGGAACGTCTATCATTGTTTGATTTTTTCTAACTTTTTCAAGGGATTCTTATGCGTTATAAATTTATGAGTTCATCTTAGTTAATTCTATTATTCGTGGATTACATTTCATTCTGGAACCTCATTTTCTTGAAAATTACCTTAATAAAGATAATCCATTTAATCCCCGTATAGAAATTACAATTCTAGATGAAAATCAGCATCATTTGCTCCGATAGTGTTTCTTTATCAATCGATAAAAATATGATTCACTATCTTGAGTGAGTGTTACAGACTCAGTAACTATCTGAATTTTTTCTATTTTATTTTATGACGACTAAGCTTTCTAAACTGAACGACAACTCATTCACACTGTCTATACGAACAGTAGCTGTTGCTTGTTACCCAGAAAGCCCGTTGCTTCTAAAATCACTAGATAGGTATTGACATCAATTTTTAAATATGATATCTATGTCACCTATGGATTAGATGGCTGTGTGGTAAATATTCCCTGACTCTGCTGACGGACTTCCTCTACAAAAGTGCCTCTGCTTCCGTCGAGGGTTTAAACAGCCACAGGTTCATAAGGTAATGGCTCCCACCGTTGGCACGGGCGGCGGATTCTCTGACTCCCTTCTAGAGCTTGTCCTGATAAAGCGTACCAACACTGTATCAGTAATTGATAGGGTTTGATTCCGATTAACCTCTCTATCAAGGTTCATGATAGGAGAATTCACGTCAGTTTTGTAAAAGCCAAGTTCAAGTTTTTGCCTTATGGGTCTAAATGGGGATTATCAGCCGTTGCTGCCTAACCGTAACGGCAAACCACTCTCCGAAGTGCCTCAACTCTACACCAAGGGGTTTTCTGAGATTGAGGAAGACAAGCTCGACCTGCGTCAGATTCTGGCGGTGGCGCGACGACGAGCATTCGTTATTGCTGGGGTAGCGATCGCCGTAACCTCTGGCATAGTCGCTAAAGTGTTGGAACAGGAACCTAACTACGAAGGCAAGTTTCAGCTACTGGTTGAGCCAATTTCTGGGGAAAATAAGTTAGATCGGATCGACGAATCACTCAAGCAAAGTGCCGGGGTTCAAGGTAGCAGTCTGGATTACGATACTCAGGTTCAGGTACTGTGGAGTCCGCAGGTCATGACTTCGATTGTCGAGAAAATTCAAGACCAGTACCCAGAGATTGACTACAATACCCTCCGAAGCAAACTGCTAATTTCTCGGCTGCAACAAACCAAAATTTTAGAAGTTCGTTATCAGGATTCAGACCCCCAAAAAATTCAATTTATTTTGGAGCAAGTTGCCGAAGGCTACGTTGATTACTCCAAGCAAGAGCAGCAAACCAGCATCCGACAGGGAATTCAGTTTGTCAACGACCAATTGCCCAAACTCCAGGAACGAGTAAACAAGCTTCAGGAGAGACTCCAGACCTTTCGACAGCAGTATAACCTCGTCGATCCAGATACTCAAGGTCAACTCTTGACGACTCGCATCGGTCAAATTGTCCAACAGCGACAAGAGACAGAAAGCCAGCTCAGTGAAACTCAGTCGCTCTACATCAACCTGCAAAATCAGTTAGCAGAGTTGGGAGTATCTCAGGAACAAGCACTTACAGCAGCAGCGCTTTCAGAAGCTCCCCGCTACCAGGAGTTACTCAACCAGCTTTCGGAACTCGATAGCAAGATTGCGATTGAGTCAGCGCGATTTACCGATGAAGCTCCGACGCTGCAGGCGCTGCGGGAAAAGCGGCAGAATTTGCTGCCCCTGTTGGATCAAGAAGCCTCAACGGTTCTAGGCAACCAAATCTCTGGGGTTCCCAGCAACACCGAATCCCTCTCGTCCCCCAGTTCCATTCGCTTGACATTGACTCAGGAGCTGGTTGACACGAAAAACCAACTTCAAGTTTTGCAGGCTCGTGCTACCGAGGTGGTCCAAGCGGAACGTTTGGCGACTAGCCAACTCAAACAGTTACCAGGCATTGCCCGTCGGTATACAGATTTACAGCGAGAGCTGAAAGTGGCGACAGAGAGCTTGAACCGCTTTCTGGCAGTACGGGAGACACTACAAATTGAGTCGGCACAAAAGACTCTACCTTGGCAGTTACTCGCCATGCCACAACTACCGGAAGCTCCGATTTCTCCTAACATACCCCGTGGTCTGGCGCTGGCAACTGTGGCTGGGTTACTCGCTGGGGCAGGTGCCGGGTTATTAGCAGAAAAGTTAGATAACGTATTTCATTCTGCCGATGAGTTGAAGGACAGCACGGGTTTGCCACTTTTGGGAACAATTCCATTTCGCAAAGACCTAAAGAAAGGCATTATCCGTGCGGGGGCAAGTTCAGCCGCGAATACTGAGGCATTGGCGTCGGAAGTAGGCGGACGCTCTTATCGATATCACGCCTCTCCGTTTTTAGAAGAATTTCGTTCGCTCCATGCCAATCTCCACTTTCTCAGTCCCGACCAACCAATTCGCTCACTAGTGGTAAGTTCGTCGGTTCCAGCAGATGGAAAATCGACGACAGCAACGTTTCTGGCACAGGCAGCCGCAGCTATGGGGCAGCGAGTGTTGTTGGTAGATGCAGATTTGCGGCGTCCTCAGATACATACCACAACAGATTTACCGAATGTTTGGGGATTGAGCAATGTCATTTCCAGCGAGATGAATGTAGATGATGTGATTCAGCAATCCTCCTTAGAAGATAATCTATTCGTACTGACAGCAGGGCAGATTCCACCTGACCCGACTCGGTTGCTGTGTTCTCAAAAGATGCGGAATTTGGTGGAACGTTTCCAAGAGACGTTTGACCTGATAATTTTTGATACACCCCCCCTATTGGGTCTGGCGGATGCTCGGTTACTTGCAGCTCATACGGATGGAATTGTAATGGTGGTGGGATTGGGACGAACTGACCGGGCAGTGTTGTCGCAAGTCTTGTATGGATTGAGAACGTCTAATGCTAGGGTGCTAGGAGTAGTAGCGAATGGAGTTAAGGGCTATACGGCTAGTTCGTATGATTACTATCGCCGTTACTATGGTAGAGCTGCTGTACAGGAGACAATGACAGTCGAGGGTTGAGGCTAGCACCAGTGTGACCCGTAACAACCCAGAGGAAAGCACGACCGACATCGCGCAGAAGGCGGAATGAGGATTCTGTGGGTATGTTTGATGGTACAGAGACAGGGGTGAAGGCGATGCCTTGGCTGCCAAGGACAAGGATAGCGATCGCTGTAGCTCTGGGCATATGATAGTCGGAGGTGATCAGGTAGAGGTGCTGGATATGGCGGCGCTTGAAGTCAGGCACTAAAGAGGTAAAGTTAGTGACAGTATCCACAGCGCGACGATCTAGATGTACCCGTTCATCATTGATTCCAGCAGCGCGAAAGATAGGACGGGCTTTGTTGGAGGGAATGCCAGAAGAAACCCAGATGTCTAGAGTCGGATGAGCTTGGGCAAATTGAGCTGTGAAGGTTTCTCGCTCCACACCACCACCAAGGGTGAGAATAGCTTGGGGGTGGGGAGCTTGGGAATATGCGATTGCCAGTCGCAGGGGAATAATGCTCAATAGGATCAGGATGAGGACAGTGCTAACCGCACAGATAAGACGGTATCGTTTGTGATGACAATAAAAATCCTTCACTAGCTATAGGTCAAATCATCTGGCAAAGGCTTTCGTTCAAGGATGGCTGTATAAACTTGGATGAGCTTTTTCGCAGACTGTTCCCAGGTATAGTTTTGGAAAATAAATTGACGAGCGCGAGTACCCATTGCTTTAGCTTGGTGAGGATTACTCAAACCGTGAATTAAGGCATCAGCAATGGCATTCGTATCAATCTCGACAACATAAGCCGTTTGTGCTTCAGCCGCTTCTGGAAAATTACAGCCAGTTGTAATAATACAGGGCAATCCAGAAGCCATGCCTTCTAAGACAGACATACTGAAGCCTTCAGAATAAGACGGGGCAACGTATAAATTAGCAGCCGCTAAAGCCGCATATTTCAATGAGCCAGTGAGCATACCTGTGAAGATGACAGCATCTAGACATCCTGCTTGTGCAAAATAACGTTTAGCTGTTGGCAGAAAACCGATATTATCAGGTCCGGCTACGACTAAATGAGTCTCAGGAAACTGACTGTGAACTTTAGCAAAGGCAGGAGCAAGTAAATCAAGTCCTTTTTTGGGGTCAAGGCGACCGAGAAACAGAATTAAAGTTTTATTTCTGGCAGCAGGGAACTGTTGATATAAAATTTCTGGAGCTGGCAGTCTCTTAAATTCTTGTGAGTGAATACCATTCGGAATAACAACAGTAGGTGGCTTTAATCCTAGAAGCTTTATGTTTTTGGCTTCGGTGGTTGAAAGAACGTGGATAGCACTGGCTTGCTGGAGAGCTGGCTTTTCAAGTAGAGTGTAATAGAACTGCTTTTTCCAAGCTTTGTGGGATATTGCCCAGGGTTCTAGCATCCCATGAGGAGTTATAATATAGGGAATTTTGTAGAATATACATACCCAATGAATAAGAGTAATCAGGGGAGCAAAAATAGTATTTGTATGAACTAGGTTGTAATGGGTTATATGCTGGCATAGCCACTTTAATAAAGATGAACTCACAATGAAGTCATTCCGATGCCAACAATTAAAGTACTGAATTTTGTAATGGTTTTCCTCAATCCATACTTCAAGACGAGAGTTGAGTTTATCACATCCATTAGCATTGCTGGTAACAATATCAAGAAATACCTCGTAACTCCCGATATTTTTGGCTAACTCAATCACTACTTTTCCCGGTCCGCCATAATTTGAACCCAAATAGGGTGTAATCTCTAAAATCTTCATACTATATAGTTATTGCGATCTCTCGAATATTTTTTTAACATGATAAATGCCCTAAAGCCTTGGTTTCGACAAATCAAATATAGCTGGCTCCACTATAGCGCAGACTATAAAGCTCGGCATTCTCGCTCAGATGAGACTACACTGAATTTTTTATCCCCTGTATTTTTGATGGGTTGTGGTCGTTCGGGTACTACCATCCTCGGAGATATCTTGGCACGGCATCCGAAGGTTCGCTACTTGTTTGAGCCTTACCATCTCTGGGCTGCTATCGAGCCAAAGACGGATGTACTGAATCTTTATTATCGAATTGATGCTCACTTATTGATGAATGTATCTCACTGTAATGAGGAATCAAAAGTTCGTTTCAATCATTTGATTATCGGCTTTAAACCTAATATCAATGCTCTAATTATTCTTGAAAAAACACCCTTCAATGCCATGAGAATTGGTTATCTTAAGGCTTTGGCTCCTACGGCAAAATTTATCCACCTTGTCCGTGATGGTGTTGATGTTTCCTGCTCTATTGAGCGTATTGCCTCAACCAATAGCTACAAAATTGCAGGCAAACCTCAGCTCAATCAGTGGTGGGGAGTTGAAAACTATAAGTGGAAGGCTTTAGCACGGGATGGAGCATCTGCTGGATATTATCCTAAGGAAGTTCATCAACTGCAAGACCACCGCTCAAAAGGAGCATACGAATGGTTAGTAAGCTTAGGCGAGGTGGATAGCTGGCGCGAACATCTTGGTCACCGCCTCTATGAAATTACATACAATCAGTTGACTCTACATCCGGAAGCTACATTGCACAGCCTTTGCCAGTTCTTAGAATTAGATAGTCCTAGCAACTGGCTTAATGAAGTGACCCAGATGATTCATCCAGCTCAACCGACTTTGGGCAATAGGCTCAGTTTACCATCACCGATGTGTGATACTTTCAATCATTATCAAGAAAGATTTGGTTTCTCGAATCGGGCTATTCCTTTAAAGGTTTTATAAAAGTCTAGAATTTAAAGCTACTTTGACTTAATCATCAGTGCAGCTTCGCTCGCCTTTAAGAGACCCTCAGCAAAATGTTGAGGACTATAATTAGCTACAATAATTTGGCTGAATTGTCCCATTTTGATCCGTGCATCTGATGAAAGCTGATGCATGGCTAATAAGGTGTCAGTCATATTTTCTTTGCTGGTTGGATCAAATAAGAGACCATTATGACCCTGACGAACGAGTTCATCACAGGCTCCCACTGTACGGCTACATAATATCGGCAGTCCAGCCGCACAAGCTTCGTTCACGACTAATCCCCAGGGTTCTTGCAGAGCCGGATGCACGAAAGCATGGGCTAGCCCATACCAATCTGGAATGGCTTGATAACTGATAAAACCAGGTAGATGGACGCAGGCATTGAGCCGTTTTTCGATAATAAGAATACGGATAGAGGTTTCTGCTTCGCCACTACCACAGATAACAAGATCCCAGGCGTTTTCCTCTCCAATTTGTTGGCGATAGGCAGCAAAGGCTTCTACAAGACGAAACACGTTTTTGCGTTGAATCAACCGAGTGACGACCAAAAAATAGGGTCTTTTGGGTATCTTTGGCTGGCGTTGTCTGGCAGCAACAGGGTTTTTCCTTGCTGCCTCAGCACCTAAAGCAAAATAGTCATTATTGACGGCATTGTAGCCCATAAAAATGCGCTCTTGAGGAAAACCTAACTTGAGCAGGTAATCGCAATGGAGTTGACCTCCAACCAGGGCAGCCGTATAGTTTCTGACATAAAGCCAGGATTTTATCTGTTCTTTCCACCACCAGCGTTTTTCATCATCCCATTTGCTCTCGCTCATCAAAATGGCTGGCACTCGGTGGCGCTTGCTCCAAAAAAGTGCGGCGCGAGATACAGGAAAGCCCCATCCAGGGATAGCCAGGATATCTGGTTGTAGAGCATTTAGACAAGCGGGTATTAAAGAAGCGGCGACATCAGACCAGGGACTTCGATCAAGGGTAGGAGGAGTAGTCTCTATAGGCAATAAGCTTTTTAGGGGAAATGTAATTTCGTGTTCTATACTACCCCATGGACGTTCTTGTGTATTGTCTGTAACTTGGAGAGCAGTCAAATGCCAACCTTTTTGCTCACAGGCAATATTGGCAGCACTCAGACGAGCAGCATGATAGCCTCCAATGTTGTAGAAAATCACGATAATGTGCATATCCGAAGCCGTAATCAATGCTTAATTCGTCCAATCCAAAGAGATTTATTCATAAGTAGAATCGTAAGCCTGAATGAATGAGGATGATTTTAATCTGAAATTTGTCCGCTTGAACCAGAGCAATAGAAAGCAAGGCCAGAAAGCCATACCAATCCAAGCATAAATTCCAGGTAAGTCGCCACCCCGCAAGAGCGGGATTAAAGAGGCACAAACTATGGCACGAATCAGAATACTAGCAAAAGGTTGAAGTTTAGTCGTATAACGAACAATAGTTGCCAAAATTACCCCATAAACTGAGGAGCAAAGGAAAACACCGATGATGCCAGCCTCCGCGAAAAATGACCCGAACAGGGTCGGCGAAATTCCCAATGTAAAACCCGTATTGGCAGTGATAAGTCCCAGTTGATTCATGTAGCCTCCCACAGGTTTATCTGGCCATAAGGCTCTGGGAATAGGACGAAGTAGAATTTCTAGATGCTCCATACCCCAACGAAAGTCTAAACGTTGGGGGTAAACTTCTTGTATGAGTACGAAACCATCGAGCATATTTGCATCTTCTGCACTGAATGCACGTTCCCAAGCAGCTTGATTTAAAATATCAGAGGTCAATTGAGGGTTTCGCATGGCTCCGGCTAATGCAAATATGCTGATACCTACAATAGCTATACTGGATAGAACCGCTAGGCGAACTTTTGGTCGATAGGAAGAAGAGATAATGATGCCACTAGCGACGATCCACCCTAAAAATTGGAAGCGTCCACTGGAACTGAACGTGAGATTCGCTAAACTAGCAAGAATAACAAAGGCAGCAAGTTTACTAAACAGTGAGGAAAATCCACCAAATTTCCAAAGGCAGACGATGAGTGTAGCCACCCCAACTAGAACAAAGGGAAACAAACGCAGGTAACCACTAATTTGGAAGGCGAGGGAACGTCCAGAAGCTATTTGCTCAATGACGTTAGAGCGAGTAATGACTACTAACGGCAGGCAAGATAAGCCCAAGAAGATAACTTTAGGACGTAGCCATCGTAACAAGGAAGAATCACAAGAGAGAATGGCAATTGGTAAAACCCGCCTTTGCTGCACCATATAGGTTCCCAGTAAGCACATTTGACCCAATACTATGTAGCTTAGAGCGATGAGAGCTGCCTCTTTGGTAATTGCCCTAAAGCCAAAGCTGCCAAGATTCACCCACTTATCTATGCCGCTAGTAACTGCCCAATAGCGGTAGGATGCCATGTAAAATAAAAAGCTGCTGATTAGCAGAGGGATTTCATCATTCCGCCGCAGCAACCAAATCCCACTAATAATCAATAGCGCAAATTGGGTGAAGACTAGCTCTGGGTATTCAAATATGGACATAGGGTAGAGATTGGAGATGGTGATGCAATCGGGACAAGCTAAACTTAGACATGGTAGTAGTTTTCCTGGCGAATGCTTGAAGTTGCTGAGGATTATTCAGGCAGAATTCTAAAGTTTGGGCGATCGCTTCCCTAGTAACTTCTGGTAATATCAGCCCGTTTACTCGATCTTTCACGACTTCGCCACAAAATCTGGACGCAATAATCGGCAGTTTCCATGCCTGTGCCTCTAGCTGTGTCAGACCAAAACCATCAGACAGGGTAGGAAACAGGAAAATATCGGCTAGGTGATAGTACTTGGCTGTCTGACTGCGAGGCACAGCACCAATCCACTGGATCTGCCTGTGCATTTTAGCTTGCCCAGCAATGCCTGGAGAACCAACTAACCAAAATTCTATGGGTTGGTTATGTAAGAGTTGAGCAGCTTCTAGAATAGCAGCAATGCCTTTACGCAAGATTACCTGACCTAGAAACAGCACCCGCAGGGGACGTTCAGCGGAGAAAGCTAGGGGGTAGGTTCGCACAAAATCCCATGCTACCTCAGGGGGTTCGTAGGCAAGAGGTATAATATCAATCTTGTTGCCAGGAATACCAGCTTGTTGCAAGGCTTGGCTTGACCAGAGGGAGTTTACCACAATCCGGTCAGCTAGGGAGCATTCTTCACGCCAGTTGTCCCAGTAGTGGGGCGGTGCGGGTTGCCAGTTGGATTGATAGGTCGGATATTTGCTATGTTCTTCTTGAACTAACTTTTCCTCAACTGGTCCGGGATCAATTTGCCCTAGGATAGTGTGCCACCCTTTGGTTTTGGCGTAGCGGAGCAGTTCTAATGCTGCATAACTGTAGGCAAATAGGGTGGGGTGGGAGTTGAGTTGTGGGGTGACGGTTTCTAGGGTCTGAACAGCTTGTTGTTGGAACCAACAGTTACGGGCGATAAGGCGTTCCCATCCTAAAGTTTTTTGGATTCGTTTCGCCAGTTCAAAGCGAATCAAAGAGGCAGTGAAGGCGTGAACGGAGGCCTGGGTTAAGTCAGGGTGAAAGCGATCGCGTAAATTGGCTAACAACGGTGTAGGCAGCAAGTTTAGTGGAGACTGAGGTAAGACCCAAGCATCGGTAATCAGATGAGCGAGTTGTCCAGCTTTGTGTAATGCCCGTGGAATAGCGTAGTGTTCGCGGGCTCCCAGTTGACAGCAAATCCAGGGTGAAAAAGGCATTTCAGATTTATTCGGCGGAGAATAAGAGAGTTATTTACGCAGTTTTTAAAGATTCTTGCTATTTCTTTCGTTTCAAAGAGAACGGCGTGTGCATCCTTTTTAGTTTGTATTTAGCTGTAGATAAGCTCTAACAACTTAATCCAGTCGAGTGGTAACCCAAGAGGTTTTGATAGTGCGTGATTCTGATCCTAGCAACCAGTGAGGTTCGGGTGGACGGACATCCACAGTTCTGTTGGCTTGAGCAAAAAAATCCTGCACCGGATTTAGTAGATGGTCACCATGGACTTCGACGACCCAGTGATGGGGTTCTCGGAGCAATGAAGTTGCCCCCTGAAGTACCTCAACTTCAGAACCTTCCACATCTACTTTAATTAAGGAACGCTTGCGATGAAGGGATGGGCGTTCGTTATAGACTTTGTCCAAGGTTATCGTTGATTTGTTGCAGATAGCACCAACAAATAAGGGAATGAATTCAAATTCAATGCCAGCATATTGAGACCAATCGGCAGGACGTGATAATGTTGACTGTTGAGTTAGACTTGGTTCAAAGGCAATAATGTGACCCTCGTGGTGATGGCGTTTGAGTGCTTGGGCACACCCATAAGTAAAATAGCCGTCGTTTGCACCGACATCGTAAACAACCTGGATGTTAGGAATAACCTGCTTAAGCCAAGGATTCAGGATATGTTCGTAGATGCCCAGTAGCTTTCGCTTAGAGCAAGCTGGGTTTAGGATCAGGCGAGCGCCTCGAAACGGACCTGCTAATAAGGTCAAGGGAACTGGCTTTTTGCTTAGATAGGAGAATAAGCTCATCTTTAATGATTAAAAAGATTTAATTGTTGTTTAAAAAAAGCAGCATTAATTTTTTCTATCCACAGTTTAGCCACTTCACGAGTTCCGGCTTCATTAAAATGAACTCCATCTGAGGTTTCGCGGGAAGATTTAGCAAGGGAATCAGTTTATTTTTGTAGATTATGTTCCTGAGCGCTTAAGTTTCTTAAAGTAGCCAGGGTTGGTCGTTTAATTTATAGTGCAGGTTAGGCGAGAACTTCTTGATAAATCGGGCTAGGTTACTCGCAACGAGGGTGTAGGGTTCCACCTCTTTAGTAACCACCGAACCCGCACCCACTACTGCACCCTCGCCAATGATGACTCCTAGCAGAATAATTGCTCGGTAGGCAATCCAGATACGAACACCAATTGAGAAATTTACTAATCATACCCATCTGCATATCCATACTTTATAATAGCTTCGCCAGCAACCTCCTTAAATGCACGTTTGTGTTCCTCTGAAAAATGATTTTTCCAGTCACCAATTTGTCCTTTGCGAAAGGTATTTGCATTCTTAAAAAACGCTTTACTTGCTATTTCATTAATCTGATTTTCTGAAACTTCCATGCCTAGATAAGAAGCAATCGCCCGGACAGCTTGCACTTGCTTCTCATCACTACCGCCACCAAAACGTCCAATTAGATCCTCGAAGCGAATGGTTAGACAAGTTGGTTCATCCCACCAGGGTGCATAACCTCTAGCCCAGTCGCCTATTGAACAGAATCCCATGCCAGGTTTATTTATCCCACGAATGGCAACCATGAGTCGATCAGCGTCAGATTTTAATGAGTTGAGATAGGTAAACGCCGGATGACTGCTTAAAGAATAGGTGTGGTAATAGGCACGGGAAACTGCAACATCCCTCAGATCACGAATGATAAATAAATTACGAATGTTTGCACTCTTAAGAGCGTCAACTAGTTCCTGACTCCAGTACAAATGCGTAGCAATATATTGCCCCTGGCGAATTTTAGGTAACTCTTCAGGGAGGTGTAATTTTCCCTTCACAATATCATATCTCCAACGAGGAACCAGCAGAGGCAAACAAGAAAGAACACGTAAGAGTAGATGAGTCCCTGATTTTGGACAACTATTAGCCAGAACCCTTGGTCCATAGCAAGATGCTTTGAATTCATGGAGGGTTAGAGGGACTGGGATTCTTTTTAATTCAGATTTTCGTCTTATTAACTTTTGAAGAGTATCAGGAGATTGAATCATAACAAAAAAGCAGAATAATTTAGGGAATAAGTCAGTTGAGTATTTCTCTTGCCAATAATTTTTGCCGGTACACCTGCTACTATAGTGTAAGGTTCTACATCTTTGGTCACGACTGAACCAGCACCAACTACTGCTCCCTCACCAAGAGTAACTCCTGGCAGAATAATAGCTCGGTAAGCAATCCAAACGCGATCGCCTATCGTTACATCTCCGCCCTTGTTGCTAAATACTGACGACTGCGGGTCATGTCCCAATGTTAAAATTGCAGCTTCTGGTCCGATGGAGACATCAGAACCAGTCCGAATAGGATAGTGGCGACCATCAAATAAGCAGCCGAAATTAATTACATTGCGCTCACCAAAATAAACTTTTCTTCCATTCAAGAACCGACATCCCATCTGCACTGATGTTCCCTTACCTACCCCTGCTAAATAGGCTTTGAGATAAGTCATACGGATTTGGCGGAATGGCACGTTTCCAATCAAATAATTGTAGCTATAACTCAGAACACTGCCAGCGAATAGTCTAGAGTTCACGGGTGCAAAGTTGAATAGACGTTTTTGAAAGATGGTATAGTGTGTGTTCAACTTTGATACGCTGAAATTAGGGTGCAGCTAACGGTATAATCTTCACTACCCTTGATTGTGTAACCATGCTCGCGTAATAGAGCAAGTAAAGACTGACCTTTGGTATCAAAGTAGTGAATTTCCATGCTGATCCAGCGAGGATACTGACCATTATTCAGTAACGTTGGTAGTACTTCATACTCTGCTCCTTCAATATCAAGTTTAAGCCAGCAGTTCGGTTCAATTTTAGGCAGAGTACAGACAATGGGAACTCCAGGTGGATGTTCGTCAACGAAGCCCGTGTGGGAAGATTGAGCATGGTAGTAAAGGGTAGTGTTTTTTGACCAAAGACCCAATTGATGGGTGTCTGCTTGCAAACGATTGAGTTCTAAGTTATTCTGAAGCTGGTAAAAGTTGGCTAAATCCGGTTCGTAACAAATCAATTTAGCTTTGGGGAAGTAACTCAAAGCGTGAATGGCAAACACACCAATATTTGCACCGCCATCTATAATTGTTTTAGGTTCAAAATCAGGAATCTCATAGGTTCCCCTAACTAATTCACCACCCATTAGGTAATCTGCCTCATTACCTTGGCGCATAGAGAAATACATCGACCGCCCGTTACAGTTTAAATATAGCTTAACTAAAGTTTTCACACTAAGGTTATTGATGAGTCTGATAAACCACAGACGTAGTTTGACGCGATGGTGACCCATTACACCTAAACCAGCGATTAGAAAAGCTAGCCATTTATCCTGCAAAAATATTCCTTTTTGAGCATGATTGATAAGTTTAAAAATGGTGGATACAGTAGACATACAGTTTTAGGAATTAATTGCTAAATATAACCTAAACGAGCTATCACTAACTCGGCATTCAGCTTCCAATTCTTTTCCTTACAATATCTTTCCCATTGAGGACTGGGGGAATTTTCTAACCACCGTCTGATTCCATTCACTATAGAATCTACATCATCCGCCTCAATCCCTATTCCCAGCTTATATGTTCGGATTACAGAATATAAAAAGCCTCCACCTGCTGAAGCCAGACAAGGTTTCCGGTAACTAACTGCTGCATTTAAGACCCCGCTTGCAGAGTGAAAAGTTTTGCTGTAGGTAAGAAGAATAAGATCGGCAGCTAAAAAGAAGTTAGCAACTTCCATATCTGGGATAAATTGGATTTTCCATCGACAGCGATTTGCCACTCCTAGATTAGTTGCTAACTGCTGATAAAAAGCTGCGGGACGCTGACCTGATGATTGTTCTTTTCCAGCAACAAGTAGATATAAATCAGGAAAATTTACCATTGCTCGGATCACAAGATCGAGATTCTTGTTATCGCGAATATGACCAAAAGCCAGCATTAGTTTTGCGTCAAGGGTCAAATCCAGACTAGCTCGTGTTTTTTCTCGCGATTGATTGGCATCAGGAAAGCAATATGTTCCGTGGGGAACTACAGTTGTTTGGAGTTGAGGCATTGACCGAATGGTATCGAGTTCAATAGCTTCATGAACAAAGGCTTCCCTTAAGAAAGAATAACCACAGGCGATTGACCAGCGATGCCACCAGCGAGGCCCAACGACAAAATTACGCACGGGGTCATGTACGACAGCACTAAATATAACTCCTTTCTTGGCTAATTTTCTCAAACGACCAGACCAGATAGGCGCTAAATATTCCACATATGAACCTAGCAACACATACTGATAGCCATTTTTCTCAATAAATCTAGCCAATTTGTTAAAGTTGGTCAGAATGACATAACTAAAGTGTACTGATTTTAATATTTTATGGGGAATTAAATTCTTAAAGGTTATGTCTTGCAGAATTGGCATAACCTTATATGTTTCCCCCCTACCAGTCGGATAGTTGGGAGTGCAAAGGAAAGTCACGTCTACTCCCAACGTCCCCAAAGCATTTGCCTGCTCGTGGGCGTAATCAGCAATGCCTCCATAACTAGCTGGTGAGTAATAAAGAAGTTTCATCTGTAATATTTATACCATCTTACTGTTTAAGCTACGAAGCCTTTTTCGGCATTCATGGCAATGTTTAAATCCTGAGATAAATCCCTGCCAATGCCCAACTAAACCCCAAAACTTAATCAGATATTCAAAAAATAGAAGGCGGAACCATCCCTCTAATTCATCATAGCTGTGAAAGCGTTCAATTGTTGGGACTAATCGTAATACTCGCAGCCCTAAGCTGACGAAAAAAACACTTAATAAAATTGCCCCTCCCCAACTGGGGGAAGCCCCCAGTAACCAAATTAGACCGATAAGCAAGAGTAATACTTCACTCAACAACCTGCCCCCTACCAGAATTCCATAATCTAACCAAATACCTGCCTCCCCGCCACCGCGAAAGTTGCGGCGAGCTTCCTGACAAAAAGACTTCAAGCTGACAGGACGCTGCCAATAACAACGCGGGATAGGGGCGCAACCAACACAAGCGGTTTTCTGATGCAACAGCAGGGCAAAAACCATATCATCTCCTGCTAACGTTAAATCTTCAGGATACCCACCAATCTTTTCCCACAACGACTTGCGATAGGCAATTGAGCGTGAGGACGCATGAG
The DNA here is from genome assembly GCF_015207375.1 of Coleofasciculus sp. LEGE 07092. Taxonomy (GTDB): domain Bacteria; phylum Cyanobacteriota; class Cyanobacteriia; order Cyanobacteriales; family Coleofasciculaceae; genus LEGE-07092. Next base: position 22,045 of record NZ_JADEWY010000003.1, on the reverse strand, counting down.
ATTTAGGAGTAGCGATTAATTTCAGTTGATTGTATAACACATACTCAATTTTTGCCCAATCACTTTTCAAATCGTCCCAGCACACTTGCCAACTTCCCATTACAGCTTCTAGGTGGCTATCTTCTAATAATGGTTGGACAAGTTCCTCCAGCCACTGAGGTTCCCAGAGACAACCGATATCTGTAGAGGCAATCAGCTCATTTTTAGCATGAGCGATCGCTAAATTCCGACCACGAGCGACATTACAACCAACTTCTTGAATAACCCGTACTGAGTAAGGTTGATTGGGTTGATAGTTTCGCAGAAATTCCCAAGTCCCATCTGTTGAACCACCATCTACAATGACAATTTCATTCGGCAGACAAGTTTGTATATCCATTTGGGAGAAGAATGCCACACATCCTTGCCGATCATTGAGTACAGTAGTGACGAGGGAAATCATTTGTTTAGCTGGTGATACGCTGCTACCAAAAACTTTGGAGTCTGAATTTTATTAATTTTTTCTAACATAGAACTAATTTCAGAAAAATTATAAGCGCCTTCAAAAAGCTAGTTTTATAACGCTTTTAAGTCGTTTGTTTGCTACTTTTTTGATTATGGAGAGGAAAATATTTTTTGAAAATCATCAAAGGTTTTTCTACTATAAACCATGAGGCAGTTGCCAAAAGAAAGGAACCTATAAAAAATATCATAAAACTCACCCAAGGATTGCCGATACCTTCTTCTAAGGAAAGCCGGGGAAAAGCTTTGACTAGATAATAAGAAACAAACAAATGGTAGAGATATAAACCGTAAGAAATACGCCCGATGAACCGAAGTCCCTTTAAGTCTAATAAAGTTTTGAAGATTCCAGTTATTCCCTTCGAGGTAGCACTAATCAACCAACCTAACCCTAAAACTAAACAAGATGTTTCTACTAAACTGTACAGGATATTGTGGTATCCCAAATGCCTTAATAATTCGATTAAAACAAATCCCGTAGCAGCAAAAGGAGCAACTGCTTTTAAGAACTCTTTACTATTAAATCCCATGAACTGTCTATTGCTATTTCCTAATGCTACAAGTGCGCCAATTCCTAAAAAGTCTACAGAAGAGAGGGGGAATACTTTAATAATAGAACCCATCCCCAGCATATAAAGCGCAAAACGGCACACTGGACTGAGAATGAGTAAAGATAGAATGATTGGGGGTAAATATTTATCGTTCAGTAAAAAAATGACAAGGGGCCAAACGAGATAGAACTGACCTTCGACTGCCAAAGACCACAGATGGTCTGTAGTACCTTGATATCCCACAGATGACATCATTAAGAAATTAGATAAAAATGTAAAATGCCATACTGCATGATCTGATACAGGCTGATGTTGAATAAGCCAGAGAATAGTAATAGTAAGATAATAAATTGGGAAAATACGAAGGATGCGCCGTCCCCAAAAATTGCTCAAAGCGGAACCTGGTGTCATTACAGCTTTGAGTTCTAACAAGATGCTCGTGATCAGATAACCGCTGATGACGAAGAAGGTATAAACTCCGATGTTTCCCCACGGTATAGCGTTTTTGAGAGGTGGCGTAGACCAATGACCGATAAGGACAAAAATGACAGAGATTGCACGAATTCCATCTAATTGAGTAATATACCTCATAATAGTGCGCTCAAAAAATAATAGATTTCAGATCTCTTGAGTTTCCTACATAGAAAAAAGATCCCTCTAACTATCAAGCTGCCTGCAAGTATCAACCCAGAGCAACATATTATCGGCAACATTGTCGAAATAAGCACGAAGAGAGTCATCCCAGAGAAAACCATTTTGCTTGTGTGTCCACACTCGAAGTTTGCCAGCTAGTGTGAGCGCTGCCTCCTCATAACTCTTGGTAGGGGGCAAAGGCTCTTCCAGGAGCGACAACATATCATCAAGGACAACCATACCTGCTAATTCATGCCAGAGATCTTTGTAGAGGTTGTGAGGAGAACGGCGATGCTCCACAACCGGAGAGCCAACTTTAATCCGATGTCCCACAGATTGAACGCATTTCTGCACAAAAAAGCCGCTAAAAATGTCACCAAAACGATCGAGTTTCATGCCCCCAACTGGATGCCCCATTTTGACATAATAGTAAGCTGGAATAGCCTCTCGAATAATCCCGGTGTTTTGAGTATTGATTGGCATCAATGTGTTAGGTGCAAGGAGGTAGTCAGTGGTAAACTTTTCTTTGGCAACACAACGAGTAACCAAACGAGTGGCAGCATCAACATCAGGATCACCTGACCAAAGACCTGCATTGACAGCGACAATTCCTGTAGAAATTTCGGTATCAATCTGTGAACAGGCGGTGTAACGACGCTGATAAGGAAAGCCTCTAGCATAAACTGTCTCTCCACTTCCCAAAGAAGGGCATTGAACGTCCATCATAGAGCAGGAGTTAAACCAGCCATTGTATCCAACGGCTGTGAGAAGAGAAACTTCTTGACCAACTGTAGAATGTCCTCCAAGAAACTGCCAGTCTTTTTGGGGATAGTTATCGTCATCAATTGCAATAATAACATCACAATGATCGCGATAAGCCATTAAAAATCCCACATTACGGCGGTTGTCAGTCTGCCAAGGAATTTCAGCAGCAAGTTTTGGGAAAGGCTTGAGAAACTCATTTTGTTGGTCTGGGTTTAGGTAATACCAAGGTAGACCCTGCTTGGTATATTTCTCTACCTGCTCTCGGCAGCCATCTGGTGTTGAGAGATCGCCTACCACGTAGAAATGAATTTGCTCAACGTCGCTACAAGCTAGGAAGTGGTTATAATACTCATTGATGAAATCACCACCGTAAATAGTGGTTACAACAATACCAAATCTCATAGGCTGTTTCAAGAATGAAATATGATTTATCTAGCTACTGTAAAGCGCCTGAAAATAGTGTTCCTCGTGGAATTGATCTCCCTCTAATAACCGTTCTTGGTAGCCAAGCGCTTTCAGAAATTCTCGCAGTTCGTCTACACTAGTGTTGAAGTTAGGCAGGGCGAATCCATGAACTTCAATCAGTAACTGCGGCTGCCATTGTTTAAGCAGTTTTTCTGCTCCCCGCAAAACTTCTAATTCAGCTCCTTCTACATCAATCTTGATGAGGTGGACTGGTAGGTTGATATTGCTCCAATAATCATCAAGACGAACGTTTGCAACTTTTGTTGTCTGAATGTTTTCGTCACTTGGACAGATAGAGGCAGTTACTGCAACCTCTTCTGGTGGGAGATAAAACGTCAAAAAGGATTCAGATGAATTCGACAGTGCTTTGGACACAATTTCTACCTGCTGCTGAACCCCACTCAAGGCTACATTTTTTTGCAACAGTTTTAAGTTTGATAGTACGGGTTCAAAAGCAAATACATGACCTTGATTGCCGACTAATTTAGCAGCATAGAGCGTATGTAAGCCAAAATTTGCGCCAACGTCAATAAATATATCACCTTTACCTAAATATTCTGCTAAAATCTGATGAGCAGACAACTCTGCTCCAACATTCCAGCGTCTGAGGGACTCATCAAGGCGTATAGTTTGATCGGCGATTTGGAAAGGAACTCCCTTGAACCCATAGCGAAACTTGAAGACTAAATTTCTGAGTGAGCGTGATAACATCACTGGAATCAGAATACGAGGATGAGCAAGAGCCGAGGCATCTACCTACTATACACGTCTGCCGCTAGGTGATCGGGATAGAAGACACCACCTCATCAAGAATGCCTAACGTTGAGTCAGCCTTAAAAAAGGCTTGATTCCCATCAGACGACGAAGGAGCATTGATGGCTTCGGTTTAGGCGCTACTCGAAAATACTCGCTTAACCAGCCTGATGCCTCAGACAGGGCTTGCTCTTCTACAGTAGGTGATTTCTGTTTCCGTGCCAAACAATAAATTTCTGAATAAACACGCATCAGAGTTTCGCATTGCCTTGGCGTGTAGGAGTGGTTCGTATTGTGCCAATACTGCCGATTTAACTCAATTGCTGCATGAACTCCTTCAAACCATTTTTCAGGATTTAAGTATTGAGTGCGGCACTGGGAAGTATGGATACGATAGAGTGCTCCTTTGCTTTCTCCATAAGCTACTGTGCATCTACTCAGCAATTTAAACCAAAACGCAATATCTTCTCCTAAGTACAGATCGAGTTGCTCGGACCAATAACAATCAAGAGATAGGGTAGAGCGTTTGACTAAAGCTGCATGTACAGCCCAAGGAGCAAAAGCGATCGCACTATCCCGCAGAACCTGAATTGGCTGTCCGATACCTGAGGGTTGCTTGATTGTTTTAAGGGTGGGATTATCATCGCTAAATTCTTGCCAATAGCAAACAATAATTTCAGCATCAGGATTTTGTTTGGCAACTGCTAGCTGTAATTCTAAATGGTCGAGTTCTAGTAAGTCATCGGCATCCAAAAACTGAATCCATTCTCCCTGAGAATGAGTCAATCCGTAATTGCGAGCTGCCCCTGGTCCGTGCTTCGGTGACTGCAAAAGGCGAATGCGCGAATCCTGAATTTGCTGAACTTGTTCCCAACTACTATCAGTCGATCCATTATCTACAATTAGCATTTCCCAGTCGGAGTAGGTTTGGGAAAGTACCGATTGAATAGTGTCAGTAATATAGGCTGCCTTATTGTAAAGTGGGGTAATAATGGAGACAGTTGACATAATGTATTCCCCTTATTATTACTTTTTGCGAAGCCATAGGCTGCCACATTTATGATAAGGTTCTTCCCATTTCAGAACTCCAGACCAAATTTTGGCGACTTCCTGCGGATAATCTATAGCCAACCAATGATTAGCCAAGACTACTTCAAATTGGGAATTATAAGCTAAAAAGGCTTCAAGCATATATTGTTCATTCCAAGCTCTACGCTCATCAATCAGCCATTTTGGTGGATAATCGTAGGGAAAGAATATATCATGAAAATGAACCCAAACCCCACTAGCAAGCGTTGGCAAAATTTCTAGAATTTCTCGACAGACATCACCGCCAAATTTTACAGTGTGGGTGGAATCGATAAAAAGGATGTCGCCAGCACTTAATTGCTCGAAAAAGCCTAGCTCGATGGTTTCAACTCGTTCAGTGATGACTTCCACCTCAAGATTGCTTCGGGATAGTATTGGCTGGGGGTAGGGTTCAATGCAAATAATGTTACCCCCCTTTCCTTCATCATGATTTCTGGCAATTGCTATACGAGCAAGTTGAGTTGAATATCCCGCTCCAATTTCTATAACTTTTGATGGCTTTATTTCTCTAATTAACGCATAGTAAACTGCTGCATCGAGTTCAACATATATAGGATTAAAAAAATCAAAATTAGCGTTTAATGATTTTTTCTTAGCTATTTCATGAATTTCATCATAGTAAGAACTTAATTTATGAACTAATTCGATTTGATTTTTAAAATTCCAATCTATACAATCTGAATAGCGTCTTTTAAAAGTTTGTTCATGAGTGATTTTTGAAAAGTCAGGCAGTGGTTCGTAATAATGAACTTGACGAATGTAGTATCCCCACTTATCTGTAATAGTAGGATGAGTGTGCAATAACCAAAGCAATCTCCTCACGAAGCGGCTCGGTATTTTTTTGAAGGTAGTAAGTAAGAGACCATCAATAAAATTATTAACACTCTTAGGTAACATAAATTTATGATTTCGATTAAAATTAATTATCTTCTAATATTTCACAGCAGCGACTTGCTGAATACTTTCCATAAACCGCCGTTGAATTTTTTCGGGATTGAACATACCCTTTGCCATTTCTAAAGCCTTATTGCCAAGACGCTTTTGCTCTTCCGGATGAATTGCCAGTCTTTTAATCGCTGTCACTAAATCTTGTACTAACGGCGAGGTGATTAATAAAGCGGACTGATATTGACGACCCCACTGAACGGCTGAACAATAGTCTGGCCCCCAAATAATAATTGGCTTTCCAAACTGGCAGTAGTCCACTAGTTTAGAAGGAAAGCTCGTTTGCATCCGGGTTTTATCCCGCTGCTCAAAAGACATAACGACGAGTAAGGCATTACCCTTGTTTAACTCATCCGTTAACAACTCTCTTGAGATAAAACCAGCATAGATTCCCTCTGCTCTAACCTGTTGCAACAGGAAGTCTGACCAATCTGGCTTGAGACCAAATAACTTTAACTGAAACTCATGAATTTGCTGAACTGACTTACATAAAGCTTGTAGCATTGAACTGTAAATCCCCGAAAGAATTCCCGCATAGATGACATTGAATTTTCCCTGACACGTTAATTTTTCTGTTGTTGTCACGAGAACAGAGTTGTCGGGAATGGGCAACAGAACTTTTGCATTCGAGTGTGTCCCTAGTGCCTGTCGCATTCCTTCACTGACACACAAGGAAAGCTGACTTTGCTGATAAAGACGTCGAAATCGACTGGCTATCCTTCCCCTCGCCCAATCATGGACATAAGCTAGAGCGGGCCACCAATCGTGAAAAAACGTCACCAGAGGAATATTAAACCTCTGAGACAGTTGTTGAGCTAGCCAACATAACTCGCCATGGGCTACTGTGACAATTAAATCCGGTTTGTTGTGTTGGATATAATCCAGAAGCTGATTGTAGTTATAAAAGCTATTGAAACACTGGCGGACATCATGCGCCCACCTGGACAGCCGGGTTTTATTGAGCCGATTTAGTAGTGGGTTAGCTTTTACATCCACAGTATCTTCTACCAGCAAACCCTCAGAATTATCTGTGGCAATCACTAAACTTAACTCTGACTCCTGGGAAAAATGCCTATAAAGAAGCATCTCACCGCCGACAGTATATCGTGGCAGCACTGAGGAAATCAGCAAAACTCTTAAAGGCATTTCTCCAATTGAGTTATCAGTGAGTTGGAAAATCAAGCTTCAAAAATAATCAGCTTGGCTTATCAACGTAGGTACGAGAGAGCCAGCTTTTTCGGCTTCATACAAAAATAGTTGCACCCATAACCTCAGCAGGTAAAACTCCCGTAATGATGGCAATAACTTCAGATATCGGTTCATTCAAACGGACTTGAGTACCTCCAGCAGCATTGGCATTGAAAATATAGTCTGCCTCTGCGCCTGTAAGCAGAAGCTGATCGCCTTCGGCGATGCTAAAGTCCCGAATATAGGCATAGTCTGTGTTACCAACAGTAGTCGGATCGCCGTCGTCATAGAAGATATTAGTCCCATCCCCAAGCACAAATGTATCGGCTCCTGCTCCACCCCACATAGTATCAACTTCACCAACAAACCCAAAATCACCAATCAGGGTATCGTTCCCCGCATTGCCAAAAAGTCGGTCACGACCTGCACCGCCGGTTAATTGATCTTCACCATCACCGCCCTCAAGCAGATCATCTCCTGCACCGCCGTTGAGGATATCATTGTCAGCATTACCAAGCAGAGAATCATTCCCAGTATCACCATTGAGCGTATCAACGCCATCACCACCTCTAAGCCTGTCATCTCCTGCTCCACCGTTGAGGAGATCGTCTCCCGCATCTCCGTTGAGGACATCATTTCCCTCATCCCCGTTGAGGGTATCATTATCGTCACCACCATTCAGGAGATCGTTCTCGTTACCGCCATTCAAGATATCCATACCAGCACCCCCGTCCAGAGTGTCGTTGCCGCCGCCGCCATTCAGGATGTTATCGAGGGAATTGCCAGTAATTGTATTGGCTAAGTCATTGCCTGCACCTGTAACTGCCACTGGGGGAACTAAAAGATTAAGAGGATCGACTTCAACCAATACCAGGTTTTCTACCTCCTGATTACTCGGCAAAATGTAGTCCCCTAAAAGTGAATTGACAGTATCAGTCCCCTGACCAGCGGTTTCGTTAATAACGTCACCAACATTTCTCACAAAGTATTGGTCATCACCTAAACCGCCGTTTAGGATATTGCTGCCGCTACCTCCATCGAGCCGATCATTACCATCACCACCATTGAGAGTGTCATTGCCGTCACGACCATTCAGAAAGTCATTACCGCCTCCACCATTCAGGATGTTATTTTCTGTATTCCCTTGAATGTAATTGTTATTGTTATTGCCAGTACCAGAAATGATACTAGGACTCAAGAATAGACTCTCGACATTAGCACTCAACGTATAGCCATCGACACTAGCAAAAACCAGATCGATGCCTCCACCAGCACCAGCTTCCTCAATAATTACGTCGTTCGTACTATCAACAAAGTATCGGTCATTGCCAGCACCCCCAACTAATGTGTCATCACCCAGACCCCCATCCAGGTGATCATCGCCTGAAGCCCCCTCAAGCCGATCATTACCTGCTAGACCATTAAGAATATCATTACCCTGCAAACCCCTAAGTATGTTGTTACCTATATTACCTATGATCGTGTTGTCTGCATCGTTGCCTGTACCATCGATATTGTTACTTCCCGTCAGAATTAGTTTCTCGAAATTACTACGCAATGTCCAGCTTACAGGAGAAATAATAGTATCAAAGCCTTGATTAGGAGCCTCTCGAATATCAAATGACCTGTCATCAGCGTCAACAAAGTACGTGTCATCACCATTACCCCCCTCCATAACGTCCCGACCTGAGCCGCCCGTCAATCTGTCATTGCCGCTACCACCAATCAACGTATCTCGACCTTGACCACCTCCGATTATGTTATCTTCTCCACCAAAACCCAATGCTATCGCATCTAAGAGATCGTCTAAACTCGTACCTGATATGCGTGCCATATTGATTGACCTTGTTCGATTATTTCTAGCGTAGCCTTCAATCTATAATTATTGAATCCGGATCAATACTGAACTAGGTATTTTTTTAATTAATTTTTATGAAAAAAATTAGGAGTAAACACACAAGTCTTGATCCGGTTAGCTGCTTGATCACACCCTAGTTTGCCAAAGCCTGATGATACAGCTCAATATATCGTTGAGCATAGAGTTCTAATTGGTATTCTTCAAGGACAATCCTACGACATTGTTGACCTAAATACTCACGTAGACTCCGATCTTCAAGCAATTGCATAATACCATTACAGAAATCTGTCACATCTTCAGGTTTAGCTAAATAGCCTGTAACACCCGGACGCACCAAATCGGGAACCCCGCCAATTTTAAAGGATACTGTTGGTGTTCCACAAGCCATTGCTTCCTGCGCTACCAGTCCGAAATTCTCAGCACGAGTGGGAAAGAGGAACAAGTCAGCAGCAGAATAAGCAACGGATTTTAAGTGATCGCTACCGACAAAGCCAAGATTGAGAGTGGGTATCCCCACTGTCTCTGCGATTGCTTCCCCGCCATTACCCAGAATTAGCAGTATTGTTTCAGTTTTTAAAGATTCAGGTAAACTTTGTAGTGCTTTTATCAGCAAATCACCACCCTTGCGCGGATCATTGAGTTTGGCGGCAGCAAACATCAGCACTTTTTTGTCAGTTGGTATACCCAACAGTACTCTACACTGTTCAGAGTCCAGGGGTTGATAGGCTTGGGTGTCTAGTCCGGGGGGAATACGATGAACTGGCACATGGCTTAACATACTTTGCCTCGCCTGCTCAGCGTGCCAGCGACTAGTCGTCACAACAGCACATAAATTTGAGCGACTATAAACCCAATTTTTTAGCTGCCACTCCCAGCGAGTACTATCTCTCTGAATAGCTGGATAAGTATGTAGATAAGGACATCGACCACAGCCAATTTTCCAGCGATCGCAATCAAAACTATAAGCACAATGTCCAGTAATTGCCCACATATCGTGTAACGTGAGAATGGACGGCTTATTTTTTGTCAATGAGGGAAGTACTAGATAGTTAAAGTAGCCACCATGCAAGTTGTGAAAATGGAGGATGTCTGCCTCTTGATAAAACGAATGTTTGAGAATATCAAATGTACTAGTTAAATGAATATCGTTGAATCCGATATGTCGAGTCAAGCGCAATAATTGATAGTCAATTCTACGTCTAGGTGGGATAGCATCTACGCAATTGCTACTACTGTTAACTTGGTTGACTAAAAATCGCGATTCAATACCTTGAGCTAGTAAACCTTGATGCAATCGATAAACTGCGATCGCCGCCCCTCCGGAAGTATCGGATTGGTTTATCCGTAAGACTTTCATGTAATTTTACACTATCAATCCTTGTCAGAAACGGTCGAATCAACGCCCAGGCAATCCCGATCGCTGTCTGCTTGTACCGTACCAGAATATCCCGCCAAGCGAGAAAGTAAAACAACTCCCGGTAACGCCACAAGTCTTTCCAATACTGGTGTTCCGTGCGACCTGCCTCAATAATCAGTTCTTTCGTCTGCATCGTTTACACCTGTAGGATAGAGCATACCCCATTACCCAATTAAATGACCAACTACCAAAGGCGATTCCGGTTTGCCCTCACCTGTTCCGCCCGCAAACGGTCTACATCATCGAGAAAGTCTCTGGTTTCCTCCACTAAGCTATCCAATTCTACACAATCCGGGTTGCTACAAACCCGATTTGGGTCAGGGGGAGTTCTAGAAAACCGACGCGGCGCAACAGGTTTAGACACATTGCAGCATTGCTCCGAGGCATTTTCTAGCGCTTCGTCAAGACGGCGAGCTTCATCTAGAATTGCCGGAGAGAGTTTCCCCTCTTCCTCAAAGATGGGTGCCGTATTGTTCCAAATGTTGGTTCCTGTAATATCCGATTGATTCGGTGGCAGAGCTTTGCCAGGGGTTGCCATTAATCCACTACTAACCACAGATGTACCAATAACCCAACTGAGCCATTTTCTTCTATCCATCACTCTCACTCCACATTCTCATTCAAATTCACGCACTTCCGTTCTTAGAACTTAAAGGCAAAACCCGTACCCAAAACAAATCGAGGCCCATCCCCGGCTCCCGCGATGTCTCGCACGGCTGGCGTAATGACTAACGGGATATTTTTGAACGGAGCAATCGAAACACCGACTCCTAAATCTTGTCCACTCCACTCAGCAATTAAACTCACAGGTTCTGCCACGCGGACGGCAATGTTACCAAATACATTAATCGTCCCATTGTCGTTATCAACAGCATCCTCCGTCCGGAACTGCCCATTGCCCACACCGGCTGTTACCGCTACTCGACTGAACGGCTGGGTAATATCCTCTCGCGTCCGGAAAATTTTACTCACTGCTCCATAGAGAGAATGCTCAAAGTCATTATCGTCACCCACATTTAAAAAACCGTTCCAACCCGCTGCTACTGCCCAATCACTGGGCAAGCGGCGATGCACTTTCACATTAAAGCCACCACTGCCAAAATCCCGATTAGAACCAAAACTGGCGATCGCATAAGATAACTCTACCCCTACAGCTTTCTCCGCATCCCCTAAACCAATACCAATTCCCAAAGCACCGTCATCTACATTACTGTAGCGAGTGCGCTCTTGATATGTGGCGCTGATAAATCCTGTATTATTATCCGCACCAAAGGCGGTTGGAATCACAATACTCAGTGCGGGTGACGCTCGAAATTGTCCCTCAACCTCTAAATCTTCCAACGCCCGTAGCTCATCCTGCAAACGCTCTACTTCTAAACAAGAAGAATTTTTGGCTGGCACTTGGGCGAGACAGGTAGCAGAGGCAGTAGTATTGAGGGCAACTTTGTAGGATTTTTCTTGAGAAGCCGCTAAAAACTCCCTTGCCGTTCTTTCAGTTTCTGGAGTTTCAAGGGTAGGGAGAGAAGACGGCTTAAGGGGTTGAGGACGAGGTTCTTGAATGGATTCGTCTAAATTTCCTCTCCTAACCTCCTCTCCCAATACCTGAAGGGTTTCTCCTCCAGGTTCGGCACTAGCAAGGGTTGGCATCACCCAGTTTGGCGGTTCCTGTTCAGGCGGTGCGATCGCTAATTTAGACACTGAAGTTGCTTGCGCAACGTCTTTTGCCTCTGACATTGTTGATCTGACTTCAGGTTTAGCCTCAACCACCAACCCTTCAGACGCTGCCAAAGTTTCTGGCGCAAATTCTTGTACTGTAACCGATTCGGGTGAAGCGATCGCAACCTCTTGTACTGCCAAGGTTTCCATCGATTCAGTATTCTCTAGCTCCAAGATTTCCGGTTGCTCGGCAATACTGACATCGGAGTTAGCCCACGCAGAAACTGGCAAACCCCCCGTCGTAATTGCCGCTAAGGTATAAATGGCAACCTTTGGGGCATATCCCAAGTACAAAGTTGAGCGATCGCCCAATTCTTTCCCGTTAGTTCTCAAAGAAGACTGGGCTTCACTTATAAAATATGGGTCAGTAGAGAGTAAATCTTGATGAGGGACGTTAAAATCAGACTTGGCTTGCACAGGACTAGCTTCCTATAAGGTGCTGTCCCTTTATACAAAAGCTGGTTTATGCGATCAGGAAAATAAACACTACCGCTTAAAGTAGCACCAAATTTTTAGCCCCTACATTCTTTAAAGGTAATGGGAGCTATATTCCCTGCCAGTAGTATCCAACAGATTATGTCCACAAAAATTATACAGCGTTCCCGAATGTTGTAAAAATTCTGGCAAAAGATACCTTAGAGATTAATCGCCTAAAAGATTTGTGTATTTTCCCCTTGAGAAAAGCAAAGAGTTCAGGCAAAAATGTTGGCGACATCGGGAGCATGTCAAGTTTGCACGTAGCACTCATGTAGGTTGGGTTTCGCTATCGCTCTACCCAACCGACAAACTAGAGTTGGGTTGAGGAACGAAACCCAACCTACAAAGTTGACATGCTCCCGCGACATCTATCTCAACTCCCTTAGTTGACTACCACAATGTCTAGACCTGCTTTATATATTGCCATCACTAGCCACGGTTTCGGTCATGCTGTCCGCGCTTCATCCGTAGCGGCAGCGATTCAGCGACTGTGTCCAGAAATCCTGCTAATTCTAGTGACCACAACACCCCGTTGGTTGTTAGAGTCTTATATTCCAGGAGATTTTATTCATCGTCCACGGGCTTTTGATGTTGGAGTAATTCAAGCAGACAGCTTGAGCATGGATAAAACAGCCACCTTAGAAAAACTCCAAGCCATTCGTGCTGCTCAAAATTCAATCATCGCCGGTGAAGTCAATTTTATCCGCACCAATCGGGTTGGACTGGTTTTGGCAGATATTCCCCCCTTAGCCGCAAAAATTGCCAAAACGGCTGGTATTCCTAGCTGGATGATGAGTAACTTCGGCTGGGATTTTATCTATCGGGATTGGGGTGGAGAATTTGTTGAGATTGCGGATTGGATTAGTGAGTGTTACGGTGAGTGCGATCGCTTATTTCGCCTGCCCTTGCACGAACCCATGGCAGCATTCCCCACGATTACTGATGTGGGACTCACGGGAGGAACACCGCGCTACAGCCTCGATCAATTACGGAAAAAATTAGGTTTGAATACGCCTCCATCTCAAACCGTCTTACTCACCTTCGGCGGACTCAGTCTTCAACAAATTCCCTATCACACCTTATCTCAGTTTCCAGACTGGCAGTTTATCACCTTCGATTCCCTTGCCCCAGAGTTACCCAATTTACTGAAAGTCGTCGGTCATGACTACCGACCCGTCGATTTTATGCCACTATGTGGGCGAGTGGTTTCCAAACCCGGATACAGTACCTTTGCCGAAGCGTTGCGCCTCAACATCCCAATCGTCTCTCTCACCCGCGAGGACTTTGCCGAAGCCCCCTTACTACTGGAAGGTATTCAAAATTACGCTTACCATCAAATTGTAACCCCGACAGAATTTTTCCAAGGTCGCTGGGAGTTTTTGCATCGTTCTCTACAACCTCCCAAGCAGTCCCATTCAGTCGCCAAAGATGGTACGGAAGCGATCGCCCAAGCTGTCGTCCGTTATTTTCAGACTCACTCATCCTGTTTGCCGCAATGATAGCCCCAGTTAATTTTCTTGTAGAAAAAACCGAACAAAACTCCCAAACCCCAGAGAAAACCGATGCTCTTAAAATAGAGGTAGCACAAGATCCAGAAACGGCTGAAGCTTCAGAGTCCCCAAACACCTTAGAGACAGGAGAACTTTCTAAGACCGCTAAAACTCCAGAGCTGACTACAACCTCGAAGACAGGTAAGTCAAATACCCTATCAGAAACAACCAAACCTGTCAAGACTGCCAAGACGACCAAGACAGCCAAAACGGTTCAGCCGCCCGAAAGCCAAAAGACACCGTTTCCCTCAACCTTAGAACTGGCAGCTCAAGACGTTCGCATGGTACTCGATCAACAACGAGAGCAAAGCCATGCCCTAACCACCAAGTTAAATATCTTGTTTGTCACCAATGGCGCTCTGTTCACCAGCTTAACAATCTCTCGGCTACTTTTTTTCCCAGGTTTCTTCAGCCTTGCCGAACTGCTAGGATTTCTGCTAAATTTCACGCTACTGATCAACGCCTTTTTACCCCGTCAGTTGGCAGTTAGTCCCAATTTAGGAGATAAAAAATTTCTGGAGCGCTACTTAGTCTTGTCCGCCGAAGAGTATCAATTGCGAATGATTGTTAATCTGGTAGAGACCTATAATGCAAACAAGCAGCGACTGGAGGATGTCTCGTCCTCATTGCAGTATTCTGCTTACGTCACTTGGGGATTGGCTTTGGTTATTACCTTGCATGTAGTAGCGGTTTACTTTGTCCCGTTGATCGACCTGAGTAGTTTTGGCTAGGTTCAGATTATGAATTCTCGACAAGTTTGCAACAACCACTCTGGAAAAGGGTTGAATCTACCAGAACCCGACCCAGATAACATTACAGTGTTGACGCGCAACCTTCCCAACACGCCCATCCTGCCATGGAATCATTACGATTCCCCTTGGAGTGACGCCCAAGCCGCAAATTCAGAAATACTAGAGATTACTGATGAGGCAAGTGACGAGTGTCAGGAGCTGCCGACAGATACCTCTGAGGAAGCCGAAAACTTAGACGTATTGAAATTGGATACGGCTGAACTGGATGAGGAGTTTTCTGAGGAGGAGCTAGAGGAGCGTGAATCTTTACTAGCAGACTATCGAGAGGAATCAGAAACGGATAATAAGGGTGAATCGGGTGAGTATGAAGCAAAAGCAGGGACTGAACCTGTATCAACACAACCGCTAGATGCATTGGAACTTGCTGAACTTGACGGTGAATCGGGTGAGGAAGAACTGACAGGCGAAGCTGAAGGATTACTGGCAGAGCAGCTAGGCAAAATGGAAACTAGCACTAGCGAGAATGAAGGCTGGCAGCAAGACTCGGCAACCTTGTCAGAGAAACCTTCAGAAACGGCAGCCCAAGAACTCAAGCAGCTCGGTTAAGGTGTACTCCTAGATAGAAGGAGGCAAGGAAGACAAAGGGAAGTTTTACGCGACCGCTTATTTATTCTCTGCCTTCTTGCACTCGCCATTGTAGGACGTGCTGTTCCAATCTCTACCCACCCATGAGTCATTACCAAAAGCGACTTACCATTCAAACCAACGGCAAATCATTTGCCAAAATTACCGCAAAAGTACAAGGTGTAGTTGAGGAGTCGGGCATTGACACCGGACTTTGTACGGTTTTCTTGCGCCATACCTCAGCTAGTCTGCTGATTCAAGAAAATGCTGATCCCGATGTCCTCAAAGATTTATCGAACTTTTTTGCCAAATTAGTCCCAGAAGATGGCAAAAGCTACATCCATGATGCCGAAGGTTCAGATGATATGCCAGCTCACATCCGTACCGTTCTCACCAAGACATCAGAACAAATTCCCATTGCTAATGGGAAACTTCTACTAGGAACCTGGCAGGGAATTTACCTTTGGGAACATCGGCGGCACAATCACCACCGCGAGGTTGTGGTTCATATCATAGGTGACTGAGTTGATTGGCTTACAAACGTCTAGCGCCCTCACCCCCAAGCCGATCCATCCTCTTGTTCCCTCTCCCTTGGAATGATGGCTTTTTGGGTATCTGCTCACAAGTTTTGTCAGTTAACCAGGGTAACTGAGGTTAACGACACAAGGAGCTGGGGAGCCTGAAAAAATCCCCTAAGAGTTTAACAACACCAACAATAATATCGACTAGATGGGGAACAGCTTACTCAAGGCTCTCCCCATACTTGAATATCGGCTTGCTTCAGCCTGCGCTAAATTCTGAATGCAGGTGCAGCTCAGGGATTTTGCGCATCACATCCCTGAGGCTGATGGTATGAAGTCATTTTGCCATAATTGCCGGAATTCCTTCCCAAGACATTGAAAGTTGGTTTTAGGGAGCGTTTACTGCTCTTGCGATTCCTCGCAAGGGAGTTGGGAGTCGTGAGTAGGGGATTCCTCATTTACGATAGCCAGTCTAGATGAATTCTGAAATCGTCTATTCCCTGTTCCCTATTTAATGCTTCGCCCTCTTGAGAGAAATTTTGAGATAATTTTCTCTGAATAATTGCAAAAAAACATCGAAATGCCATGAACGAAAACCCTGAAAATAACACCTCTATACCAAGTGATAATTTGTTTTCAAAAAAGATAAATATTGCACTAAAAGTTGAATAAATATAAGTCATATGGCTGTTTTATTTCTTCAACATTTTGCATAGAATAGATATAATTAAAACTCACTGAGCGACCTAAAATGGCTTCGAGTCTGGAGCAATTCGGTGCTTGCGAATGAGTCGCTTAAAGCTTTTATGTCCGTCAGCTTTGACCAGCCATTAGCCTGCATCGTTAATTAAATTCTTAAGAATCCATGAGTGTTTATAAATTTCAGATCCCGAACATTGAAAGCCAGGAACTCCTGCAAGAATCTTATGAAAGAGTAGAACTGATCGAGCAGTTGCTAGCAATTGGTTCTGCCCTTTCACGCAGTAACGATTTTAATGAATTGCTCCAGCTAATTTTATCCAAAAGTCGAGAAATCACCTGTAGCGATGCTGGTAGTGTTTATCTAGTCGATCGTAGTAGCACTCCTCCTAAGTTAGTGTTCAAAGTGGCGCAGAATGATTCACTCCCCAACGCTCCCTTTCATGAGTTTTCGATGCCGTTAACTCGCAAAAGTTTGGCGGGGTACGTAGCACTGACGGGTGAAACCCTCAATTTGTCAGATGCCTACAATTTGCCACCAGATGTGCCTTATCAGCTCGATCGCAGTTTTGACACCAATATGCCCTATCGCACTTGCTCAGTGTTGGTGCTGCCGATGCAAGAGCCTGATGGGGAGGTAATTGGCGTCCTCCAACTTATTAATCGCAAGGTAAATGCTGATGTCGCGTTCACGAATGAAAATGCGCTCTCAATGATCCAACCCTACTCGGAATGGGAAGAGCGCATTGTGCGATCGCTAGCGTCTCAAGCGGCAATTACTATCCAACGCAATCAGTTACAAGAGAGTATTGAAAATTTATTTGAAGGATTTGTCCGGGCATCTGTTCAGATTATTGAAGCGCGGGACCCGACAACCTCTGGTCACTCAGAGCGGGTTGCCGAACTTACTGTGCGATTGGGTGAAGAAGCATCTTTGGTTACGGTCGGTCCACTAGGGTCAGTTTATTTGAGCGATCGCCAAATCAGAGAAATCCGCTACGCCGCACTGTTGCACGACTTTGGTAAAGTGGGCGTCCCAGAAGCTATTTTAGGCAAGCGGAAAAAACTCTTCCCCGAACAGTTGGAAATCATTCGGCATCGTTTTGCCCTGGCACAGCGCACTCTAGAAATGGAATGCGCTCAAAACAAATTTCAGTACTTGCTAGAGCATCCCAGCCACAGTCATAAAAACGGTGCTTCAGGGTCAAGCTGTCCCCATTGCCAAAAAATTGAACACTTGGATAACCAGTTGACTCGGGCAATTGAAACCCTCGAGCGCTACCAGGAGCTAGTTCAAAAACTCAATGAACCTGAAATTGTACTGACAAGAGAGTTCCAGGCATTTTCAGAAGAGACTATGGCTCAACTGAATACCCTATCTCAATATACCTATCGTGATGTTGATGGTACAGTCAAACCCCTGATTTCCCAGGAAGAGATGGTTCAGTTACTGGTGCCAAAAGGCAACCTCACACCCCAAGAACGCTTGGGTATCGAAGCTCACGTTACTCACACCTACCACTTTCTGAAGCGGATTCCCTGGACAAAGCATCTGAAAGATGTGCCTACCATTGCCTACGGGCATCACGAAAAACTCGATGGCAGTGGCTACCCTCAGGGTTTAAAACAAGCAGAAATCTCCATGCAAACACAGATGTTAACCATTGCTGACATTTACGACGCCCTCACCGCTAGCGATCGCCCCTACAAGCGTCGGCTACCCATAGAAACCGCCCTCAAAATTCTCCGGCAGGAAGCCAGCAAAACAAAAATCAACAGCGACTTGGTCGAGTTATTCGAGCAGCGTCAGATTTTTAGGGTTTTAGGTCATACCCTCACCATTGACGCTCACTCTGTAGCTTGAAGATTGAGACAGTTCCTGCACAAAAGGGGACGCGGAGACACGGAGACAAGGGAATCAGCTCCCCATCTCCCCAGCGTTCGACTGAGCGCTCACGCCGAAGTCTCCCCATCTCCATCTCAATCCAATACTTTGCAATTCTTATCCTTCGCCTCTGTTTTCCCCAAAAGATTCCCCAGCATTTCCACACAGTCTTTCCACCTTTTCCACAAGTTGTGGCTGGTTTTCCACAGGAATGAACGATGGGATCGAGTCTTCCCGTCTTACTGGGGATTTTCTCAGCAAGCTGTTCTGTAACAGTAATGGACTGAGTTCATGTGAAGATATGTAACGGGGATCGCTTTAAAAGCCTGATTATCTCGTAAATATTTTGGGGATTTGAGTAAGGTTGTAATATTTCGCATTATTGACAACCCCACCCCATCTCAGCCGACAATAGTGCGACCAACTCATTATTTGAGAAAGCAAGAGCGGCATTAGCCGATTTCCACAGGCGCAACAGAGCAAGGTTGCTTTGTTCCAACACGCTATTGATCACAGAGGTAACTATGAACGCAACCATCAGCATTTTGGCAGAAATCCCTGAAGACTTACACGAGTCCCTCAAGCGCTACCTGGAAACTCATCCGAGTTGGGATCAAGACCGAGTTTTTGCAGCAGCGCTATCGCTGTTTTTACTTCAAAATGGAAATGGCAGGACGCCAGAAACCTCGCAGACTTATCGTGCCTGCGCCCGTGTCTATCTGGAGTCTTTGTTTCACTATCCTGGTTGATTGACTAACACTGGATAGTTATGTGTCCTTTGTCATTTGTCCTTGGTTGGTATGCAAATGACAAGGACAACTCCCCAGCCTCTACCGTTCTGTTGTACAAATCGATGACAGAAGCTACTTCCGCGCCGACTTTAGTAATTCCTCAGCTCATTGTGGGCTTGGGAAATCCAGGTTCCCAATACAACCAAACACGACATAATATTGGATTTGCTGTTGTTGATTCCCTGGCACGTCGGGGGCAGATGTCTTGGAGCGAAAATCGGCGCTTTCAGGCAATGTTGGCAGAAGGGACAGGAGTGACAGGGGATAAAATCCGCTTGCTCAAACCCCTGACTTACATGAATCGTTCTGGACAAGCGATTCGTGCTGCCATTGATTGGTATAAGCTACCAGCCGAGTCAGTATTGATTGTCTACGATGATTTAGATTTACCCGTGGGGCGTCTGCGACTGCGCCTTTCTGGTTCCGCCGGCGGACACAATGGCATGAAGTCTGCGATCGCTCATTTGGGTACGCAAAATTTCCCACGCCTGCGAATCGGTATTAGTAAGTCTGGTAAGGATAAAGACACCGTATCCCACGTCCTCGGCAAGTTCTCTCCTCAAGAATCCCAGATTGTATCTGAGGTTCTGCAACTAGCTACTGACGCGATTGAACTGTCCCTCAAGCAAGGGGTTGAAAAGTCAATGAGCCTTTACAATAGCCGCAATGCAGGGGTAATCGATTAGGAGGTCTATTTCAGTAGATCAAAAACTTTTTGGTGGAGAAAGATGGTACTTACTGCGTGATAGGTGTGCCATTCAAGGTAAAAATGGGGTCGCGATCGCAAAGACTAACGTCAGCTTGCCAACGGGAGGGGAAATCTGGGTCAATGAACGTAATTTCAAATCTGCCCCAGTGGTAAGTTGGTTTGCCATCAGCACCCTCTCTGTAGGTATCACAACGCACTGACGAAGAATTCTGTACCCAATAGCCACTGTATGAACCTCGGTCAGTGTACTCTCCTGCTAAACCGTCGATAAAGATCACTCCATCTTGATCGTATTGCCAGATAGCGGTGTTGTTGCGATCTTCAAGATAGACCACATCGTATTCTTCGGTTGTCCAAACCTCGTCCGCTAGAACTTGCTGGGATGTAACAGCGCAAGTCAACAAGGCTAAGGTCACAAGCAAATAACTCTTTTTCATTTTGCTCAATTCACAAGCTTTTAATAGATGTATTGTACAAAGTGTGAGTATTCGATCAAAAGTTTAATCAAACCAACTGGCATCAAGATAGTTAATGCGGGCAAAAGGACTGAGAGCGGATAGAACTTGACGCCCGTAGCTGCGGTGATTGACTCGGTTATCCAAAAGAGCCACTACACCCTGAGATTCTCGCACGGGAGCGATCGCTCGTTGTAATTCTCTCAACGCCGCAGGTAGCAGATACAAGCGAAACCAATCTAAGCGCTGCTTTTTGTAGTAAGCGACTTGACCAGCAACGACAGGATTTTCTAAGGAAGGAATGGGTAAGGTGGCAATAATCAAGAGTTGGGGGGGCGGGAGAAAGGTCTGATGAGAGCGCCAGAATTCCCAGCCGCAAACGAGAATGCTGCTCTCGTTCAAATCGGTCTTCTCTACCTGCACCCGCGACCCAAATTCAGCCGCTAAAACTGCACCGACTTGAGCTTTCAGGGGTATATCTCCGACCAAGAAAACAACAGGTCCTTTCATACTGGCACTCAGGATTAACAGAGTGCGTACTTGTTGAATCAGAGCATCCTGAAATCGCGGCGTATTCGGCATCGGTAGTCCGTCAGGCAGGTAGAGCTGAATCAGTTCGCTCTGTCGGTCTGGCGAAAACTTCAAGCACGTTACCTCTCCCAGACCGAGCTGCTGGCGGTATACAGACGCAGAGGCTTCCAAATCCAACGCTTCACCCACTAACACCACCGGTTGCTGAGACCAAATTTGGCTGAGAACACCTGCCACTTCTAAGGGTTCGCAGTACAGGCAAAAGTGACCTTGCGATCGCGCAATGGTAGCCCAGATTAGCTGATCTGACCGCTGCCAGCAGTGCCAAAAATATCGCCAGGATGTGGGCAGATAGCGATATTGGTCTTTAACTGAACTCTGAAGAACTTCAAACAACTGCCGTAATGTCTCTTGTTCTGGTACATCAATCAGGCAGCAATTATAGGGGTTTGGAGGGTGCTGAAATATCGCTTTAGTCAGTCGCACGCGCACGTCCCGAATCCAGTCAGCCTGATGAGGACGTGCCAGCATCAGTTCATCCCAATCCCAGGGCTGGAGGCAGCCTTGGAGTTGCTCCCGCACCCACCCTTCTAAGTCATCGGCACCATCAATTAAAGTTGGAACACCATTAGGAAAACAGGTTTTGTCTTCCAGCCGATCTGCCAGCCAAGATGCGGGTGAAGTAATCAGCAGTCCGTCAAAACGCTCATCGGGAAATTTGTCGCCCGTTTGAATGGGCTTATCCGTGCCAATCCATTGCTGTAAGCGAGGAATCTCGACCCGCAGCAACCACTGCTGTACCGATACGGGGGCAACCAAGATAACTGGTCCGTCCCAAATCAATGCTGGTGCTAGATAGCTCAAACGATACCGTGCTTGCGTGCTGCCCGTTTGAATCAATGCTGGACGACCCAGCCGCAACGCTCGAGCCACCAGCCGCGCCATCGTCAAATGATGGGGCCAACTGGGTTGACCCTGCTCTCGTAGAAAGGCACGTAGAGAAGAATGGACTTCGACTTCAATCACGCTGACTTACCGCCTGAACGCCCCCAGAACATTTATACTAGCGCTCCATTGCCTTGCCTGTTGCTACTGGAGCAACACAAAAGCAGCGATCGCGCCATCTTAATTATGCCAAGGGGAGCGGGAGAGATGGGGAGATGGGGAGAT
>NZ_JADEWY010000095.1 GCF_015207375.1 Coleofasciculus sp. LEGE 07092 | reverse complement strand
GCTCAAGCTGCCTCACCTCCAACTACAACATTGTTAATTCGCAAACTTGGACCCCCACAACCTACGGGTAAGCCACTCTGTCCTGCCTTGCCACAACCGCCAGATTCATCCCAGTAGAAGTCATTACCAATCGCTTCGATATCTCCTAAAGTTTTAAAGACATTCCCCGATAGAGTGACATCCCGGACGGGTTCAGCTATGTTGCCATCTCGAATCATCCAGGCTTCACCAGCACTGAACGTAAACATTTCGCCGTTGGTCATGCCACCCAACCAATTTCGGGCATAAACCCCTTCTTTAATTCCCCCCAATAAATCTGCCACGGGTGTTTTTCCCGGTTCGATCCAGGTATTCGTCATGCGGACGATGGGAGGATAGTGGTAATTGAGGCAACGGGCATTACCTGTTGCAGTCTCTCCTAGCTTTCCTGCTGTTTCGCGGGAATGAAGACGCCCGACTAAAACGCCATCTTTAATCAGTTGTGTGGTGGTTGCGGGTGTGCCTTCGTCGTCGTAGAAGTAGCTGCCGCGATGTCCTTCGGGTGCAGCGCCATCAAAAATTTGCAACTCTTCTGAACCAAACTGACGCCCCATGCTCATGACTTCGAGTAAATCCGGGTTTTCATAGGTCATGTCTGCTTCAGAAAGGTGTCCGAAGGCTTCATGGACAAACAAACCTGTGAGAATGGGGTCGATAACCACCGTGTAGGTTCCGCCCTTCACGGGTGGCAGAGATAGGGCGTTAACCGCTCGTTGAGCGGCGCTACATACTTGTTCGTCAAGATTCTTCAGGTCATCATAGGCTTTTCGGGAACCCGTGGTTTCCCTGCCTGTTTGTACCAAATCGCCGTTACGGGCAGTGGCAGAGAAGCGCATTTCCATATCCACCCAAGATTGCTCGATTAGGGTGCCTTCGGACGTGGCGATAATGACTCGTTGAGTACTGTCACCGTAACGTACAGAGGTGGTGGTAATGCAGGGGTCATAGCCTTTGAGAATTTGATTGTAGCGATCGCAGAGTGCTTTTTTGTCAGTGAGAGAAATTTGACGGGGGTCGATGCCGAGTAGGGGGAGTTGCCGAACGTCTTGGATTATGGGAATGGGAGCTAGGACAGTTTCCTCATCTCCAACAATTCGCGCTGCCGTTACAGCTTCCTCAATGCGATCAGATAGGGTCGAAAGTTGGTTGAAACTCGCAAACCCCCAACCTCCCTTGTAACACGCCCGGACTTGCCCTCCAATCGAAAGCCCTTCGCTGAGGGTTTCTATCTTATCGCCTCGCAGTATAATGCTGCTTCCTTCTGATTCTTCTAAGCGAATGGCTAAGTAATCCACACGGGAACGATAACGAGCGATCAGGTCAGTGAGTAAATTTTTGGTATCAAAAAGTACAGTTGGCATGAGTGGCAGCACGAGCAAGAAACTGCTTTCTATTGTGCAATGATCAGGGTCTTGAATGCTACATCCCTGTTTCACCGTTAGCTTTGGGTGCATTCTTCATCGCACAGGCATGATACCTAACTCTCTACTCCCCACAGTTCACAATAAATGAGCTTAGTCAAGTGTAAATTTCCACCTAAAGAGCGACTGTCTGAGGGATGATAACAAGCTAGTCTCTAATCGGGTAATAAATATGATCCAATAGTTGCGAGCGCTAGTCAGAGCGACAAAAGCCACAAGCCTTTGTACTCTAACTGTAAAGATATAGGCAGTATTCATGCAAATTCAAACTCCAGACTGGGTTAAACACGCAGTCTTTTACCAAATATTTCCCGATCGCTTCGCCAGAAGCCAACAACCCAGAAGCCACGTTTCCTACTCTCTTCCCTTTGAACCTTGGGATGCCCTTCCAAGGCTCCAAGGTTATAAAGGTGGCAATTTGTGGGGCGTTATAGAACAGCTCGATTACTTGCAAAATCTGGGAATTAATGCTATATACTTCACGCCCATCTTTCAATCCGCTAGCAACCACCGCTATCACACCCACGACTACTATCAAGTTGACCCTCTACTAGGAGGAAACGAGGCATTGATGGAACTCTTGGAGGAGTGTCATCGGCGGGATATGAAAGTCTTACTCGATGGGGTATTCAACCATGCTAGTCGCGGCTTCTTCTTCTTCCACGATATCTTAGAAAATGGTGACTCTTCCCCTTGGGTGGATTGGTTTAAAATAGAAAGCTTTCCTTTAGCGCCTTATGATGAAACCAAGCCCGCCAACTATGTCGGCTGGGCAGATCTTCGCGCTTTGCCAGCATTCAACCACGACAATCCCTCTGTCCGGGAATACATCATGCAAATTGGCGAATACTGGATGAAACTGGGCATCGATGGGTGGCGTCTTGATGTTCCCTTCGAGGTTAAGACTCCTGGATTTTGGCAAGAATTCCGCGATCGCATCAAAGCCATCAACCCTAACGCTTATATCGTAGGGGAAGTTTGGACAGACGCTCGCGAGTGGTTAGACGGCACCCAATTTGATGGGGTGATGAACTACCTATTTACCGGACCTACCATTGCCTTTACCGCAGGCGATCGCGTAGATATGGAGCAAGTACAAAACCGTTCCTACTATCCCTATCCGGCGCTAGATGCTAATGGGTATGGCAACAAAATCAAAGATCTCCTGACGATGTACCCATGGGAGATTCAACTTACCCAGCTCAATTTGCTAGCCAGCCACGACACGGCGCGATTAATTTCCATTGCTGGAGGTGATAAAGCCAGTGTTGAGTTAGCAACCCTGCTACTGTTGACTTTTCCCGGTACGCCCAGTATTTACTACGGTGATGAAGTTGGTTTACCAGGTCGTATTGATCCAGACTCTCGCCGGGGTTTTCCCCTAGAAGCTGATTGGGAGCAAGATAGTTTAGAGTATCACCGAAAACTGATTGCTTTGCGTCACGCTCACCCAGCTCTGCGCACGGGTCACTATCAGCTATTGTTAGCGGAAGGGATGGTCTATGTCTTCGCACGACAGCTAGAAGCAGAAGAGCTAATTGTTGCTGTCAATGCTGGAACGACGAGCGCGGATGTGAGCGTTGACGGTTCAACACTACAATCTCAACCCAGTCAGCTATTGTATGGCAGCGCATCAACCGCGTGGACTGCTAAAGGAGAATCGAACCACTTGAGGTTAAGTCTCCCTCCTAGAAGTGGCTGCATCCTTGGGTAAACCACTCATTCTAAATCTAGCCATAAAATGAGGAGGCACCGTAAAGATAGGTTGCCTCCTTGATTTTGACGATGCTTTCTGAGGGCAAGTACATTGGTATCCGTTGACTAACCCCCTGACGAAAAAATCACCCGCCTATAGGACGGGTGATTGTCAAAAGTTGGAATTGTTGCCCAGTTACTTATCTCTAGGGGAGAGATAGTATCTTTATGGGTTGTTAGAGTGCCTATCTTCCTTAAAGGATGATAACCATTCCCGAACTTGAGCGGCGGCGATATCACGAGACCCCAAGCCAAAGGATAGCGCGATCGCAACGGCAATCGCTCCCAACAACAAGCCAAAGGCTAAATTAACAATGTCGCTGGCAATACCCATTTGTTGCAGCGCCATTGCTACGGAAAAGGCAATAATCGCAATCCGAGCAGCCTGTCCCAGAATTCTGGATTGGCGAGAACCGGAGCTAGTAATCAAGTTAAAGACTAAATTGGCAAAGTATAGACCTACCGCAAAAACGATTAATCCTGCCAAAACCTGACCGAAGATGACAACAATGCCAGTAACAATTAGAGTCAGGGCTTCAAACTGCAAGACATTAGTTGCTGCAACGGCAGCAAATAACATGATGCCGACAAATGCAATAATTCCCACCAGTTCTGAGGGTGTCCGAGTGGGAGGAGTTGGTTCAGGTTCCCTCAGAGGAGTGGGTATTCCCAAATCTTGGGATTCGGCTGGCGGGGGAGTTGGAACTGGACGGCTAAGGCGGGGTTCAGGTACACCTATCCACCGATAAACACGGTTAAAGCCAATGCTGGTCAGAATATTGGTGACTAAATCGCGAACAAACTGCCCCAATACATAAGCAATAATCAGAATCAATGCCGCTGTAAAGATGCGAGGGATAGCGGCAAGAATCAAGTTCAACATCCCGATTGCAGGCACTGAAATAGCCTCAATCTCTAGCGCATTGAGCGCTGCGATCGCCACGGGAATTAAAATCAGGACATAAACGGTTGTGCCGATAATCCAGGAAAGTGAAGAACCGCCAACCGTTGATCGGAGTCCGAACCGCGCCCCTAACTGGTCAGTACCTGCCGCAGCTAGCAAGTTTGTCACAATGCGGCGCACCACTTGCGCAACAAGCCACCCAGCCGCTGCAATCACGATAGCCGCCAAAATATTCGGCAGAACCCCTAGGATATCATTCAGCAGCACCAATACCGGCTCTAGGACTCCCTCTAAACGGAGAGTACTCAAAATCGGTGGCAGAAATAGGAGAAAGACGAACCAGTACAAGGCACTACCAATTGTTTCCGAGAGGGAGAATTGGCTCGTTGTGCTGTTCGTTGTGCGATCGGGCTGACCCAGTGGGGTTTCCTCAGGTCTGCCTGACGGGTTATTGACTTGTTGACCCAAACGCTCATCCAAACCAACTGCCCGCAGCGCCCGCGTTGCCACTAGCTTGACGAGGGATGCGAGCAACCACGCCACCAGCAACAGAATTGCGGCACCAACGAGTTGGGGTATGAAATCAAGGATGCGGACAAGAAATGTATTGAGGGGTTCAGAAACAACCTGTAGCTGTAGGGTCTGTAAAACAGCCACTACAGTAAAGATAATGACGATCCAAAAAACCGCACCCGATATCCATTCTTCTACTTTAGGAGGCTCCGCTCCTGGTCGATCCCCAGTGATCCACTCAGCAATCTTGTTGTCGATATTGGTGCGATTGAACAGGGCTTTGGTGATGGCAGCAGCAATCCAAGCAATGAGGATGCCGACTAGCAGGATCGCGATCGCGGCGATCAAATTTGGCACAAATGCACTGAGGTTTTGATAAATACCTTCAGCATATCCAACTCCAGTCTCGACGGTTCGTTCAACAGGTTCTTGCGCCTGTGCCAACGTTAGATGTGCCTGGAGCGGCACACCCACCCCCATCAGGGGAAAAATACCTTTCCAAATTTCATTCATAATCTTCCTTCTCGGATTATTCTCAACTGTCTCCAGCAATGACACGGAAGTGACTAACCCCCGTGCAAGGCGTGACCGTGCAAGGCGCGATTGACAATGCTGTGTTCTATGTCAATCCATATCGCGGTCATCAAGGATGCAGCGAACTTAAGATTGACCGCCTGAAAACAATATCGACAACCTTAAGCGCCCTCTTGCAGAATTACCTCTACCTTGATGGGTAATTCATAGATTAAAATCAAGCATTTTATCCTTTTCTGGGTACAAACCTCCTTTTTTCTGACGATAAGCTTCTGTTTCGGGCATGGTAGTAACAAGAGCAACAATACCAGTCATAGGTAAACAGTTGAAGTTTTCCATGTCAAACGCCCAAGTTTTTGAACAATCCATCCAAGTCAACGCCAGTGCTACCACTGTCGAGCGGTGCATCACCGAGCGAACCTTAATGCACCGCTGGCTTAACCCAGCCTTGCGCTGCGAACCCGTGGGCAAGTGGAGTACGGACATCGGCAGTCGCAGTCGCTTCATCATTCAAATTCCCCTAGTGCAACCCACCCTCAAAAGCTTGGTTGTCGAGAGGGAACCCGGTTTAATTGTCTGGGAGTTCCAAGGATTCTTCCAAGGGCGCGATCGCTGGGAATGCCAACCCAACAACCAAGGCACTCATCTCATTAATCGTTTTGAGTTTGAAATTCCCAACCCCCTAGTTAGCTGGGGCTTCAATACCTTTGCCGCTAGCTGGACTCAACAAGACATGAAAGCTCAACTCAGACGCCTCAAACGAGTCGCCGAAGAAGTCTACCGAAGTATGCCGTAAAGCAAAGTTCAAGGCTATATTAGGTTAGCCTCAGGTGCATCTCTTTCGGGGGTTGCCATCGGGGTACAAAGAAATTTAGTGTCCTAACGATTACGACTCTATGGATATTTTTCTTGATGACGACTCTAGGGCTATTTTTCTTACCCTTGGTGTTGTCGTACTGGCTCTCGTCAGCTTCATTAGTGAATGGTTGCCCGTTGATATGACAGCAATCGTCGTGATGGTTGCGCTGATGTTACTTGGATTAGTCACCCCAGAAGAGGGAATATCCGGTTTTAGCAGCTCGGCAACCATTACGGTACTGGCGATGTTCGTTCTCAGTGCCGGCATTGCTCGCACGGGAGCACTTCAAGTCGTTAGTGAACTTCTACTCAAGTGGGGAGGCAAGAAAATCTCTCAGCAGATTTTCGCAATGGGGATGATTGTTGGTCCAATTAGTGGCGTTATCAACAATACTGCCGTTCTTGCCGTCTTTTTACCCATTGTAGAAGATTGGTGCCGCAAGCAAGGCATTTCTTCTTCTAAGCTACTCATTCCCTTGTCCTATGCCACGATTTTAGGAGGCATGATCACAGTCATTGGCACCTCGACTAATGTTTTGGCGAGTGGTTTGTCCGAGCGGTTGGGATACGGGACTTTCAGTTTATTTGCCTTCACGAAATTAGGGCTGATCACCTTTGCCATTGGCTTGGCGTATCTAGCGTTAATTGCTCCCCGACTCCTCCCCAAGCGCAAAGCCTCCGACAGCAATGTTGTTAATCAAGACTATGGGTTGCAAGACTATGTGAGTGAAATTGTGATTATGCCCGGTTCTAGCTTGATTGGACAAACCCTACGCTCTAGCCTAATTCAGCGGAAATTCGATATGGACGTGCTGGAGCTGATCCGCAACAACACTCAATTTCCCCAACCCCTAGCTGACAAAGTTTTCCAGGCTGGAGATATTTTAATCGTGCGGGGAAAGCGGGACTGTCTGCTCAAAATCAAAGACGAACGGGGAATTGATATCTTACCCGATGTCCAATTCGGCAAACAATCCCTCGAACAAAATCTTAGTTCTGGCGAAGAGCGGATTGCTGAAGTATTAATTCTCTCTAACTCTAACTTGAGCGGTTCTACCCTCAAAGAATTGCGATTTCGACAGCGCTATAATGCTACTGTCCTGGCAGTTCGACGAGGACAAGAATTAGTACGCGAACGCCTGGGTAGAGTGTCGTTACGGTTTGGCGACCTACTTCTAGTACAAGGTCCTAGGCAAAGCTTTCTAGGATTGCAAACGAGCCAAGATTTATTGGTAATTGAGCAGCGAGATGTGGAAACGTTGCGGCGAGAAAAGGCAGGGTTAGCTGTGGCGATTGGTGTAGGAGTTGTCCTCGTTGCTGCCTTTGACTGGTTGCCTATTCTAGTCAGTGCTCTAGCAGGAGTAGTGTTAATGGTAGTAACTGGCTGTCTTAAACCAGGGGAACTGTACGGAGCTGTACGCTGGGATATTATTTTCTTGCTCGCGGGGTTGATTCCCTTGGGGGTAGCGATGGAAAAATCCGGAACTACTCAATGGTTGGCAAACAATCTAATTGCTGTAGGAGGGGGGCTTTCCGGTTACTGGGTTTTAACATTCTTCTTCCTGATTACGTCGTTAATCACCGAGATTTTGTCTAACAATGCGTCGGTGGTTTTACTCTTACCCGTTGCTGTCGAAGTTGCCGAGCAACTGAACCTCAATCCTTTTGCTTTTATGTTTGCCGTAACCTTCGCCGCGTCCAACAGTTTCATGACTCCCATCGGCTATCAAACCAACACCATGGTTTACAGTGCAGGTGGCTATAAATTCTTGGATTTTATGCGGGCTGGCGCTCCCCTTAATTTGTTAATGACTTTGGTTGTCCCTTTCCTGATTGTTTGGCTCTACGGGTTGCAAGTCCCTTAGCTAAATGCTAGCCAGATAACGGGGAAAACTTGTCAAGAGATTAAGTTGGCTGATAGGTAGCAATCATTGGTGTAAACGACCTATTTTTGCAAGGGGAACGGGAAAAGGATGCATCACCTTTTGTTCAACCTATACTAAATACTGACATTCCGAACTCCTGACTGGCACAATCAGTTTTTTCGGGATTTGAACGGTTTAAACATAATTATGGATACAGCAAAGTACTGAATTGATACCGCTCTTGAATTCCCTATTCTCTAAAATTATTAGTGTGACACTTGAGGATGCTAAATGGGAGAACTACGGAACTACGGTATTTGAACGTTTTCCTGGGCATAGATAAGATTCTTTTGATACTCCTGTACTTTTTGCTGTGCTACGGCATAATTTGAACTATCGGCTGGTACAGCTTGCATCAAGTTAATTGCTTCCTGCCACGCAGTACTAACAGCAGTCCACTGTTCACTTGTGTTAGCTGTTTGAGTTAGCTGTGCTGCTTTCATCGCTTGATTGACGGCTTCCCCGAAAGAGTCAGTTTCAGATGCGGGAGACGGAAAAACAGAAGGAGAAGGGGAAACCGATACGGATGGATTAGGTTCAAAGCCGCCTTCAGTATCAAAGATAATTGATGTAGGCTGATTGGGAACAGAGAATACTCCAGATGTGACCAGAATCCTACCTCCTAACAAACTGATGAGCAAACCAGAAAGCCCCAAGAAAAAGCTACGTCTAACTGATTTATTGCTCCATTTCATAAAAATGAACACCCAGGCAGCAAACGGAATAAAAAAACAAGCTAGTCCCCAACCCACATTATCCATAAAAGCAAGAATTAGCGTCCAAAACCCTCCCGCTATGGCTACCAAAAAACCAACCAAAAACAAGATTATTGCTATTGGAATTGTCATTTGATTTTCCTTTCCCTTCTTACTAAGATTTAGCTCTAATGGAGCCTCGTACCTATTACTCAGGGTTAGTTCTACTTTTTATGCAAAATTTTAGACTTCAGGATGTAGTATGAAAGACGACAATTTTATCCTCAGCTTGGCAGAAGGGGAACTAATGACTAATTCCCCTCTCCTTGAAGGAAAGAGGTTGGGGAAGAGGTGAACTGAGTAGTATTATTGGGTTAAGTTTATTTTTGCCGCGCTGGTCTAGCGACTTAGCTTTTCGAGCAATCTGCGAATCACATCAGCATCTTCGGCATTGGGAAGTATCGCTAGATAATTTTCTAAATCCTGGGATGCCTTAGATGAGTCTCCTAACTGGTAGTAAAGAAGTCCGCGATCGCGTAATTCTCTCACCGCATCAGGAAACAACAGCAAAATGCGTTCAATTGCTGCCAAAGCTCTAGATAAGTCTTGGCGGTTGAGGTAAATCAGTTTGAGATTAGTCAACATTCGTGCCAGAAGCTGCCGATGACTTACGAGTCCTGTGAAACTAGATTGCAGCCGTACCGGACGCCCGTACATCTGCGCCAGTCTTACCTCGCAATCTTGCTCAAACAAAATCTCACCGCGATTGAAGGCATCAACAAAGATACCAACGCCCTCAAACTCCGGGCGAATCAGGAAATGTCCGGGCATATTAACACCGACCATCGGAAAATCAAGGCGTCGGGCAACTTCTAAGTAAACCAAGGAAAGGGTAATGGGAATGCCAGTGCGTTGGTCAATCACCTCATTGAAAAAGCTATTGTGTGGATTGTAGTAATCAGTGATGTTGCCAGTAAAACCCAGATCTTCATAAAAATATTGATTCAAGCTTTGGAGCATCCGTAAGGGATACCGTGCGGCTGGCAAGCGCTCTTCTACCTCTGCTGCCATCACATCAAGAGCATTCAGATAGGCATCAATGTCTAAGTCCGGGTATTCTTCTTGGGCGATATACAGTGTTGCTGCTGCCAAGTCAATTTGGGCATCTGGCTGCTCAATTTCTTGATAGAAGTTTTGACGCCCTAAGGGAAGGTTCATAATACCGTTTTCGTTGTTACCTCACTATTTTCCTCATGAAAGCGGGATGTTCCTGGAGTGGGTGAGGGTATGGATAGAGAAGTTGCTTCTGGTGGTGTGGGTGTAACTAGAGTTTCTAACAGTGTTAGGGTAGTCGTTTCAGAGTAATTGGGCGAAGATTTGGCAGTCGGGGCTGATGTGAATTCAACGGCGGCGCGTTTGGATTCCTTTGATGATTTAGATATTAGAGGGAAGCAAAAACCAAGAGTAGCGATCGGAATAATGGCAATAATCCCTACTTTTCCCAGAGTTCTAGACATAGACTCATCTCTACTCTTTCATAAACAGTAGGAAATACTCTGGTGTTGTAGGAACTACTATGTGCCAATTTATCAAGCGTCCCGCACCCCTCAAACCGTTACATCAGCCTCATCTCACTGAGAGGTAGATTGCAGGCTAAATAAACCTGTTACACCTTTAAGGTTGGTTTGATTCAAATTAGTATTCGTGAGTTCGGCACCCGTCAAGTTTGCATTAGTCAAGACGGCTTCCCTCAAATTTGCATCAGTCAAGTTCGCCTCCGTTAAGTTTGCACTATTGAGTCGAGTACCAATCAATTCAGCACTATCTAAGTTCGCGTAAAATAATTGACTGCCATCTAGCTTCGCATAGCTCAGATTGCTATTGCTCAGATTGGCAAACGGTAAATAAGCACCCGTCAGTCGGGCATTACTGAGATTAGCATTGCTCAAATCAACCCCCAGCATATCTACGCCCTCCAAGTGAGCATTGCTTAAGTTCGCTGCACTAAGATTGGCACGATTTAACTGAGCACCCCCTAAATACGTTCCGCTGAGGTTAGCGGCGTTCAAATTGGCATTGGTAAAATTTACACCCAGTAGGTCAGCTAGGCTAAGTTTTGCTTCTGCTAAGTTAGCATTCCTCAGATTAGCATCTTTTAAATTAGCACGACGCAGAGTGGCTCCCCTGAGATTGGCTCCTCTAAAGTCTGCACCCGTCAAATCAGCTTGATTCATATCAGCGTTGACCAGGTTAGCATTGGTTAGGTTACAACCTGGGCATTGATTCGTTTCTAGTAGCTGTTTGACATGTACAGGATTTTCAGCACCGACTGGTGCAGTCAAGCCGATCGCAGTTGTTAGGGCGATCGCACTCAAAAGACTCCGGTTCATAATTCCTACCTCATAATTACGACGACTCCTCCTTTTCAACAAGGTCTAAAGAAAGAATATGTAGGTTAATTATTTACAAAAAAGCTTTTTTATGCATCCATCGCAAGAAGCAATTTAAAGCCAAAAGCCTACTTCACCAGAGAGATCCAGTTCGGATAAGCGTAAGATTGATCGGCTAACAACTCCAGTCCTCGATACGTCTTACCCATTTCGCTAACGACGCGATCAAAACTATCAGGGCTAACCTCTTCAACATCTCCTTCAAACGCCACAGTCCACCAAGTATCCGTATTGATGTATAGTTGAGTCAGTTCGCAGGTAATACCCTCATAATGACGCTGCGATCGCACTTTTTTGACTCTAACCCACGGTTTTTTTTCGATACTCGTCTTCGGAATAAAGCTTTCTTGGGCTGGATCGTCACAAAGCCACTTTAGCCATGTTTCCACATTTCCTTCCCAGGAATTGCTAAACTGCCGAATGCCCAATTCTTTCTTGCGCCACTTGACTTCCAAACTGCCCTGCCGCACCTTGATGTTGAGATAGGAGCAATCGGGTACATACAAGTACACATCTTCCCGTTCTTCTGGCACTCCTAATAACTCACCAGGACAATCTGTGCTGAACCACTGTTCCACCTCTGTTGGTGATGTGCCACGATAAAACCAACGCAGTTCTAGAGTGGTAAACATCGATATTTCGTAGTCTTTGCAAGTTAGACCCTAGGAAAATCCCCATTCCCCACTCCCTATTTTCACATTAATCCTGCTGGTGAGCAAATTGATACGCACCGGCGACAGACAACGCGATCGCAACTACCAGAAGTACCGGGATAGAATACCAGGGAAACTGGGATAGGGGTAAATAAGCAGCCGCACGGAGTCCGGTACTCGCATAACTTAGAGGTAGCAAGTATACTATCGCTTTTAATGCCAAGGGTAGAGTACTTGGATCAAAAAACGTGGCTCCTAAAAATGACATGGGGACAATTAGGAAGTTGTTGTAAAGTCCTACTGATTCTAAGGACTTAACATTTAAGCCAACAATTACCCCCAAACCCGCAAACACGGCACTATTGAGTAGCAGCAACAGCAAAAATAGGGGATTGATAAAGCTCCAGATTTTGCCAGTAAACACCACCGCTACCAGAATTACCGAACCCGAAGTCATCATTCCCCGCAGGATTCCGGCTAGCATTTTGCCCAGATACAATGCTAGGGGATGTATTGGCACCAGTAACGTTTCCTCAAACGTCTTGGTGAACAGCCGTTCGCCGCAGATAGAAAAGGTTGTGCCACCAAAGCTAATCGTCATTGAAGAGAGGGCGATCATCCCCGGCAGTATAAACTCTAAGTAGCTATCACCCGCAGCAGGTGTGATTGCTGCATCTAGGGCGCTCCCCAGTCCCAAACCAAACCCAACAATATAAATGAGCGGCGATATCAAGCCCGTAGCCGCGACTTGCACAATACGCACTCGCAGTTTCAGCCATTCTCCCCAGAAAACTGTGAGACTATCTGCCAGGATGGTTTGCCACTGCGAACTTTTGAGGATTTTATGGGAAGGGAATGAACGATACAATTTCACGAGTCCGCTTTAGCTTTTGATTTCTTAAAATTTATTCATATTTCTTAGCTTATCAGAAAATTAGACTCCTGATGCATCAGCCTTAAAACAGGGAATACAAGGTTATTACTGAAAGTTTACCTAGTGCCGTGCAATTGGTGAAAACCTGTCAGGAGGTATTGCCTATGATCGCCGTTTTTTTTGGTTGTAACTCAGATCTCTAACTATGAATCCTGGGTTCAGGATACAACGTGGAAAGTAACTCACTTTCCCTAATCGCCAACTCTTCCAACCGCTCCTTAGCCACATCCCGATCGCTATAAGTATCCGCCAGTACCCAATAAACCCCGTAGTGCCTCGCCTCAGACGCCATCAAACTGCGATAAAACTCCGCTAACTCTGGCTCCGGGCAGTATTCTGCCAACAGTCCCAACCGCTCGTGAGAACGAGCTTCAATCAGTCCAGAAACCAACAATGAATCTAAGAGCCGATTCGGTTCCGAGGGACGAATTAAAGCCTTTAACCCTGCCCCATAGGGCGGTGACGAGAGGGGAGCTAGGGGAATGCTCCGTCGTTCTAGCCACTGGTTCACTTGCTCAAAATGCTCGAGTTCCTCACGAGCAATAGCTGTTAGCTGACGCACCAGTTGCGTATTAGAGGGGTAGCGAAACATGAGATTCAGCGCCACGCCTGCGGCTTTCCGTTCGCAATGGGAGTGGTCGAGTAAAATGACATTAAGGTGAGCGATCGCTTGCTCTACCCAAGTCCAGTTAGTGGGTTGTTTGAGTACGTTAATCATTTAGCAATGCAGAATAAGACAAGGTTTCGGCAAAAATCATCTCCTCTAAGCGGACTCAAACGAGTTGGCTGCTGGCAATACTCCGTAATCCTCTAGGGCAATAGAGCTGGGGGAACTGTCCCAATCCAGAAGGAGTCTATCTGTAATAGGAAGGTTTGCCATACCCAGCCACATTTCTTAACGAAAGCAGTGCTTGATACCAAGATTTTAGAGGCACACTAGACCAATTGGTTCCAAAATCCACACGAAACTAGATTATTTCTGCACACTCAACTCGTGTTAAGCAATCCGGACTTACTCTAAACCAACAGCTATACGCTTAGTTGGAGCATCACAACTTATGCAAGTTAGATTCAAGGGTACTACCTGTTATTTGATAAAGCAGATTTGGATAAGCAAAACATGACCCATCGTCGAATTGTTATCGGTGACGTGCATGGGCACTACGATACTCTTATGACTTTATTGGATGCGATCGCTCCCAGCGGGGGCGACAAGGTTTATTTTTTGGGAGATTTGATCGACCGAGGACCTCAGAGTGCTCAGGTCGTAGAATTTGTTAAGCAAAGTGCCTACCCTTGCCTATTGGGTAATCACGAGCAAATGTTAATAGAAGTTCTCGGTCATGGAGACATTCATGGTCCTACCCTACAAGCATGGCTCTATAGTGGGGGTCACAGTACAATCAACAGTTATGGCGAGGAGGGTGTGCGCCAAGATCATATCGATTGGATGCGAACACTACCAACCTACCTCGATCTGGGAGATATTTGGTTAGTCCATGCAGGCGTTCATCCCCGCCTGCCCCTCGAACAGCAAACGGCTGAACAATTTTGTTGGATTCGAGAAGAATTCCATAGCATACAGGAGCCTTATTTCTCCGATAAGATGATTGTCACAGGACACACCATCACCTTTACCCTGCCAGGAGTAATGCCTGGGAAAATTGCTCAGGGTTTGGGTTGGTTAGATATTGACACCGGTGCTTATCATCCTAAAAGTGGCTGGTTGACAGGATTAGACCTTACCAACTCTTTAGTTTATCAAGT
The DNA here is from genome assembly GCF_015207375.1 of Coleofasciculus sp. LEGE 07092. Classification (GTDB taxonomy): domain Bacteria; phylum Cyanobacteriota; class Cyanobacteriia; order Cyanobacteriales; family Coleofasciculaceae; genus LEGE-07092. The sequence goes on along the minus strand of NZ_JADEWY010000095.1, from coordinate 13,453 downwards.
CAACGTTTTTCGGAAACGGGTTCGCCAAATCCCTCTCGAAGAAGCAGTGACGCGGGTAGATCCGTCAAAACTATTCCCGCGCCGTTCAGTTCTCCGCTCTTGATTTATGCTGCTATTAAACGCTCCTGTGTTATGATGTAAGGCTATCCGGCTCAGATCGACTCTCACAGAAGGGGACGAATTTTAGCTTTGTAGGCACTTTCGTTTAAACCCATACCTGTATTAGCCTCAGTCGGCTCAATGGCTTGCTTTAAAGCATTAATTCGGTCTTGTGTTGCTGGGTGAGTGCTTAAAAACGAGGGAACAGACCTTCTGCTGTTGAGTTTTTCCATAAACTTTACCATTGCCGATGGTGCATAACCCGCTTGTCTGAGGATGTTTAACCCAACTTGGTCAGCTTCAAATTCATCCTCACGGCTGTTGGGAAGCCGCAGTGCTAGTTCTACGCCGAGATTCACTAAGGTACTACGATCAAGTCCAGCCGCAACCGCTACACCCCTAGCGATCGCTGTCTGCCGCATTTGTTTGATCGAGTGACGCTCGGTGATATGACCAGTTTCGTGAGCGAGGACACTGGCAACCTCGGCTTCATTATCGGCAGCCGCCAGCAAACCCGTGGTGACATAGACATAGCCCCCCATCGTCGCAAAGGCATTAATGCTATCATCCCTGACGATCTGAAACGTATAGGGAATATTCGGACGTGGACTTTCCTGTGCAAGTCGTTGACCAATTTGATCCACATAGCGATTAATGTCAGAATTGCGATAAAGTTGGAACTGATTACCAACAAGCTGCTTGTTAATCTGCCCTCCAATTTCAACTTCTTGGCGATCAGAAATATTGGATAGTTGGATAATTTGAACGCCTTGAAAAATCAGATCGAACCAAGAAATCGCTTGGCTAACCTGAGGCGTACCAACAATGAGACTCAGTGCCAAAGCCACAGACACGAACGGATACAATAAGCGGCGTCGGTAAGGACGAGCTAGAAATGAAAGGGGATTGAACATGATTTATGAAAGTAAGATAGCTGTACTTGAGAAATGACTACTAACCTAACGTGGAACACCTGACCCCATCGTTCATGGTTCACCGGGGTCAAGTCATGAGCAATGAATAATGAACATAGAGTCCCCGTCTGAGTTGATAGCCGCGAAACCTATATAAAACAGACGCTGGTCAAGGGGTATAAGTTGCCATTTTTCCCTTGATCACTCTTATTGTGTCTCACCTTGAGCGTTATCAATCACTGTCTGGCAGGTAAAAATATAACTCAGACAATTCTTTGAAATCGTGCGGATCGGCAGCCACTCCTGTGGTAAATTAACACAAAGAAAATAGGATGGTAATCCTCTAGCCGTTTGAGGCATCCTTCTAGAGATAGTTCTTTTAAGAAAAACACTTCACGTCAGGTTTCATGGCTATTTTGGATTCTAAAGGACGTTTGTTCGGTAAGGTGAGCATTCTCGATCTGGGTGCTGCCTTGGTCATTCTATTCGTGATTGTAGGAATCTTTTTGGTTCCCGGTTCTACTGGTTCCGTCGCGCAAGTGAGCGGAACTAAACCCATAGAAGTCGATGTGATCGTTCGAGGTCTAAGCGTGCGCGATCCGCAGGGATTGATGACGCAATTTCAGGAGGAGAAAAAGACGAATGTTGTCATTCGCAATCAACCCTACGGTCAAGTTGATATTAAGTCGGTACGAGAACTGCCGCGAACCCTAGCTGTACCACAACCTGATGGGTCAGTTAAAGAGCTATCCGACCCTCGGTCAAACTCGTTTAGTACTGATATGCTAATGACCTTGGGCGGTCAAGCAACGATCACGAAAGACGGACCCGTACTCGGCAATAGCAAAATTAAAATTGGTACGCCTGTCGAGTTGGAAGGTACGGATTACAACTTTAATGCCAGCGTGATTGAGGTTAGGGTTCCTGAGTAGGGAGTAGGGAGTAGGGAGTGGGGAAGAAGAGTAACAATTCAATAGTCTCCTTGTCTCTATACACCCTTCTCTGCTGCCGTGTCAAGAATCTTTAAATATCGCCGAATTAAACCAATTGTTACTGCAGGCAACTCCAATTGGGGAGTCAGTCCTACATCGTCTAGGGTTTGAAAGACTCGAATGGCTTGGGGATTGAGAGCGGCAAGCCGTTTGCCAATTTCTGGACTGGTAAACTCAGATTTTTCTCCCCAGATCATTGCCGTAGGAGTAGTTAATTGGGGAACAAACAGAGATAAGTCGAAGCACAAATCTCCCCGTACAAAGGAAAGTGCCGCATATTCGGCATTGGGTTGTTGAGCTGATGCTAGATAGGCATCCACCATTTCTGGATAAATGCGACTGGGACGAGCAAATTGCCGATTTTCTAAGAAACTGCTAATTCCACCGCTAGTGGCAACGCCAGTACTGTAGAGAATGCGATCAAGGATTGGGGTGCTCACTAATTGAGCAAAAAAGCTGCGTGAGTAGTCTTGCCCAAAGTCCGATAATCCTGATGGCGTCGTCAAAATTAGCATCTTGAATAAATCTGGGCGAGCGATCGCAGCTCGGATTGTAAACGCTGCTGTTAGAGAAGAGGCAACTACTGGAACAGCTTCAGAGCAAGTCTGTTCCAAAAACTCAATAATTGTGGTGATGTAGTCATCAATTTTGTAATTCCGTTCAGGATGCTCCGAACGACCCCAGCCAATTAAGTCGGGTGCTAAGATGCGATACTCGTTGGCAAAGGCTGGGTAAACTTTTGACCATTCGTAGGCAGAGGAGCCACCCCCAAAGCCGTGCAAGAACACTAGAGGTGGCAGTTCTTTAGGCTCAGGGCTATCTGCTGTCTGCCAAGGCAACCCTTCAGCCGTGTAATACACCATTCTCCCTAGGGAGGTTACTACGGAGTGTTGTCGGAAACCATTTGGCTCAATCATCTTTTAACCTCATCGCTATTAGACTTCTTGCAGAAGTTGGGAGTTGGGAGTTGGGAGTTGGGAATTGGGAGTTGGGAGTTGGGAGTTGGGAGTTGGGAACAAAAGCGACTGTTACCGAACAGTGGTGCAAGAGGTCTATTGCTATAATCGCCGATTTTGGCATCTAGAACGTCTTACTCGTGATTGATTCTCAAAGGCAATCGCTCAGAGTATAGTGTGTAGAGTGCGATCGCTTAAAATCCTGATTGGTGTATATTCGCCTTGAAGAGAAAAATAACCGACAGGGGAGCAGAGGAGCAGGGGAACTTGAGTCATTTTTATCTCATCCAATAATTTTGATAATGTAAAAACTTTTCCTCAAAGAGTGCAAACTAAAAATCAGTAATTCTGTAAAAACCCTTGTAGTCTAAAGGGCGAGCTTTCCAGGGAGCCTCACTGCCATACAGGTATCCCAGAGAATTCGCTCCTTAACCCTAAAAATACTCTTACAGTGGTAACTACGAGGAGACGGGATAATTTAGAGGGTGTTTTGGGGTGTCGAGATTGATAGTTCGCTGAAAAATTGGAAACTGAGCCTCTTGGAGAAGTTGGCGGAGTTGAGAGTCATCTGATTGGTGAAAAAGTGCCTTCGTTTATCACAGATAATATTACAACAATGCAATGCAGTCTACAGTTGAAGGGAATTACACATCATGACTTTGTTGAACCTCAAGCCACGATCGCTTCTCCTGACCGGGGTGTAACTGAGTTTGACTCGAATTTACTCGTGATAAGACATTGTAGCGTCTCTGTTAACCTGGAAGACCTGAACTGTTTTGAAGTGGTAGAGCATCAATTCTGCCAGTACGGGATTACCTTTAAAAACGCGATCGCTCTACATCCCTCAAATCCAGCTTATCCGCCCCGATCGGGCTGCACCGTACTCATGGCAGCTCCCAAAAACGGTTGGCTAGAAGCCATCTTTTTACAACCTGTGGGGCGGTTCCGCTGCTACGTCACTAGTTCTCAGCGAACGATTATGTCTGCCTACGACCATCAGGATAGGCTCATTGGCAAATCAACGAGCGAACCCAATTTAGCAGGTTCTGATTCGGAGTTTTCGCCCAATGCTCCATTGAAGATCGACGCGCCAAATATCTCTCGGATTACCTTCTATGCTTTCAATGGTCAACTGACTCTAGCTGACTTGAGCTTTGAATTCTAGATTGTCTGCAATGAAGGAAGTGTTAACTTAAGCCCGAAGGCTCTCATCCTTGGGATATCCGAACGAAGCCTCCATGGGCAGGCTTCGTTCCTTAGCGCTGCGTAGCAGGGGTAAACTCCGGCAGGCTTTGTTTTTGTAGCCCCAAGCTTCCAGCCTTTGGGTGTTGATGGGAAATTTTTATCAGGCTTGGGTTTCACGTTAAGTTGACACTAATGCCCATACCTACCGTCTACACCCCTTTGAATTCCCATGGAGTTTGCGCCGCTTTATCCCATTCTGTACCCGATTCTGAAAACGTCCTTTCCCCGTTGCCTCTGGACAGGATCGCCCCATTCACGAGCTATTGCCCTCACCTTTGATGATGGACCTCATCCCCAACACACCCCCCAACTGCTGAAAGTTCTAGACTACTATGGCATCCCAGCCAGTTTTTTCTGGTTGGGGGTATGCGTAGAGCGATCGCCAACAGTAGCAAGAGACGTTTACCAGGGGGGGCACTGGATTGGTTTGCACGGATATCATCATCACTCCTTTCCCTTCCTAACACCAGATAACCTCAAGCAAAGTTTGGAAAAAACCCAAGGGGCGATTGCCCGCGCCTGCCAGCTTCACCCAGAAAAGGTTCGCGACGTTCGCCCTCCAAATGGTCTGTTTACACCCAAAACGTTAAGTTTATTAAACCAGTGGCAGTATCGACCTGTGATGTGGAGCGTTGTCCCAGAAGACTGGGTGTGTCCTGGCCTCTCAGTTGTCGTTCAGCGAGTCTTAAAGCAGGTCTGTAATGGGTCGCTGATTGTTTTGCACGATGGTTACTGTGGAGGAGAAAATGTTGTCTCCACAACAGAGCAGTTGATTCCTCAGTTGCTAGGGCAAGGTTATCACTTTGTAACCATCAATGAATTATGGCAACAGACCCAATAATGAGGTACGCGCTCAAAGGTGACAGACAGAAGAACGCCAAAAGATTGTCTGGACTTATCGCTCCATTTCCGATGGTCAAGCATAGACAAAGCCATTAGTTGAGTAAAGTTTTACACGACTCTCTATCTGATGGCATTGAATCGGTAATAGAGTTATTCAACCGCTAGATATAGAGTGAACGATAGCAAAAACTCGGTTAATTGTGCTAGGGGTAAGACTGGTCAGGAGTCCGAATTCCTAGCGACTCGCTGAACAACACTGCCCTATTGTGTAGTCTTCTTACAAGGAAGCGGTAGTTTGCAAGAATTACTCTTAAGTTATCTAAAGGGTTTTTCTCAGCACATCGAACCCTTACCCTTGCTTGATGTGTTAAAACGTATGATTTACACCCAATAAATCTTGCCTATGGACTATCTCTATCTGTGGAAAATGTTCTTCATGCACTAGGAAGTTCGCAAAGGTAGTCCCAAGGGGATACTAGTGGTCTGTCAACCTTAAATTGACGGGTTGAGACTGACGTGGGGACGCGGAGATAAAAGTAACCCGTCAAACTAGCTTTGACAGAGTACTAGCACTCTTGTAGAACTTTTGTACTAGTTTTAAAATGGTAGTTTTATGCACACTTCAGACACTAGATCTGTGATCTGCCAGCTAAATTCACTAAAATGGCTGAATATATTTCAGCTATTTGTCCGGGACAATCGCCCTCTGAGCTAGCTAGAGTAGAGTGAAGAACAATCGAACTCAACCGGAGACACCCCTTGAATTACTTCAATTCAAGCCTACTCAAAGTCAAGGAAAGCAAAAACGATAGAATAGCAACTTGGGTTATTAGGTTGAGAGGAGCAATCAATGGGTATATCCCCTAGAGTATCGTTTGAACTGAGTTCGCTATCATCGACTTAGACTTGCCGCGAATCTCTAAAGGCAATAGACAATCAGGAAACAGGATCTATCATGAGTGCATTAACTTAGACTGACCTAAGTGTTTGTGTAAAAGCTCTTGAGAATCTAACTTCACTATCACCAGATTGGAGCAGAAAACACAGCGTGCAGTTTTTGCTATTAAAGCTACAATCAAAAGGTCACGGGCAGCAGCCAGGACTGAGACTTCCTTTCTAGACATTCCCAACAAAGTTGAGTTTAGAGAAATAAATCTTAATTGTATTTCTCAGATTCCGCTATTAGATACAAATAATCCAATCATGAGAATGTCATGGCAAGTGAATTACTGGCTACACTATCTTAAGTAGATTACGGAACATCATCTACTAGTCTTTAACTGAAGGAGCATGAGGAAAAAGGCATGACCCAGGCACACGACGTACTCGCAACGATCGCTCAGCCTCAGAACGAGTTGGAATTTTTACTGGACGACGAACCAAACCGAGACGAACTCGTAGAGATTCAATCTGATGAGGCTCAACCAGAGGAAGAAGAGAGTAAACCTGGTAAGACGCGCTCTACTCGCCGTCGTACCCAAACCAAAAAGAAGCACTATACCGAAGATTCAATTCGCCTATACCTGCAAGAAATCGGTCGCATCCGACTGCTGCGGGCAGATGAAGAAATTGAATTGGCTCGCAAAATTGCCGATTTGTTGGAATTAGAACGTGTTCGCGAACGCTTGTGTACTCAGTTAGAGCGAGAGCCACAAGAAAAGGAATGGGCAAGTTCAGTCAACATGCAACTGCCAGAGTTTCGCCACCGCCTCTTCTTGGGTCGGAGAGCGAAAGAAAAAATGGTACAGTCCAACCTGCGTCTAGTTGTGTCGATTGCTAAAAAGTACATGAATCGGGGTCTTTCGTTCCAAGACCTGATTCAAGAAGGCTCCCTCGGTCTAATTCGGGCAGCAGAAAAGTTTGACCACGAAAAAGGCTACAAGTTCTCAACCTACGCAACCTGGTGGATTCGGCAGGCAATTACCCGCGCAATCGCTGACCAATCTCGCACCATTCGTCTACCCGTTCACCTCTACGAAACTATTTCCCGGATCAAAAAGACTACCAAAATTCTTTCCCAAGAATTGGGTCGAAAGCCAACCGAGGAAGAAATCGCTGATCGCATGGAAATGACCATCGAGAAGCTGCGATTCATTGCTAAATCTGCCCAACTTCCCATCTCCCTAGAAACGCCAATTGGTAAAGAAGAAGATTCCCGTTTGGGAGATTTCATCGAAGCCGATGGTGAAACGCCAGAAGATCAAGTCTCCAAAAATCTGCTCCGGGAAGACCTTGAAAGCGTCCTTGACACCTTAAGCCCTCGTGAGCGCGATGTTCTGCGATTGCGCTACGGGTTAGATGATGGACGCATGAAAACCCTCGAAGAAATCGGTCAAATCTTCAACGTCACTCGCGAACGGATTCGGCAAATCGAAGCCAAAGCCCTTCGCAAACTGCGCCATCCCAATCGCAACAGCATTCTTAAAGAATATATTCGCTAGGGTTGAAAGGAATAGGGAAATGGGGAGTAGGAGGTTATCCACTCCCTTTTCTGTAAAAAGCTGGGCATTCATAGCCAGAACGCCCAGTTATTATTTCAGATTAGAGAGATTCCCAACTTTCAGAAATTACATCAACCCCCAGAAGTGCAGTACGCCTTGACCGGAGATATATTCAGTAATCACAGCGGCAATAAAACCAATCATGGCTAAACGACCATTCCAGTTTTCCGCTTTAGCTGTAAAGCCAAATTTGGCTTCGTTTTGTTCTTGACCTTGCATAGCTTTGCTCCGTTGATGGCGTTTTGTAAAGGGGTATGTGAATTAATGTAACTAAAGCTTGGCAAAACGACAATGATATGGGTGCTAAAACTGGATAAATTTTATTTAACATTAGATTAAGGGATGTCTATTATCGCAGCCCAACTTCCCGTTCGACTGAACGATTATTACCAGCAAGTTCGCATTATTCTCAACCGTCAAAACCCGATTACGGGTCTGTTACCTGCCAGTACTGCGGTTAATGCCCACGGTGACTATACCGATGCCTGGGTGCGGGACAATGTTTACAGTATTTTGGCGGTTTGGGGATTGGGTTTGGCATACCGCAAGCTCGATCCTGATAGCGGACGTACCTTTGAACTGGAACAGAGCGTAGTCAAACTCATGCGGGGACTGTTGTTCTGCATGATGCGGCAAGCTCATAAAGTTGAGCGATTTAAAGAAACCCAGTCGCTTTTGGATGCCCTGCACGCCAAGTACAATACCAGCACGGGAGACGTTGTGGTAGGCGATGATGAGTGGGGACACTTGCAACTAGATGCCACATCCCTGTACCTGCTGATGCTGGCACAGATGACTGCATCTGGACTGCATATTGTTTATACGATTGACGAAGTTCACTTTATCCAGAATCTGGTTTATTATATTGGTCGCGCCTATCGAACACCCGATTACGGCATCTGGGAACGCGGCAATAAGGTTAATCACGGCAACCCTGAACTCAATGCCAGTTCTGTGGGCATGGCAAAAGCGGCATTAGAAGCCATTAATGGACTGGATTTATTTGGGGTTCGGGGTTCTCAGGCATCTGTCATTCATGTCTTGCCCGATGAAATTGCGCGATCGCGAATTACCCTAGAATCCCTACTACCCCGAGAGTCGAGTTCAAAAGAAACCGATGCTGCCCTTTTAAGTGTGATTGGTTTCCCTGCCTTTGCCATTGAAGATATCGACCTGACTGAACGCACCCGTAAGAAAATTATTAATAAGTTACAGGGGCTGTATGGCTGCAAACGCTTTTTGCGAGACGGGCATCAGACAGTCTTGGAAGATACCACCCGCCTGCATTATGAACCTTTAGAACTGCAACAGTTTGAGCATATTGAATGCGAATGGCCCCTCTTCTTTACCTACCTAGCACTCGATGGTCAGTTCCGGGGAGATATCGAACAAGCTCGTAACTATTTGGGGCGGCTCGATACATTGCTAGTCGAGCGGGATGGGATACGTCTGCTACCGGAACTGTATTACGTTTCCGCCGAGGGCATTGATGCCGAGCGAGCATCTCCCCGTTCCCAACGGCGCAAACCGAATGAAAACGTTCCCCTAGTCTGGGCACAGAGTTTATACTTGCTGGGTAAGATGCTCCATGAAGGGTTAATTGCACCCGGAGATATTGACCCGTTAGGGCGTTATTTGTCTGTGGGGCGTCACCAAGACCCGGTGGTACAAATTGCCCTGCTAGCCGAAGATGAAGATTTGCAGGCTCAACTGGCAGCTTATGGTATTGCCAGCCAAACCCCCCAACAGGTAGAACCGATACAAGTCCGTCAGGCAACTGAACTGTCAGCCATCTATGCCCAAATTGGGTACTGTGATCCCTTGGGGTTGACAGGACGACCAATACGGCGATTACGGAGTTTAACCACTTCGAGAATATTTAGGTTTGGGTCGGAGACAATCGTCTTCTTACCTGCCCTGCTAGACAATCAGCAATTTTACCTAACCGTAGACAACCAGTTCTTGATCGCTCAAATTAAAAGCGAACTGCCTTACATTCAGCGTCATTGGTCTGACTTGGGGCGTCCAACGCTAACGCTGTTGTTGACCCATACGATGCTGGAATCGGATACAGAGGATAGTGTTGTCAATGATGATGGAGAGACATTGCCTGTTATGTCTCTACTGGAGTTGCTCCGGGAATTGCAAGAGGGTTTTTGTAATGGCGTGCGGGTAAAACTGGGACGGCTGAATCAGTTGATGCTGACAGCCGGAACTGAACGAATTGATGTTCTCCACGATTTTGAGTTTACCCAGTCACCGGTTAAGGATGCGGCACCGCGCTGTTATTACCTGACTAGCCATCCGGGTAAACATGGACCGTTAAACCACACTCAAGAATTTTTGCTGGAGTGCGAAACCAATCTGAGGTTATTGCTCGATAGTTTGCGACAGTCAGAGAACCTCTACGAGCAGATCGAATTGTTGAGTACGCTCAAGCGCCTACGCGGGTTGAATTTTGATACGGGCTTTGGCGGCTCGGCAGTATCTGTCACTGTCGCGGATTTGCTCAATGAAGTTTATCTGAAAGCGGGAATAGAGTCAGCCTCTCCCCACTGGACTATTGTGCGTCAAGCGGCTGGTTTACTCAATAAGGTGGATATCAATCTGTCTGATGCGGTCACTGATATTTTAGTGCGAGGCAAGCAGATTACGGTTGGGAAGGCTTACAGCGAGGCGTCCCTGATTAAAAAACCAATATCACACCTGGAAATTCAGGCAAAAATAAATGAGTTCTGTGGGGAGGATATTCGCGATCGCGTTTTGAGTCAGGAAATCTTGGTTTACCTGAGTCTTTTGATCAAGTCCGAACCCCAGTTAGTAGATGGCTTGCTAACCTTGCGGGTTGGGTATCTGATTCTCTTGTTAACCAGTGAACTGGCAGCCGAACGGAGAGTGACTCAGGATGAAGCCTATGAAGAACTCATGCGCTCAAGTCCCTTTGAGGTGAAGATGCGATTGCGTTCCTGTTTGGCGGGGTATGAGGGTGTCAACCAAAAGCTGCGTCAGCAAGAATCGCTGCACGTTAAACAACCTGAACGAGATATTAATTGGATCGTTTTGTCAAGAACTCAAGAAGAAATAGAGGAGGCACAAGCAGCCGGTAGCTGGTTGAGGAAACGGCAGCTAGATGGTGCAGCGTCTCGCATTCCCAAAGACTTCTATCCCAAAGTCTGGCTAGTTTTGAAGCATTGTAAGGGCTTGGTGATTGGCGATAAGTTAGAACGCCGCAATCGATTAGATAGTGAAGTACTTCTGTCGGAAATGACGCCCGGAGAAAAGAATTTTGCGCTGCGCGTAGAACATTTACTCAACAAGATTCAGGCACCCGAGTACCGCAGCGTTAATATTGAGACATTGATGGAACTCGCTGTCATTGTCGAGGGCAATCCAGAGTTAGAAATTGAAGAATATATCGTTCTCGATGTTCTGATTGGTCATGCCGTGCGTTTGGCGTGGTTGGAGCGATTTCCTGAGCGAGCAGCTCGCTATGATGAGTACAAAGCTGCTGCTTGGCGGGCTTTTTACGATACCTCCCCGACCGAATGTGCTGCTTATATTGTGAAGGCGTTCCAATTCTTGACTCAAGTCGGACAAGCCAGCGTTGTTCAGGTGATCTAGAATTTGATACCGAGTTGTGTTCTTAGGAGGGGAGTGGGGAGTAGGGAATAGGGAGAAAAGTAACACCTCAAGAGTCCTCTTCTCTCCTTTTCTCAACCTAGGGAAGGGGTTTATGAACGATATTACTGTAAGGAAAGCCTAGATGCTCTTGGAGTAGGTAAACGATACTTTGGCGAATTATCATTTCCAGATGCATCCGCTCCTTCAGGGAAGAGTAGAGTATTCTGATGTTGTCAGGAAATTCCTCAGACTCATTGAGGATGGTATAGTACTGATTGGGAATTCGGTTGAGGACGTGATTAATAAGCCTGTTCCACAAAGCTGGATTGATCAAAGCAGATTGATAGGGATTTTGGGGATAATCTTTCAGGATTTCTTCAGCTTCTTGAATGATAAGGAGACAAGTTAAATTGATAATTTTTTGATTCATTTATTACTAACTTCATTGATGATTTAATAACGAACTCTTATTCTTTTCTTCAAGAGACAAGGTTTAAAGGGGAAACTTGAGGAGCAGTTGAGGGTTCTTTAACACAGAACTGCTGACAAGGAATAAAGTCGGTAACTGTCTCGCTGAGTTGAATTGCTAAGTCAGCATCTGCGAGGGCTTCAAATAGTAAGCGTTGACCTGGAAAAATAACGTGCTGCTTTTTGGAATCGGAACTCGTTTTAAATCGGATGATTTGAATTTGACGGCTCGTATTGGTATAGCAACAGAGCATTTGGCGATCGCCTTTGACTAGGCGTGAGGATCTATCTTGTTCAGACACTATGGATTTTTGAGCAGGATTGATGCTGGGGTTACGGCTTTTCATAAGGTCGGCAAGGAGGATGAGACTTGGTGAAAGAAGGCAGACGGCAGTTAGTTGAAAACTCTAACTCGTGCCAAAACTTTGTCATTTACACATAGACGCTTATACAGACTATCTGTTTTGATTGACTAACTACTTCTATCGGAAGAGAGAGACTATTATTAAGCGGGTTTGTTAACTTAATCACAAGTCTCTGGGGATGACGCTAAATCCCTCGCCTAAGAACTCTATGAAGTGTTCAGCGTGAGACGCACTATAAAGTTGTGTGAAAGTTTTATGAAATTTGACTTGGACTTGGGTCGGTTTGCTCAACAGGTAGAAGTACTCCAAGAGCGTTTAGAGAAGCTTTACCACGAGCCAATTTCCCAGTCACAACTCCCAAGCGAGTCAATGCCGTTGATCTTGAGGGAACTTGGCACGGCTTCAGAAGAACTTCAGGTGGCAATGGAGGAGTTGTTTGTGCAGGCTCAAGAACTGACAAGTCTGCGATCGAAGTTGGAAGCAGAACACTGCCGCTATCAAAACCTGTTCGAGTTTTTTCCGACTGCTTATCTGGTGACTGATACCCGTGGAATCATTCAAGAAGCCAATCAAGCGGCTGCGACTTTATTGAATATATCGCATCAGTTCTTAGAAGGTAAACCCTTTAATATCTTTACCTCTACAGCAGAACGTCAAAAGTTTCCGGCTAAACTCACCCAGCTCAAGCAGAGTAGAAATGCACAGGAATCGATCGTACAGATTCAACCGCGCCAAAGTCAGCCTTGTGAAGTGGCGGTAACAGTTTCTCCTGTCTGTAATTCGGACGGTAAGTTGACGAACTTGCACTGGATATTGCATCCTATTAACGAACATCAGCAAATTGCCCAGGTACTAAACCCTCCTACCTGCAAACTTAGCGAGGGTCGCCCCAGATATTTTTATACTAAGGGCGAGACTATCTCTCTCAATTCCAAAGTAGTTTGGCTCGTCTGTCAAGGTCTGGTGAAACTGACTACAGTGAGCGAGGAAGGTGATGAGGTTCTGATGGGATTAGCAGGACAATCTATGCCCTTTGGTTCTAGCATGACCTGTTTGCAAATTTACCAAGCCACCGCTCTCTCAAAGGAGGTTGAGTTAGTTTCCATTTCCCTAGCAGAGATTTCTACGTCGCTCCCTCTTTCTCAGGCTCTTTTACAGCGAATGAAGCTGCGGCTACAGCAGACTGAATCCTTGTTAGCCTTGGCTGGCAAGCGACGAGTACAAGACCGCTTTTACCATTTTTTACTATGGTTAAAACAGGAATTTGGTCAACCTGTTCCCCAAGGTACTCGCTTGATGATTCGCCTCACCCATCAGGATCTAGCAGAAGCCTGCTGTACGACTAGAGTGACAGTCACGCGATTGATGGGCAAGTTACACAAACAAGGAAAGATTGCTTTTGATTCGGAACGTCATATTATTTTTAGGGAGTAGGGATCTGGGGTGTAG
>NZ_JADEWY010000291.1 GCF_015207375.1 Coleofasciculus sp. LEGE 07092 | reverse complement strand
AGAGTATTCCAACTAAAAAATGATCCAAAACTTTAGTCACTTCGACAAAAGATTTCAACGAACCATTTTTTCAAAGTTGGTAAGCGGTAAATCTGCTCTTCGATTTGGGCCATTGCTTGTTGTGTAAGTTTAACTCCTGTATGGTAAGTTTTCACGAGCCAAAGTAACCACAGGATTTTTGCCCTTGACAGTTAGGGTAGAAGCAAACCTTAGCACGGTATCAACGCTGTCGAGTAAGCTGCCACGCCAATGTTGCTCAAGCCAACCAAAAGCACGCTCAACAGGATTATATTTACTGTGATAAGGAGGATAATAAGCTAGTTGAATGGTCAGTTTAAATTTGTGAGTGAACTCAAGCATACGATACATGAACTGAGTTCGTCGAGAATGGTTTTCTGGACCATTATCTTGGTTGATGACCAATTTCCGAATGTGAGTAAAGCGGTTTTTAACGCTTATCCACCACTGTTCAAGTATGTCAACGATACAATCAGCAGTTAGTTTGGACTGTACGAAGAATAGAAATAACTCGCCTCCTTCAGGCAGAAAAATACCATAAGGGGTAAGTGCTGGACAAGTTGAAAAATCGTGGTCAAATGCCACAGTTTTGGTACGGGTTTTTCCACCTCTATCGAACTCGCCAATTTTGATTCCCACCTTGGCATCTATAGAAATTCTCAATGTTTTTGAGTCGTCATCCGCTTGTTGATTGATGCGGTTAACTTCTTTAAAGATGGCTTCTGTTTCTGGTATCTGTTTGATTGGTTTTGTTTTTGCTACCCTTTTTAAGCCATAACCTAGTTGATTCAATCGTTGTCGAATTACCTCCCCTGTTGGGAGTTCTTCATCTTGATACCCTTTGATTTCTATCAACTGATGGCGGACTTGCGCTGCTGACAACCTAGTATACAACCTTGTGCTCTCAAAACTTGGGTCTGTTTGGCTTTGTGGTTCTACAATTGACCGTATATCTTCCAGTAAGTTTGGCAGTCTATGTTCAGTTGGTTTGCTGCCTCTGAGCCGGAATGAGTCTGCGATCGATATTCCATGCTCTAACTCCTGCATCCCTTTCCGAATTGTCCGTCGATTCCATCCTAGTTCTCGTTCTGCTATTGTTGCTCCTCCTCGTCCCCATCCTTTCACCACCTCTGCCATGAATTGTCTTCTGTCACTTCCCTTTAGCTTTTTTGCTGTCTTGATGTACAACGACCGAAGACTATCACTTAGTTTGATTAACGATTCTGAAGACATACAGCAGATTGCACACTAATTACTCTCTCAGTATCCCTGGTTTTGGATCATCTTTTTCTTGGAATACTCT
>NZ_JADEWY010000094.1 GCF_015207375.1 Coleofasciculus sp. LEGE 07092 | reverse complement strand
TCTTTTCACTAACTCATCTAATCGTATTTCATTTTTTCCTTCTGACTCCTTTGGTCTTCTCACTTTCCGGTTTTTGGCGACTCCTCCTATGTACATTAGTTTTCTTTTTTCCAGTTCCCTCAGAAATGTTCTATTATTGCCATATCCCGCATCTATGACTACCAGACCCGGGCGCTCTCCCCTCCCTAAGCTGCGGTCTATTAAATTCAACGCCAACTCGGGCTTCTTGATAAATTCTTTCATTTCGCCAAATATGGCTTTCTGTACTGCCAGCCCCTGGTCGTAGCGGGTATCTGGATCGGTGGTCGATTGCCCTTCCAACGGTAATTGAATGCCCCTGCTAGACAGCACGTCATTGGTGGCATGGATGAAGTCAAAGGCTTTCGCCATTCCCACGTATGGCACCGACTGATACACGATCTCTTTGATTTCAATCGGTGTGACTCCAACATTGAGCGCAGCACCCACCATGACTTTGTATTCGCTGACTGCCTGACTTCCAATGATCGATGCCAGAGTCAACATTACCCTTATTTTTGTATCAAACTTACTCAGCGCAATGACTTCATCAAAGGTGAAGTTGTCAAAGATTTCGATCAGTTCAGGGTCAGTTACTTTCAGGGTCGATTTGTGGTTTGGAAAGAGTTCCTCATGATGTTTGTGTGCTGCTTCACTGATTCTTACTGAGGGTTGTGTTTTATCTTGCTGAGGTGTAATGGTCATACACATCTCCTTGTAAGTCATTGTTTTGTGCTCGGTGATTCCATCTACAATCCCGTTCGCTTCTCCAACGCTTCTGGATAGCGATCGCCTTCCACTTTGATTTGTGTCAACGCTTCATCAATACTCTGCAATTCGTTTTGTGTCAGTTCGATGTTTGCTGCGCCAATATTTTCTTCTAACCGATGCAATTTGGTTGTCCCTGGAATCGTTACAATCCAGGGCTTCTGTGCCAGTATCCAGGCAAGGGCGATTTGTGCGGCTGTGGCTTTTTTCTGGTTCGCTACCTCTTTCAACAAATCCACTAGGGACTGGTTCGCGTCGAGCGCTTCCGGCGTAAACCGGGGAACAATGCTGCGGAAGTCCGATTTGTCGAATGTTGCGTCTTTGCTGATACTGCCCGTCAAAAAGCCTTTCCCTAAGGGACTAAACGGCACAAACCCGATTCCCAGTTCTTCCAGAGTTGGCAACAAGGCTTCTTCGGGCCGCCGCCACCACAGGGAGTACTCGCTTTGGATAGCAGTGACGGGTTGAACGGCGTGTGCCCGACGAATAGTTTGCACACCCGCTTCTGAAAGATCGCACCTTCTCCCCTTCGGAGTGCCTGCATAGTGTCTCTATTCCTGCCTTTTGTGTGATTGCTCAGGGCAGCAAAGAAGTCCTTCTAGGCAGCGATCGCTATCAGTACGATCCGATGCATTATTTGTTGGGGACAGTCGAACTACCGATTGCCAGCCGAATTCTGGAAGCATCCCCAGAGCAACCATTTCTGAGCCTTCGCCTCGATCTCGACCCCACCTTAGTTGGCTCAGTCATGCTTGAGGCAGGCTATCCCTCTGCCCAACGGGGTGCCAGTGTCAAAGCCATCGATGTCAGTCTACTGGATGCTAATCTGCTAGACGCTACGGTGCGATTCGTCAGGTTGCTCGATTCTCCTACTGAAGCTCATGTGCTTGCACCCTTGATTAAGCGAGAAATCATTTATCGACTTCTGGTGGGAGAGCAAGGGAATCGGCTCCGTCAAATTGCAGTTTTAGGTGGTTACACCCACCACATCGCTAGAGCTGTTGAGCGACTTCGTAAAGACTTTAACCAGCCGCTTCGTATTGAAGACATCGCCAGAGAGCTTGGAATGAGTGTTTCAGGCTTTCACCATCACTTCAAGTCTGTCACTGCAATGAGTCCTTTGCAGTTCCAGAAGCAACTGCGGCTCCAAGAGGCTCGCCGTCTGATGCTGGGGCAAAACCTTGACGCGATCAGTGCTGCCTACCGTGTGGGGTACGACGATGCCTCGCACTTCAACCGGGAGTACAAGCGGCTCTTTGGTGCACCACCGATGCGCGATGTGGAGCGGTTGCGGGAAGCTGCTCTTGAGACTGCTAGTTCAATATGATCTCCTCAATGGCTCTCCCCACCTCTAAAAGTATGATTATCATTCTCTAGAGCAAAAAAATTAAGTACATTAACTCATTTACAAAAAGCACACTATCTTAACTTGTCACCAATGGGATGGAACAGGCAAGATGCCTGTTCTACGCAGGTTTTTGCTAGAATTCCCTAAATTTTGGCGATCACACCCGTAGGACGGGCGTCTCGCCTGTCCCATGTAACAATCTATGCTTTCCATATAGAGTCAAAATAGCTGAGAGAATTTCTTGAGCAACTATTAAGTTAATATAAACAAAGAAATGTTAAGGGAGTCGTTAACCTCGCTCCCCGCCTTAATCCTTTACTGTTGAAAACCTGAAAAGCTTTGTCGGGTTGTACAAATAAAGGGTATTTCAAGTTGCTCAAACACCTGCAAATATCTAAGCTCCTTAACTTTAGGGCTCATAGAAACTAAAAAAGCCGATAGTCGAGCTTTGACAAGTCGCGTGTGAGAGGAAAATCTTCTTCACCCACGTCCTAACTCCATTGTAAATCATGGATTCGAAATCAAAACTATTGATGTAGAGAATGATGGCTTTAGAACCAATCGTGAATTCAATAACTGGGATATCCTTCCTAACCTCCTCTTTTCAATTTTCCAGTCAACCTATACTAGCAACCGCCAAAAACCCCGAAGATGGGGCGATGGTACTCGCTGGAGTTTTGCTGAGTTTAGTTATCGTTTATATTGCCAGCAAGCTAGGTGGCGAGCTGTCGAAGTTAGTGGATTTACCCCCTGTGTTAGGGGAATTGGTTGGCGGTGTCTTGGTGGGAGTTTCTGCATTCCATCTGCTCGTATTTCCTGAAAGTGGAGCCGAGGCTTCTGACTCGGCATTGATGACAATCTTGCAATTCATTGGTAATTTAAGTCCTGATTCTGTAACATCCATTTTTGAAACGCAGAGCGAAGTTGTCTCTGTTTTAGCCGAACTGGGTGTCATTATTCTCTTATTTGAAATTGGCTTGGAATCGGATTTAAGAGAGCTGCAAAAAGTCGGTTATCAAGCCGCCATTGTAGCTGTAGTTGGTGTAGCTGCTCCATTCGGTGCGGGGACGGCGGGACTGATGTTATGGTTTAACGTTCCCGTGATTCCGGCAATTTTTGCGGGTGCAGCACTGACGGCGACTAGTATTGGAATTACCTCCAAAGTTTTGTCAGAATTAGGGCATCTCAAATCAAAAGAAGGTCAGATTATTGTCGGTGCGGCTGTCATTGATGATGTTTTGGGTATTATTGTTTTGGCAGTGGTTGCCAGCCTTGCTAAAACGGGTGAAGTTAATGTTCTCAACGTTATCTATCTGATTATCAGCGCCACGGTTTTCTTGCTGGGTGCAATTCTCCTGGGTAAATTCTTCAACAAAACCTTTGTAACGATCGCGGATAAATTGCAAACGCGAGGTAAATTGGTCATTCCGGCGTTTACCTTTGCATTTTTGATGGCGTTCCTTGCTAATGTTATCCAATTAGAAGCTATTTTAGGGGCGTTTGCGGCTGGCTTAGTTTTGGATGAAACCGATAAGCGTAAGGAACTAGACAAGCAGGTTATTCCTATTGCCGATATCTTGGTGCCGATTTTCTTTGTAACGGTTGGTGCTAAAGCCGATTTAGCTGTACTTAATCCGGCTGTTCCTGAGAATCGTGAGGGGTTAATTATTGCCGTTTTCTTAATTGTTGTAGCTATTATCGGCAAGATAATTACAGGTTGGACAGTGTTTGGTCAACCACAAATTAACCGTTTGGCAATTGGCGTGGGCATGATTCCACGGGGCGAAGTTGGACTGGTTTTTGCTGGAATTGGTTCAGCCAGTGGGGTTCTCAGTAAACCGTTAGAAGCTGCCATTATTATTATGGTGATTCTGACAACATTCTTAGCTCCACCTTTTCTGCGGTTTGCCTTTCAAGGAGAGCCAATGGACTCTACAGAGTTAGTAGACTCTGAAGAGCGAGTTGAAGTATAGCGGTTCTCTCTTATATGAGGTACAATACGACCCCCTAGCATCCCCCTTATAAAGGGGGACTTGAAGCTCAAAGACGTGCCTGACAAGACTAGAAAATGCTATAAGTTGATTGGGTTGGGTAAAAATAATAGCGTCTATTTTAGCGATTGCTCTACCTCTTGAGCAATCGCTTTTGCTATGAAGGCTCTATTGAAGACAAACAGTAACAAACCAACGGATGAAACCTAGTACAAAGACTTAGGTTGCACTTTTCGTATAGGAATGAGGAATACAGGTGGCTTGAAAAATGCGATCGCGTCCTAATCCTTTGGCTTGATAAAGAGCTTGATCGGCGGCGTTTACTAGCTTAGTTGGGGACTGACGAACGGAAGGAGTTACAGTGGCTATTCCTATACTTAAAGTCACCCATGGTTTAATTGGAGAGTTAGAATGAGGGAGTTTAAACTCTTTGAGTTGGTCGCGAATTTTTTCGGCAACGACAAAAGCACCGTCAGGATCAGTTCCCGGCAGAATCACAACAAATTCTTCACCGCCATAACGTGCAACTAAATCAGCGGTTCGCTTCGCAGCTTGTGCGATCGCTTTGGCAACTTGCTGTAAGCAGGCATCTCCAGCTAGATGACCATAAGTATCGTTGTACCGTTTAAAAAAGTCAATGTCGCACAAAATTAAAGATAGGGGTTTAAACTCCCGTGCTAAACGCCGCCACTCATGCATAAGAACACGATCAAACTTACGGCGGTTAGCAATTCTCGTTAAACTGTCTAAGGTGGCTAGTTGCTGTAACTGTTGATTCGCTACCTCCAACTGTTGGTAAAGTTCTGATTGTTGAATTGCGACAGCGACTTGATTGGTTAATTGTTTCAGGCAATCAATTTCCCACAGTTGCCATTGACGGGGATGAGAGCAATGATGTGCCATGACGATTCCCCATAACCGATTTTTAGGCTTAGAGTTTGGTTTTGGGTTGACTGGTTCTCGTTGCCAGATGGGTATGCTCAAAACTGCTTTTGCCTGACAGGTTTTCAGTGTATTTATCCACTGAGGATCGACTTGAGCTGTGTTGATGTCATCTACAGCTTGAATAGACTGATAGCCTGGGTTCCAAGGAATCATTAAGGGGGCATTAATTTCACCCTTTCTGACCCAAAAATCGTCACAATTTGCGGCTTCCAGAATGAAACATCTGGATTGATGGAAGTGACAGCGATAAATTAAAACTCGATCAGTTTTCAGAAACTGCCTTACTTGCGCTGTCGTTGTCTGAAGGATATCGGCAAGATCTAAAAACTGACGGATGTTTTCGATCGTGCGTTCTAAAAGTTGTTCTCGTTCAACTTGCTGCCGAATGGCTTCGCGATCGCGCTGGCGTTCGATGGCATAGCGTATCGCACGAACTAACAGTTCCCCTGTAAACTGCCCTTTAATTAAATAATCCTGCGCTCCTTCACGAATCGCCTCAATTGCAATTGTGCGATCGTTGAGAACTGTCAAGACTACAATGGGAACGGTTGGCGCTTGAGATTTTACTCGCACAACCGTCTCAAGTCCTTGGCTATCTGGAAGAAACAGGTCTAATAAAATAATGTCAAATTTCGATTGGAGCAGATATTGCAGCCCTTCACTCAAGTAATGGCTCTGAGTCAGCTCAAAGGGAGCCTTACTGCCTTGAGTTAACCACTCTTGTACCAGTTCAATTTCAGCAGCATTATCCTCTATTAAAAGAATTTTGAGGGGGTGAGCAGAGTCAATAATACCTTGACTGATTTCAAGAGAATTCATTTTCTTATTTATTTAAATATATAATTATAACTCAATTTTAATCGAAATTAAAATTAGTCTTGATGTTATTTAAACAAACTTATCTTGGAGGAGACAGAAGAGAGATAGATGAGTGGACTCTACTCATTTCGGCTCCCCTCTCCCTCTAGTAGAGGGTTGGGGGTGAGAGCGCTAGACTTTTTTGCAAGCCCGCCCCCCTAGGCATCTAGAACGGCAAGCTGTAGAGTTTTGTCAGTTAACCAGGGTTTTGATACGATGCCCAGTACTATGACTCTACCTATTAATGCCATCTTGGTTCCTCAAGGAGCAGAATATCAGGCTGTCTGTCGGGGACTCAGCCAGATTTCCTCCATCCAACCGTTAGTTGTGCCCATTCCAATCGGCACCCAACCTGTAACTCAGTGTTTAAAGCAATGGTTGCAAGACGAACCCTTTGCTAATTCCCCACATTCCAGAGTTTTGGTTATGGGTTTGTGCGGCAGTTTGTCACCTCGTTACGGAATTGGGGATATTGTACTCTATAGAGATTGCCTCTATGTGCCTCAGGGGTCTAGACCCCAGTTACAAGAATGCGACGATGCATTAACCAATGGGTTGCACCGCAGTCTGAATGAGAAAGCCTCTAGAGTTAGGGCAATGACGAGCGATCGCATGATTGAGTCAAGTTCAGAAAAACGCCAACTCAATCACATTTATAAAGCCAGCGTTGTCGATATGGAAGGATTTGCTGTCCTTGATGTTCTCTCTCTGGCAGGTGTTGACGTGGCAATGGTGCGAGTTATTAGCGACAGTTGCCACCAAACTCTTCCCAATCTCAACTCGACACTTAGTTCTGAGGGTTCCCTGAAGCCGTTTCCTTTAGCCCTGGGTTTGCTTCGACAACCGTTGGCTGCGACTCAACTTATTCAAGGGGCTTTACGGGGATTGAGAGTATTGCAGCAAGTGACTATTAATGTATTTTCGAGCTATCCCGAATAAATCCGTCCTTTCCAGTTACCGCCTCGCCCTTGCCAATGGCGTAGGGCTGAGTCTAGTGTCATTAAGGTGTAGAGAAATGCGATCGCAGGCAGGCAAAATGCTAACAAGGGAGAACATCTGTAAAATCGGATGGTGGGTAAGTATGCCACTGTCATGAGTAGCCAGGTTGAAAAAGAAGCGATTACCCAAGCGGGTGGCACTGAGGCGATCGCAATTAACCCATTGCCGGTTAGTACCCCCAAAACTGTACCTACAGGCGGAACGATATAGATTAAACTCATTCCCAATAGGGTTCCTAGTAATAACCAGGGGGAATAGTTGAGTTGGGTAAAGGCAGTTCGGGCTACCATCTCCCAAATGGTTGTTAGGGATGGGTAGGGGCGCAAGCTGCGGGTTGAGTCACTAAGTCCTAGCCAAATATGTCCTTTGGTATTGTGATACTCTTCAGTAATTTCTAGGGAGGATCGACCTAATTTAACGGCTTGTGCCAGGGTGCAGTCGTCAATTAGGGCATTTTTGACAATCTGAATTCCACCAATTCGGTTCAATGCTTCACGGGTTATTAAAATACATCCCCCAGCCGCCGCCGCTGTTGATTTACTGGGGTTATTTACCCAAGGGAAGGGATAGAGTTTTTGAAAGAAAAAGACAAAGGCGGGAATTAGCAGTTTTTCCCAAAAACTCTCACACCGCAGCCGCACCATTAGAGAAACGAGATCTAAATCATTTTGTTGCGCCTTGGCTACTAGTTTACGAAGATTTTGTGGTTCATGCTCAATATCGGCATCGGTGAGGAGAAAATAGTGGGGGTTGGGTGTGAGGGTTTGGGCGTATTCTGTTCCTTGTTGGATTGCCCATAATTTACCTGTCCATCCAGGGGGTAAGGGTTTACCGGAAAGGATGTGCAATTGAGGATCGTTATCAGGGGGCGTGTTTTGTTTGGACGTTTTCGGGGTGTCAATGATGGGAATTCCTAAACCCTTACCGACAGAATGGGCAACGCGGGCGGTTCCATCGGTGCTGTTGTCATCGACGAGGATAAGGATGAGAGAACCAGGATAATCTTGGGTAAGGAGCGATCGCAAACTGACGGGTAGTACCTGTGCTTCATTCCGCGCTGGAATTACTGCACAAACTGAAGGTAAGTTGTTTACGTCTGTTGCTTGTGCGTCTAAGTGCTGATTACAACGCCAAAATTGACCATGAAAGCACAGTAAGTATATCCAAATTGCCAAAGAGAGAAGTGTTATTCCTAATCCAATCTCACCGATAGCCATACTGGAAGCGTTGAACGTCAGAAAGCAGGATACAACATTCTGCGGTAATTCCCTGGCTTATCGCTATTAGTTAGCAAGCGCAGTACTCTTGCAGAATTAAGATAGAGATACAATGGCTAACCCCTAACTACAAAAATGAGCTACTGCCTCAACCCTAGCTGCCCAAATCCCCAGAATCCTACTGGGACGAAATTTTGCCTAACTTGTGGCTCAAAGTTACTGCTCAAAGAGCGTTACCGAATTCTTGAACCCTTAGGGCAAGGTGGCTTTGGCAGGACATTCTTAGCTGTGGATGAGGATAAACCGTCTTATCCGCGCTGTGTGGTTAAGCAGTTTTTCCCCCAAGCACAGGGGACAAGCACGGTGCAGAAGGCGGCAGAGTTATTCACTCAAGAGGCAGTACGGCTAGATGAGTTGGGTAAACATTCTCAGATTCCTGAACTGCTGGCGTATTTTTCTCAAGACAGTCAGCAGTATTTGGTGCAAGAGTTTATTGAGGGGCAAGATTTAGCACAGGAATTGGCAAGGAATGGCGCGTTTACAGAAACTCAAATTCATTCGTTGCTGAAGAGTCTATTGCCTGTATTGCAATTTGTTCACCAGCATCAAGTTATTCATCGGGATATTAAACCTGAGAATATTATTCGTAGAACGAGGGATAAGCAGTTATTTTTGGTTGATTTTGGGGCATCCAAAGTTGCCACGGGTACGGCTTTAGCGAGAACGGGAACTGTTATTGGTTCGGTAGGGTATGTGGCACCGGAACAAGGTATCGGTAAAGCGGTTTTTGCGAGTGATATTTACAGTCTCGGCGTTACCTGCATTCATTTGTTGACTGGGGTGCATCCCTTTGACTTATTTGATGTGAATCAAGGGGTTTGGGTTTGGCGACAAGGGTTGAGGAATTCAGTTAGCGATCGCTTGGGTAAAATTCTAGACAAGATGCTAGAGGGGGCGATTGGCAGACGCTACCAATCTGCTGCTGAGGTGCTTCAGGATTTTAATTCTCAAACACCTCCAGCCGCTGTAAAGCCTCAGCAACCTGTAAGTCCTGGGGCGTCACCTCCTGTGAAATCGCAACCGACTGGAACAATATACGGTAGCGGTGTTGATGAAGATTTAGCTGAATTAAAGTCTGAGTTTACTGGCACTCCAGCTTCTAAAAGTCCAAGTCAAAAATCTGCGTCTCAGGGTTCTGCGTCTGCTGGTGCGCCAAAGTCGAAAAGTCAAATTGATCGGGAATTGGAGGACATAAAATCTCAATTTCTTGGTTCTAAGAATCCTAAGCAGCCTCCGGTTTGAATTGGCATTTATGAAAATGTCCTGACAATAGAGATCAATTAGTCTCCCTGACTCTCATCAAAGGGTATTTAGCTGCACTGCTTCAGGGTTTAGCTTGTCAACTTGAGTTCGTCAATAGGGTTTTTACTGATTGTCAATCAGTATTTTTACCGATTCGATGGCTTTTGGACAACAGTTAAGCTTGGGGCAATGGCAATTTTTCCAGCCACGATGTCAGTGCTGCTAACTTCTCAAGAGAGGAAAACCGATGGATGCTGAAGCCCTCAAGCCCAACGTTCAAGACCTGCAAAAAGACGTTATCGAGCTGCTAGAGCAAATCAGCGCCCTAATGGACAACGCTAGTACGCAACTTTGGTCTAAGGATGGCACTGAAAACAAATATGAAAAATATCGGGAGCAAATTGCTAATGAAGCTCGTAAGGTGGAGAACCTTGAGCTAAGGATGGCGATTACTGCCCCGATGAAGGCTGGCAAATCTACAATTATCAACGCTATTGTCGGTCAGGAACTTCTGCCCAGCCGGAATGCAGCAATGACAACACTCCCTACGGAGATTGTTTTTAATACGGAGCTAAAAGAGCCAGTCTTAAAACTCAGTGCAACAATCGTGTCATCGTTTCAAGAAACATGGTTGGTTCTGAAGCGCAAAATTGAAGAGTTCGGGATTGACCGAATACAGGAAAGAATAGCTCAGTATCCTCACTTAATAGAGTTGCTTGAGGAAATCCAGGATAAAGTCGGATTTCCAATCCGTGCCAAGACTTATGGGCGTGATGAAATTCTTAAAACGCTAGCTAGTAGAGCACGGCGGAAGTAAAGTACCTATCTTATGGGAGACTGGGGCTAACTGAGATAAATTGCACTCACAACAGAGACAAGGAACGAGAACATGGCACAATTAGCTCCAAAATCATTAACCCTAAGTGAGTGTGAGCGCGAAGAGTTAGAAAAACTGCTCAATCGCCGTAGCACACCGCAACAAATAGCACTGCGAACAAAAATAATTTTGCTGGCAGACAAAGGCAAGAATAACCGTGAGATTGGGCGGGAATTGAACATCAGTCGATTCATGGCTCGTAGATGGCGGCATCGATGGTTAGAGTTAAGCGAGCGAAAGTTACCAGTTATTGAACGCTTGCAAGACACAGAGCGCCGTGGTGCGCCAGCCAAATTTAGTATGGAGCAAGTTGTAGAATTATTTGCACTTGCCTGTTGTGAGCCAGAAGATTGCGGACGACCAATCAGTCATTGGACGGCAAGGGAATTAGCAGAAGAGATGGTTAAACAAGGTGTGGCCGAAAGTATACAGCACTTTCTAACACGGTGTAGTACAGTAGCCATGAGAAAGCCATGTTCTACTCTTGTTTGGGTTTATCACATCGAGTCTGAAACCGCTGTAATAGTGTAATCGAAACGAGAGAAATGTTTGGGTTTCGGAAAATGGTCATAATCAATAACCCTGGTTTTAATTCATTAATGGTTAGGGGGGTTGAACTCTAAACAGATGATTGAACTCTCTAAAATAGTTTTTGTTTTAACATGGGTTTAATGAACATATTCTCCATAAACAAATCCCGTTGCGCGAAATATTTCTCCTTGTAAGGAAAGATTGACTTCGGCGTTCCCTGTTACTTCTTCAATGAAGCTATATTGACGTTCTTGATTATCCGGGACAATTAGCTCTGCCTCCGCTTCAAACTGGAGCTTGAGTGATAACCGATCCTGTTCATCAGCCCCCTCTACTTGTAAGCTGTGGGGCAATTTTAATGTGCGGTCAGCAAATAGTGAAGCCATAGTTCCAGGCAGACGTAAGGGTAAGGTGGGGGAGGGCGACCAATCCCAATGAATTTGTAAGCTGGAACCTAGGAATACCTTACGCAACTCCCTGCCTAAGTAAATGAAAATATAAGGCATACCACTGATAGAATGGTTTTTGTTTGTACGTCGGTCTAATACGCAAATGATCGATCTACCATCATCGGTGGTGGCGCAGACGACAAACCACTCCCAACCGATATCCTCACCCCAGCGGAAACGACCAAAATTGCGATCGTGATAGCAAAACCAGTTTTGATGGATAGAGAACGACTGCCCACAAACAGACAACTCTCCTAAAACATTCACACCAGGTACTAAGCCCCAGCCAATAAAACCACTACCAAAGGGGGCATCCTCTGTGACTAATAACGGTATAGCTTCGGCTTCCCCTTGAAAACGGATCAATAACTGACTCCTTTCATCCTGAACTTCGAGAACAGAAGTTCTGCCATTGACTTCTAGATGGATACCGGGAGCCTTTACAAGTAAGGGACTCTGACGCACCGTGTCAGTTTGCCATTCCCGGCAAAAGGTTGTACCAAACGTCGCCAACGGCGTATCCGGTCGGAGTGCTTGGGCAATCCATTCTGAGGGAAGATTAACAATCAAACTGACTTGAATCTGCCCCTGTTCAGGTCTGCCAATCAGGGTGATGTTGACGAGTACCCGTAGTCCAGACTGGGGATCGATCAAAATGAAGTGATACCAATCCTTCCAATCCATTGGCGAGATGGGATCATCTAGGGGGATGCGTAGGGCTTCGATACGCGCTAGGAGTTGTTGTTGGTCAATGTTCATCGCTGAATCGATCCACCTTCACCCAGAACATTGTTAAGCATGACCTGGGATGGACGTTGTTGAGTGGGAGGAGGGGGTGCCTGTGTTGCGATCGCTTTTACAGTTGCGGCAATTGTGGGTGACACTAAGGTTAGTCCTAGAATGATTCCGGCACACCAGCGTTCGGCATCCATCCCCATTTCCTTGACAACCTTTGCCCTGGAGGACTGGGGAACGGAAATTTTGCTGCCAATCTCACCGACTTTTAATGCCCCTGGCACTAAACTCCACAGCCACTGTTCCCCTGTAGACAATAGACCCCCCTGACCCCCGAAAGAGGCTTGGTAGGCAGAAGCAGCGGACTGGCTAATGGTTATCCAACGGGGCGCTTGTGCCGATGCAAATGCCAGAACTCCATTCTTAAATAACCGAGTACGGCTGATTGAGTCGAGCAATTGCTGTCCGGCTGGGGTTCGAGCATAGTCATTTCCCCCTTGGCAGAGAATGATTAACAGTTCTACCACCAGCCAGCGAGCCGGGAGTGTATCTAGCCCTGGTAATCCAGCCACTAAACTGTAACTGGCTTGGGTAGCGCTACCGTCTTCGGAGGGAAACATTGCCTTGGGGTGATTGCCGATCGCCCTTAAAATAGCAGCGAGTCTGGGTGATATCTGGGCTAATCCTAGAACGATTCCGGTAAACCAGCGATCGCTAGACATCCCCAGTTTGCTGACAAAGGCGTCTATGGACAAGGGCGGAACTGCAATTCCATTCGTTCTTTGTCCCCCTTCTAAATCCGTTTGAGCCAAACTCAAAAACCACCGCTCCCAAAGGTGCAGTAGCCCTGTTTGTCCAATTCGGCTATTTAGGATGGTATTCGCCGCTGACAAACTACTCGAGATCCAGTGCGGCACTTGCGCTGATGAGAATGCCTCTACCCCATTTTTAAAGAAACAGGTGCGACTCAGTTGGCTGAGTAACTGACTGCCCGGTTGAGTTTGGGCGTAGTCATTTCCCCTTTGGCAAAGGATGACTAACAGTTCCGCGACTAGCCAACGGGAGGGAATCTGATCGAGATCCATCAATCCCGACATCAAACCAAAAATATTGGCTGTCGTCTGATCAGAGGCTCCAAAGGAGGTTTCCTCACCGTTGTGATCAGGGGGAAACGTCACGAGCAATGGCAACTCTACCCTCTGAGATTGCTCTGACCCTTGGGCAGGTGAGACTATCTTTAATTTGATGGGGATGGCATCTTCCAAAATACCGGGGAATCTCAACCAGGTTTTAAGGATTGTGCCAATCGAACACTGTAAAGGAACCGAAATGGTCATCTTACAGCGAGCCTCACTCCCCGGCACCAGATAAACGTAGGTCGGCTCTAAGTAATTAGTCATGGGCAGAATCTGACCCTTATCTACCACCCAATCATCTAGAGTAGGACGAAAAAGCACAGCTTCAGGCATTTGATTTTGCAGCCGTAGCTGTAACGTCAATTCTGCACCTGCATGGATGGGTTGGTTAACCTGGGGGAGGGCGATGGGTTTTGCCAAATGTTCAATCATCATTTGTTTTTTTCCGATTGATGGGGCAAAGGAGAAGGAAAGAAAAATGGCTGGTTTTTATTTCATCGACACCATCGGCAATTTAATAGATGCATTCCTGTACTACCGAGATGTTTGTGAAGTGAACGCTAGTACAACCCTCCCCCACTCCTCTACCCTTTTGTTAATCAAGAACCATCCAATCAACCCTTACGCTGCCCGTGTTATCCCAATACCATCCGGGTTCATCATTCATCTTAAAAATCAAGGTTTGACCTGCTTTCAGGGTGATAACTTTTTCACATCCCACTTCTTCAATCACATTCCCCGTCGCTTTATCGATAGCAACCAAGGAGTAAGGAGTATTCTGGGGATAGGTTAATTTATCTAGCAGAGATGCTCCTGGTTTTCCTGCCGCCGTGATTTCTTCGTCCTGTTTCACTGACCATTTCCCAGAGGGTGTAACTTGAATTTTTGCCTCGGTATCAATAGGATTCGTCAATTCTACGCCATGTTCAGAAATAGCGGCGACTTCCAATTGACCAGCGGGAAGCACTTTGGTTTGGAAGGCTTTATAGGTAACGTTATTTTGGGAATAGTTGTAAAAGGCAATCCGTCCTTCAGTAAAATCGCCCTTTATATCGATTTCTAAATCCCCATTGACGAAAACTTTTAAATTGCTTTGGGTATAAACAAAGTCGAAGGAATATTCAACATGATTTTTCCATCCCTTATTTCCTAAAGTTTTCCCCCGAGCCAGTTCAGTCACTTTGCCCGCATGACCCCAAAAATCCCCTTCTAGGGGCATTCCCTTGACAACAGAGGCAGCTAATCCAACTTTTCCTAACTTTCCCTTATAGGTCTGCTCACCCTTTCTCCAATCAACCAGAAGATACTTCGCCGAATTATCTTGAGTAGCTCCTGGTTTAAACCCAAGGGCAAAGCCAATATAATCGTCATCGCCACTATTGCCGACTATTATCTTTCCAGATACTTTGGTATTAAAAACATTAAATGGGCTGTAAAAGAGAGTGGGTTGTCCATTTTTAGACTGAAGCACTTGTTGACCATCTGGGGATACTGTCCATTTCCCAGCCCCCTTCTCATAAGATTCTTCTTTCCAGTTATGTAAATTAACTTTTTCAACTTTAATTTGAACCATTTTAGTGACTCCTTGTTAAACATCTGTTGAGGGTTTATAAATCCGACATTCCCTGAATAAAAATCGAGTTTTTGTCAACACCCGTTGGTTGTTGTCCTCAGTTTGCCCTTTCCCTATCTTATCAATAGCCTTACCCATATAAGTATTAAAAAATAAAACAATTTAAAAAACCAATTAGAGGCAATTGAATGAGATAATAGTCATAAAACTTTCTCATTACTTGCTGCGATAGATCACATAATTAATCAATTCCTTAAGAAACCGACGGTCATGAAGGTGAGATATCCATTCTTCTCCAGGTTGCAGAGGGGTTTCAGGGAGTAAAAAATCGAGGGTATCAAAAATTTTAGCCGCTTTACCTGCCAGCGATCGCGCTACTGCCCAACCATGTTCAATACTGCCACACTGATCCATTTGCTTCATAATGAAGGCAATGTCTTCCGGCTTTTTCTTCTGACGCGGTAGGGTAAGAATGTTTCGTATTTTCTCAGAGGCGTGACCACTGCTGGCTAAAACATGATTGAGCATTAAGGTACGTTTACCTTCATAGATATCCCCACCAATCTCTTTGCCGTAAGCTTCGAGTTCGCCCTGCAAATTTAACAAATCGTCTTGAATCTGAAAGGCAATACCCAAGATCATGCCAAACCGGGTTAAACCTGCCAAAGGTTCTACCAAATCACTCAAACTAGCTGCTGGATGTCCTACAATTAGACCAATTCGGCAGGGTGTAATAAAGGAATACCAGCAGGTTTTCTTGACGCACATCGTGAAATAGTCCTGGTCACTCAGATGGGAAGGATTAGTCGCAACCCAATCCAATTCCATCGCCTGTCCTTCCACAGATTGCCGTGCCATAAACTCAATTTCCTGGAGAATATTCAGAGTTTTAGACACGCCCAGAACCGATAAATTTTCTAGCAGTAGCCCCACTGCCAAGACATTCGTCGCGTCCCCAACATTGATAGCACGAGGAATCCCAATCATTTGGTGCAAGGTATTTTTGCCCCGTCGAGACTCGGACTCATCTTCAATATCATCGTGAATGAGAAAGGCATTATGATAAAGTTCTAGGGCAGCTCCTGCGGTTAAGGCGGCGTGTCCCATTCCTCCCACGGCACGGGCAACACTGACACACATGGTTGGTCGCAGCATTTTGCCAGAGCGAAACGGGTAATCCGTCAATAAATCGTACAAGGGAGTATAAGCTCCCGATACTTGGGACTGAGTTTCAATAAATTTTTGAATTTTGGCAACAATTGCTAAACGCGAGTGCTGTAATGTCTCGTTAATAATAGTTTGATCAAACATAGACTGGTCTTGGGCAGTTCCCCAGTCTTCTTGTTGTTGGTTGTCGAGTATAACGGTTCTAGTCGGGAGGGCTGGCAACGGTGAAAGCTTTTTGGGTGGGTAAACTGAGTAGCGCTCCGGCTCATAGACTAACCAACTATAGACACTTAAAATAACGAACAATAAAAAAATTCCCAACATTAGCTTCTTTCCTCTGTGAAAGCTGCATAACTTTTCCTCGCTTTTGAGTGCGATACAAATCGGCTTTCCGACTCCCAGGAGTTTCTCATGGATTTTGGAGCTTAGGCGTCCTTATCGTAGCTTGAGTCAATCTGGATACCCATGGCTGAACAAGATTCAGTGATCATGAAGTTCTATGGCAACTACGAGGAGCTAACACTCAAAAAAGACAAAGTAAACCTAAACCTTCGTCCCTTTCTGGGATGGGGGAAATAAGGATCAACGATAGTTATCTGATTTTAGAGCACTGAGTACCGGAATTGGTCACTTCTCACCCAACGAGAACATCTTACAATCAATTTGCAATTTTGAAAATTACCCGATACAAAACAACACTATTTTATAGTGAAAAGGTAGGAAAAGTAGGAAAGGTAGGAAAAACCCCGCTCAATAATTCAGTACTAGATGCCTCACCGAATTCACGGTTAAATAACAAGCAGTCTTAGCCAAAATAGACATAGCACTAACTCCCACCGAGCATTAAAGATGCACAATAGGACAAATCACAAAGAGAAGACTTCCTCCAAACCCAAGACGATACAAAAGACAAGGAAACATATCGTTCTGACAACCTATGGCTCATTTGGCGATTTACATCCCTACATGGCGATCGCCCTGGAGTTAAAATCAAGGGGGCATCGTGCCGTCATTGCCACCAGTGAGATCTATCACCACAAGATAGAGGCTGAGGGTATTGAATTTCATGCAGTCAGACCTAATGGTTTAATCAATACTGAACAAGAGGGTGCGTTTCTGAAGCTGCTTGTCGATTGCCAACGGGGGAGTGAATACATCATCAACTATCAATTGATGCCCCACCTGCGTGCTAGCTACAGCGATCTGATGGATGCGGTGTACGGCGCAGATCTGCTGTTGACGCACCACTTAGCATTCGCAGGTTCTCTAGTTGCTGAAAAAACAGGTATTCCTTGGGTTTCGAGCGTACTCTCTCCCATCTTGTTTATGTCCGCCTACGATTCCCCAAGCGTCTCGACTCTCCCCGTTTCCTCTTATGAGCGTGCCCTCGAACAAGTCGCTAATGATTCACGCATCCGTCACTTTCAATGGAGCGCCCGTTTGTGGAGTGCGCCAGTGCGACAACTCCGGGCTGAACTGGGGCTACAACCCGGATATAACCCCATTTTTGAAGGTCAGCATTCACCCAATTTAGTTCTAGCTCTATTCTCCCAAGTTTTTACTAGCTCTCAACCTGATTGGTGTCCCCAAACCTGCGTTACAGGATTTCCCTTTTACGATCGCCAGAATCGTGAGGGACTCTCTCCTGAACTCGTCAACTTTTTAGAGTCAGGAGCGCCGCCTATCGTGTTTACCCTAGGCTCGTTAATGGTGTGGACTCCCGGTAACTTCTATCTGGAGGGGGCTATTGCTGCCCAGAAGTTAGGTTATCGGGCTATTTTGCTGATGGGACAAGGGGTACACCACCTACCCGTGGAGGAGCTACCGGCAGGGGTGTTAGCCGTTGACTATGCTTCCCACGCGAAAATTTTTCCCCGCGCTGCGGCGATCGTGCATCATGGTGGTGTAGGAACAACAGGTCAAGCGTTGCGCTCCGGTCGTCCGATGTTAGTCGTACCCTACGCCCACGATCAACCGGATAACGCGGTACGTTTGGTTCGCCTCGGTGTGGCACGTATGCTTGAACGCCACCAGTATACGGCTGACCGTGTTGCTAGTGAACTAAAGCATCTGTTATGTAATCCTAGTTATACTGCCCGCTCAACTGAAGTGGGTGATCAGATACGAGCAGAAGATGGTGTGGGTGTAGCGTGTGATGCGATTGAAACCTATCTAGACGCTTCTGTACCGACTCAATTGAATTCTTAAAGCCAACCTCGGAGACGGTAAACAACGGTTCCAATATATTCCTTCAGCGCCCGGGTCGTTATATCTAAACGCTGGGTATCCGGTAGAATACCGAGTACGGTGGCTTGAAAACTGCTATTTGGCTCATTCAGTTCTTGTTGGGTAATCAAAAAATCGGTGGGGGCTGGAATAGCATCAATTCCCTGACGTTGAAAAATCCGTAGTGCTCGCGGCATATGCATTGCTGAGGTAACTAACAATACCTGCTGCATACCCTGCTTCTCCAAAATTTGCCGCACGTTGACGGCATTTTGATAGGTATTGAGAGAGGTCGGATCTTGCAGGATAGCTGAGGAAAGAACGCCCATTGTTTCCATGATTTGAGCCATGTCTGCCGATTCTGGCGACCCACCACCGCGCCATTCAACCCGACCACCGGAAGTGATTACCACAGGAGCTTTCCCTTCACGGTAGAGTTGAGCACCATATAAGACGCGATCGCCTCCTTCGGTCAAATCAGGTGCAGGTCGAGGGGAAAACGCTGATCGTGTTGCGCCTCCCAACACCACTATTGCATCGGCTTGGGGTAACTCCCCTGATGGGATGTACTGCCATTCCAAAGATTGCGCGATGCTGTTAGCAACCCAACTGTTACTGGTGAGCAGCAAAACGATCAACGCCAGCGCCACAGGTACTGGCACCCAGCGGGGACGTTTCCACGACAGCACTAAAGCCCCAATCATCAGTATGCACGCCAGTCCTAACGGGTACAGAAATAATGGCAATAGCTTTGAGAGAAACAAAAACATTGCACAGATGCAGGGTATGAGGTTACAACAGCCAGAATACTCCGAATCCTAAGAGATGAGCAGTACTGAAAAGGGGGAGAAGGGGGATCACGGAAACTGGACAAGAGTGCAAAAATAACAATGAAAGACTTTATCGTGCAGTTTAATGCTTTATCCCGGCGACGCCGAGATTTTAAATTTCCTCGAACAGATCCAGCTAGCTCGCAATGTCACGGCTGGCTTGCGGTGCTATCGTTTGCGAACTATGTGCCTGCACTTTGGGCGCTGGCTGGAATTAGATAAAATCCAACTACGTCAGCTTGTGTTCTTGAGTTACTGCCACGGTTTGGGAAAAATTGGCATTCCCGACTCTATTTTGCTCAATCCCGGTTCGCTAACTGAACAAGATTGGGCAAAGATTCGAGAGTATCCAGAAACCTCAGCCCTCATTTGTAAGCAGTTGCCGGTACTCAGAGAATTTGCCCCTTTAGTACGCTCCCATCAGGAACGGCTGAATGGCACAGGCTATCCAGATAAGTTGCAGGGCGATGAAATTCCGTTCATTGTTCAGGTTTTCCAGTTGGTGAACGTGGCAGATGCCATTATCAGCAAGCGGTTGCTACATCGCAGCCGCAACGACCGAGCCAGCGAGCGCCCCTACTGGATACAAGCCGTTGAAGAAATTAGAAAGGAGGTGGAATCTGGAGCGAGAGACTCGGAACTGTGTGAAAAGTTTTTCCGATTTCTCGAGTTGTTTTACCAGGGCGGCGGTTGAACGAAATAGTTGAGCGCAGTCGAAGCATAGGGCGAAGCATCCTTAGTCTGGCTTTTCCTGATTTTTTACATATTAGACAGAAAAAATTTGCCCGATCGCAATCTCAATATCGAAAAAAGCCAACGGAGAAATTTTTTCTGTTGATGATAATTCTGCCCTTTGCTCATAATCTCCTGACCCTGGCGAACGGTAAACAATCAGCTTCCTGTTGGCAACATCAACCACCCAATAGTCTGGGATATTCTCTCGCGCATAAATCTTTTTCTTTACTGAAGTATCGCGTTCTAGCGTCGATTTAGAAACCTCAACCAATAGTAAAATATCTGTAGGGAATGGGTGATGGTCTAGATACTGCGATCGCGGCAATTTGGCTATAACGATATTCGGTTCCGGTTCAGAATTTGACAAAGTGATTGGCTTGTTTTCTCTGACATACGCCCGCCCCTCTGCCAGCCGTTCCAGCCTTTTTGCTAAATTTTCTTCAAAATAAGTGTGTTCCGTTCCTTCTGGCGGCATCTCCAAAATCAATCCATCAAGCAATTCCATAAAGTCAAATCCAATCAAGTTCTAGCTTTTGCAAACTACACACTCCAGCTACATCGGTCAGATTGTACTGTAGAGGGGTGATAGTAATGTATTTGTTCTGGATCGCCTGAACATCGGTAGGCATATCAGGGGGAAGGTGAAGGTGTGCGGGTTGTTCGACATCTTCGAGGACTTCACCCGCTAACCAGTAGTAGGTTTTGCCTCTGGGATCGACTCGTTTCTCAAAGGTATCGAAATAACGACGAATGCCTTGACGGGTAATTAAAACACCGGCAATTTCTGATCCCTTCACTGGTGGCACGTTGATATTGAGTAAAAGTGCTTCGGGAAGCGGTTGCTTGGATAGCCGTTCCAGCAGAGTTTTGGCAAACATTGCCGCAACATCAAATTCCTGTGAGATATTATAGTTAGCTAAACTGAAGGCAATGCTAGGAATTCCTTCAATCACGCCTTCCATTGCGGCTGAGACAGTGCCAGAGTAAAGAATATCCGTTCCCAAGTTAGAGCCGTGGTTAATGCCAGACAGAACGAAGTCCGGTGGACTATCAATCAAGGCTCCCAGCGCCAGTTTTATGCAGTCTGAGGGCGTTCCCGAACAAGACCAAGCCTTGACAGTGGGGTGAAAAATAGTATCGACCTTTTCAGCACGGATGGGGTCGTGGAGAGTCAAACCGTGACCCGTTGCCGATCGCTCTCGGTCGGGACAAACAACGGTAACGTCATGACCCGCTTCGGCAAGGGTGTTGGCGAGGGTGCGAATACCCAGTGCGAAGATCCCGTCATCGTTGCTAATGAGCAATTTCATTCCAGTAGCGCCCCAAGAGATAAAAGTCGTTGTTCGATTCTCTCAGCATAACCAAGCCCAGGCGATCGATGACCCTATCGTCACGGATACAGGAGTCTTCTCCCCGTTGAAGATACACTGGTAAAGATGGTTCGCTGCAATCCTCAACACTTACCTCTCAAACCTCACAACGACTTAGCATGACCACTTCGCTCAACGAGCTTGAGACTCAATTAGTTGCACTTAAAGAAGAAGCGATTCAATCACTCGTTCCTGTCGAAACCCTGGAGCAATTGGAACAGTGGCGCGTCCACTACCTAGGCAAAAAAGGGCAGCTTCCTCAGGTCTTGCGCGGCATGGGCAAGCTAACAGCAGAAGACCGACCTCGGATCGGTGCGTTAGCGAATGACGTGAAAGAAGCTCTTCAACAGAACCTGGAACAGAAGCACCAAGAACTACAAGCCGTCCAGATTCAAGCACAGTTGGCTGCCGAAACCTTGGATGTTACCATGCCAGCCGTTTATAGTCCCCAAGGTCGGCTGCATCCCATTAACAGCACCATTGACCGGGTTTTGGATATCTTCGTCGGATTAGGCTACACCATTGCCACCGGACCGGAGATGGAGACAGATTACTATAACTTTGAGGCGCTGAATACACCAGCCGACCACCCAGCCAGGGATATGCAGGATACATTTTACCTGCCGGATGGGAATTTAGTACGCACCCATACTTCTTCTGTGCAAATTCGGTACATGGAAACCAACGAGCCACCTATCCGTATTGTGGCACCGGGTCGATGCTATCGACGAGATACAGTTGATGCTACCCACGCAGCAGTCTTCCATCAGATCGAAATATTAGCTGTGGATGAAGGGTTAACCTTTACCGACCTCAAAGGAACCTTGAAGGTATTCTTAGAGGAAATGTTTGGGGAAGAGCTGGAGTTGCGTTTCCGTGCCAGTTATTTTCCTTTTACCGAACCGTCGGCAGAAGTAGATATTCAATGGAAAGGGAAATGGTTGGAGGTCATGGGTTGCGGTATGGTTGACCCCAATGTCCTTAAGGCTGTTGGCTATGACCCTGAAGTTTATACGGGTTTTGCCGCTGGTTTTGGGGTTGAGCGCTTTGCTATGGTCTTGCATCAAATTGATGACATTCGCCGTCTCTACAGCAGCGATTTACGCTTTTTACGGCAGTTTTGAGGGTGTTAGGAGTCAGGATTAGACTGTCCTGGCTCTTAAATTTTTAGGCTGGAGCGATCGCATTTTTAGGGTGGTGAGATGGGGAAGCGCTACACATTTAAAGCCCAGCAGCGGAAGAGTTCTACAATAATTTGCCAGCAGCCCTCTTTCTGTTGAATAACGTCGTGGCGTTCTAGAGTCTTGAGGGCTTCATATAATGTTTCCTGATCCATACCCGTAGCCATAGCTAAAGCATCTGCACTTAGCCCCTCTGGATAAGGTGCCAATGCTTTTAGTATCGCTTGTTGTCCAGAAGCCCCTCGTGCGGCTTGACCCCAAACGCCATCGAAGTAGTAGCGCCCGCGCTTAAAGAATTCGGGGTCGTTGATGACGGCTTCCACGTCTTCTACGGTGAAGACTGGCTTGCGGGGGCGTCCTTGCTCGAAAACAGAGTCATTGTAGCGGCGAACAAGCTGGAATCCGACTAGCTGAACTAAGTAGGGTTGACCTGCTGTGAGGGCGTAGATTTGGTCTAGGGCTTCGGGGGTGTAGTCGAGGGGAAAGTCTTCATCGGGGTTAGCGAGAATCTGGCGGGTAGCCCCAGGTTGCAGGAAGCCAACGTGGATGGGGATGACGCTGGCGAAGAAGGGTTGGAAGTAATCGGCTGTCATTTCTTCCAAGGTGTGCAAACCTGCAAAGGCGAATGCCACTTTGGAACTCATTTGCACCAGCCCCCGCAGATACCCCATAAAGTCTTTAGGGATTTTCTCAGCTTCTATCAGTTCCTCGATTTTCTCGAACTCGTCTAGGGCGACGATTAACCCACCGCTAAGATGTGCTTCGATCTGTTTTAAGTAGCGTTCAAAGGTACGGTAGGGAAGGTTCAGCAAATCGGCATCATCTGGGGGTGTGCAGTCTACTGCGTCGGAAATCGCATCACTAATCGCCATCAGCACTTCCCCGACGCCTTGGGGACTATTTCCCAATAGTAGTAGGTTGACATACGCTATCTGTATCTCTGACCCTAGACACTTAGAAGTGTTAAGAAGGATGGAGGTTTTACCCATGCGTCGGTGTCCGTAGAGAACTACAGATTGGAGTTGATTACTCAAGATCCACTGCGCCTCTAGTTGTTTCATCACGTCATCCCGCCCGACAAAGAGATTCTCCTCAACTGGGTCGCCGACAACGTAGGGATTACGCACACGCTCAGCGATGGAAATCTCCCCAACCTCGCCAGCTACTTGCAGAAAAGCTTGTCGCCAAATTTGAGCAATATAAACTATTCGCCATTGCTCTGCTTTCGGCAAGGTATTGGCTTCGTCTAGGATATTTGTGAGTTCTCCTAATGCTCGGCTCAGAGCAAAAGCTCGTGCTGAATGAGACAGGCTACGCAAGACAATTTGAGCTTCCTGAACCACTCGATGTAGACGTGCAATGGTTTCCCAAGTAGCTGGACGAAGAAGAGGTTTCTGTGGAAAATTGGGTACTTGAACAAAGGCAATAGCAGCTAGATCAGAAGCTTCGTTGAAAATGGCAAGAGTTTGAGTCAGTACAAAAATCTCTTCTGCATGGGGAAGAGAACGTACTACAGAAAAAGCTTCCACTGCCTTCTGTAAATTTTGATCATACGGGTTCGAGATTATCTTTCCGGCAAACAAGGTTTCACGAATAGGGTATTGCAGATACCAAAAACCAGCAGCAGTAGCACGAGCCGGAGTGTCCAAGCGAGGTTTAAAAACGTTATCTGTCCCCAGGTTTAGCTTTTCTGAGATAAAACGTACCAGCCTCAAATCATCAGTGGATTCAGTCAGTTGGGCAATACGTAAAATGATTAGCTCTGGAGAAATTTCAGCAAGAACCCGGTTAACAGCTTTGACAACAGGAATGAACTGAAGTGTGTAGGCTAGTAGCTGGTTCGCATTGTTAATACCCGCTTCCCAATCTTGACGCAGGCACCTAGTCAACCAAAAAGAAAGGTAGGGCAAAGGAAGTGGGGTTACACAGGGGAGTAACCTGGGTCTATTCCAGCGTGACAGCAGAGCTAGGGGTAAACAGAAAAGCCAGTTTTCTAAACGAAGTATTCCCAGACTAGATGCAACGCTGAAGGCTACTCCAAATCCCACTCCAGACGCAATGCCAAATTCCCAGTCAAACGCAATGCCTGAGAACATCGCGATCAATATACCAAATGACACACCGAGCAACGGAGTCAGCCACACGCCGAAAGCAACACCCGATACTAAGCCTAATGTTGCGCTTCTAGATATGCCAAACGCCACACCGAACAAAATGCCGAATTCCACACTTTTTGCCAAAATATTCGCAATGTGGCTCCCCAAAAAAACCGCTACACTTGATGCGGCGCTTGACGACACATCTGATACCACACCGCTTAGCACGAGTGCGCTACCCAGTGCAACAAACGCTATACCAAAAGTAATGCCAGAGGCTATGCCCGATGCCAATCCCCAGGTCATACCGTACTTTTGAGCGACTCCCCAAACGCCCAGGAAGCCAGCCATCACACTAAACATCAGTATGGAAATTAAGGTAAAGAATCCATCAAAGGAAACGCCTATCCTTTGCAAAATTACGCCCAGAGCTAGCAATGTAAAAACTGTTAATGCCAAACCCTGTAGAATAAGCTGACGCTCAATGCGGCTCCGGCACAACCAGTGCCATCCCTTTCGCCAATTTATTTCCCCGGCAGGAATAAACTTATTCCCAAAAGTGTCTAAGTAACATCGCAAAGCCTGGGGAAAGTAAAACACCCAGTACAACAACCGCAGGTAATCCAGCAGATTCCACAACGACAGGGGACGCTTCAGCTTGGGGGCTAAGTCTAAGCGCGGAACAGGGCGGTGTTGGCTCATCTGACTCTTGCACCCTTATCGGTAAGCTGCAAATCCCGCCCGGAAATTAATTTCCGGGCTAATAGCTAAAGTCCTCTGAAGAGGACTAGGGTGTGTTTTCAAACCCCCAGATCCCCCCCAGCCCCCCTTAAAAAGGGGGGAGAATTGAGTCACAGTACCCCTTTTTAAGGGGGATTTAGAGGGCTCTGAATCTGATGGGGAAGTTTTAAAATATGCCCTAGAAAGCCATCTTAGAGTCCACTTTAGTGGACTTTCGCTATGAGCCAGGGATTTGAATCCCTGGCGGATGTGAACGATAGACGAAGATTCTGCAAAATGTAACTTCATTCCCCACCCTCCACATACCGAGAATAAGTTCGATAACACAACTGCATCAATTGCCGAGGATGTCCGTCACTCTCCTGCACTAGCTGAATGATTTCCTCCTCAGTAAAACGCACCGAAGTCACAGCAAGACGCGCATCAATAAAAGCACGGGTAGTAGCTTCATCCCAAGGTTTTAGGTTCTCCTCTTGGCAAGCGGTTTCCATCGGAGATGTCTTGCTTCCGTCCTGACTATCCTTAAAAAGGGTACTCAGGGGTTCAGTGGCAGCTAAAATCAGCTTCAGAGGAGCATTGCTGCCCTCAGCTAAACCCCGCAAGCGATCGCGTAATCCACGAGTAAACCCTTCCCACGTCATCTTCTCCACATTATCTATAGCGAGTAAGATTCTGCGATCGCGCAAATTTCGAGTTAGCCTATAGTCGTTGCCTTCAGGGATACCAACCTCGTGGCACAAAGCATTGTAGAAGTCATTTTCATCATTAACCAAACTCAAATCTAAGAAGACTGGCTGACGCGGCGAATGAAGGTAACTTTCCGCCAGTTGGCAAATTTTCCACAGCAGAGAGGACTTGCCGATACCCTCCTCCCCAATTAGAGCAACACTACTGCCGCTATTGAGAACCTCGAATACCCGCCTGATTTCGCGATCGCGGTTAAAAAAGAGTTGCGGATCGTCTATTCTGGCTTGTTGAGGAATGAAGGGATTGGGGATTAGAGTTTCATCTATAGTAATCGAGGTTTGGTGTAAGGAGTCAGTTTGCTCTAATCTCTCTTCTTTTATTTTTTCAGTCTCAACCTGTACAGCATACTGAGTATAGAGGTATTCTATGGGATTATTGAAATTTTTCTTTTTAACTTTAATCTCTAAATAGGTTTCAATTTTTTTGCATAGCTTTGAACCACACTCTCGGATATATTGATCACTCTGATGCTCTTTAGCTGCAATTTGCTTATAATCTTTCCCTTCCCATATTCCTACAAAAATACTTTCTTCTAATTCATTTAAAACAGGCTGGGACTTTTCTAAAAGCAGGCTATTGATAAAATTTAATGCGTCTCGTGACTCCATTATCTGGAATTGACTTTCATGAACAAAGTTTAAGAAAAGCTGTTAAAAGCCTACTTTTCCCTATAAACCAACATTACCCTACATTTGCCTACAACCGTCTAGACTGTTAATCCTCCTACTTCCACCTACCTAAAGTACCCTAGTCCAAAGTCATCATGGTTTTATCGATAACCGAGGTAACTTCATCATGAACTATAAACCTGAAATGCAACCGTATCTGGCACAACAACCCCAAGCTGAACCCCAGACTACTAGCTCAATAGAACCTATAGAACCTATACCCCTCACCCAATTAGATCCAGCAACCTTACTGCACTACGGAGGTGTAACCGTCGCTGTTATTTTAGCGATCGCGCTTCTAATTCTGGCTTTAACCGAATATAACAAGGTCTTTGTGTCTGGGATGCAGCAAAAGCACAATGACCTGAATTAGCCATCCTAGGAATGTAGAGACGTGCCATGGCGCGTCCCTACACCTAATTTTAATTTTTCACCAAAACCCCCGGTTCTTTCTGGATCGGCAAAACATCTAAAATATCAACCTGGGCGCAGTACTTTAAATCGGCGTGACAATCTAGGTGTAGCAGGCGCTTACCATGACTAGCGTGGTGAAACAGTTCCAGTAACTGATTCTGCCACTGGGAGTAAAGCGCGATCGCGGCAATTGTTTCATCATTACCAGCAAGATCATCCATGGATTGACCCGTTTGAGTTACGAGACTTTGGGCGATCGCTCCAGCACAAACGGTATCTTCTAAGGAGAAAGAACCTTGCCAACCCGAACCCACCAGCCATATCGATTCTGGCTGCATTTCCAACACATACTGCACTGCTGCCTGACGATTCACCATCGCGGCAGCTAACACCACAGGAGCTTTTTGAACACACTGTAAAGCGCGAGTACCATTAGTGGTAGTGATAAACAAGCGACATCCCTGCACTCGCTCCGGCGTACAATCAAGGGGAGAGTTTCCTAAATCGCATCCAGGTACTTTAGCACCACCGCGTTCTCCAGCACGAAGGCGCTTATCAGGCAGCCACTGTTCGCTTACTTGCATCAGTTGGTCAATGTCACTGAAAGCTTGAACGGCTTCAGCACCAGCGTTTAAGGCTGTCGCAATCGTGGTTGTAGCTCGCAAGACATCGATAACGATCGCACAGTCTGGAACCTTATCAGTTGGCGTCAATTCGGGAGTGTGATATGTAAATAGCTTCACAGAGGGGCTGCACCTGCTTTTCAAATGCCGACACCATATTTTAGCCACTTGGAGGTCACAACAGTGCGGAGCAAAAGCCTCCAACGGCAGGTAAAAGGGAGTATTCCCCCTTTTTTCTTCCTGCCGCCATCGCTCTTTTCGTATAGGATCACGCACCAGTTGTTCAAGGACAAGGGAACAAGGAGACAAGGAGACAAGGAGACAAGGAGACAAGGAGACAAGGAGACAAGGAGACAAGGAGACAAGGAGACAAGGAGACAAGGAGACAAGGAGACAAGGAGACAAGGAGACAAGGAGATTTTTGAGGTGTTACTCATCTCCCCTGCACCTCTGCCC
>NZ_JADEWY010000093.1 GCF_015207375.1 Coleofasciculus sp. LEGE 07092 | reverse complement strand
CCCCAACTCCCCATTCCCCATCCCCGTTCGGACTTCGGCGTGAGCGCTCAGTCGAACGCTGACGCTCACGGCAGAAGCCCATTCCCCATTCCCGTTCGGACTTCGGCGTGAGCGCTCAGTCGAACGCTGACGCTCACGGCGGAAGCCCACTCCCTCCACTTGGTCTTGAAAGATAATCGGCGGACAACTAGGTAGTTGATAAAACCCGCTTTCATACCACTGTTCCTCAGTAATTCGGGGTAAACAAACCAAAGCACGTCCCGTTACTTTCCGGCGGAGAGTCGGTTCGCGATCGCAATATCCCAACAAAGCAAATAGCTGATTCTCGGCTTGCTCGTAAGGATTGCTACTCGTGGTGTAATAGTGTTGGAACTCCCAGCGATGACCGGAAATTGCCACAATTTGGTCAAGGGTAACAGATTTAATCTCAATGACGATTAAACCCAATTGGGCGTCTGCAATGAGAATATCAGGCTCTTTGCGATACTTCCCGACTTTAGAAAATATGGGATAGCGCCAATACCCGATACAGTTGCGGTTGGCAAATATCTGTTGAACCCTATCCCAAACTGTTTGCTCACCCCCTTCTCCCCCTTTCCCGATAGGCTCAGTGGTAATAAACTTGCGATTCTGGGCAGTACCAAAATTGAGCCATAGACTCTCATCGTCCTTCTCCATTGCTTCTCTGGAGTTTGCCATTGACTCCTCACACCAATTTACTAGTGCAGGCTAGCAGAAATAACTGACAAGCTAAATATTTCGCCCTGCTTCCCATCTCCTCATCTCCCTGCCTAACCAGCCTATAGATAGAGACTCAAAGTACCCCTATTGATTGAGGAATCGTTTGTCTTTTTTTTATAAGCTTATCTTATAGATTAAGTTCTACAACCCCTTATAGATAGGGTGTAGAAGGAGAAAAAAATGGTTTTATATCAAAACAAACGGGCTATTGGCATCTTTACCAACCCTGAAGCCGTTAGACAAGCGCTCGAAGAACTCCAACAAGCTCAATTTCCCCTGCACAGGATTACTGTGATTGCCAGAGAATTAGAAGAGGAGCAGACTAGGAATACCCAACGCCGAAATCGCACGGGCAATCACGGGGGTGAAGGTGCTGCGAAAGGTAGCATTATTGGGGGTGCTATCGGACTTTTAACTGGCTTGCTCGTGGGTGTGGGTGCGTTGGCAGTTCCGCTGATTGGTCCAATCATGTTAGCAGATGCTCTGGGTACTGCCGTCGCAACAACCTTGGCGGGTACTGGCATTGGCGCTGTTAGTGGTGGATTACTGGGTGTACTGATTGGTTTAGGTATTCCTGAAAAACAAGCCCAAGCTTATCACGATCGCTTGTTACGCGGTGATCATTTGATCCTTGTAGAGGGAACCGAACCTGAAATCCGTCATGCTATTTCTATTCTCCAACATCGGGGAATGCAGG
The DNA here is from genome assembly GCF_015207375.1 of Coleofasciculus sp. LEGE 07092. Lineage (GTDB taxonomy): Bacteria > Cyanobacteriota > Cyanobacteriia > Cyanobacteriales > Coleofasciculaceae > LEGE-07092. Next base: position 26,671 of record NZ_JADEWY010000093.1, on the reverse strand, counting down.
AGTGGGGAATTTATAATGCCCCAGATTTAGAACCAGCTAACACCGATTTCCCTGTTGCGGCTGTTGCAGATCCTCATCATCAGTTTTCTCACCAGGGTGTTTATAGAAACTCCGAGCTTAACTGAAATTTGCTGACATGAACGTAAGTCAATTGTTTGATAGAAGTGAGGGAAGAACAAATGAATAAGCTAACAATTTTATTACTAACAGGTGTCTTAGGTTTGGGTGTTGCAGCTTGTGGTGATGTCGCTAGAACTAGTCGGGGTGCTCCCGATTCGGTTGATACAGTGGGAGAAGCTCCTAACTTAGACAGAGTTTTAAAAAACGAAAGTGACGCGACTAACCCCATTCGACGAGCACAAGCCAATTCTGATATTCGCGCACGGGAACAACGATATAATCTGTTTAGGCAGGGAGGAGAGCGATCGGATCGCAACGTACAAAGTGAAGTGCGTAGTAAGTTAGAGGTTAACCTGCCTATGTCTGAACTAGCAGTTCAGGCTAATGATGGAATTATCACCGTAACCGGATACGTTCAAACTCAAAATGATTTAGAACGGATTGAACCGTTGGCTCAAGAAATTAGAGGCGTTAAGGATGTAAATGTTCAAGCTAAAATAGGACCGAACTTACCTCCTTATCAAGGTTAGTAGCCACTTGCAATCGCCAGCCTAATTCAAGCATCCTGGTATCCCTAGGGATAGATGAATACTTACCCAAAGTACACCAAGATGGTTGGCAGTACAAACCCAGAATTTAAGGCTGAATTTGTACTACAACCTCGTTGAATTCAGGAGGTAAATATGGCTATAGAAAAACTGAACAGATCATGGTAGAGGGGAAATCGGAGCAAATCTAGTTAGCTGAATCAATTCTGAGTCCCATGGGAATTCGCGAATGGAGAATTTACGAGGCTCCTAGAAGCCCAGTTAGTCGTTAAGCAGGATTTGAGAAAAGGCGAAAGGGGAAAAGAAACATATATTTTCAGGGTGCATCCCGATTTTCAACCTTTTCCCTTCCCCAACATCGGGCTCAATCGGACTTCTAACCCTATCTAGCGCAGCGTATCCTTAATCCAATCGAGGAGACTAGTACCCCCAAACCAGACAGCCAGCAAAATTGAAATCGATAGAATTCCTCCCATCACACAAAGGACTAATCCTCCTAAGCTAATGGCACCATCGTCTTCCATTAAGCCGAAGCCAGTCACCCAAATTCCTATAGCGGGTAAAGTATTGGTTCCTGGAATCGGAATCATCATGGAAATCGACATCAGGGAAATCGCTATACCAATGGCGACACGACCGGGTAAACTGGTACAAATATAAGGCAGGCGCGGACGTGCGATCGCTTCAATTCGCCGCAACCAAGGAATCCCCCCCTTTACCACACCCTGTACTGTTTCCAGCTTCATTGTATTGTTCATCATCCGCTCGGGCAACCAAGGACGCTTCGCACCCCAAATGAGCTGCACTGCCAATATCAGCATGACGATACCAAAAGGTATAGAATAACCCGGTGCCGGAACTGGTAACGCCGAAGGCAACGACAGGATAACGAATAGAAAACCAAATATTCGCTCCCCAGCTAGGGCTAGAATATCCCCTAGCTTTACCTGTGGTGGGCGTTCTTCCTCTAAAAAATAACGTTGTAGTTCAACGGAGAGTCGAGCCATATTTACTTAGAATAGTTTCAAAATCCCAAAGCCTAGTATTAGCACAAAGAGCGCCCCACTACCGTAGGGCGTTTCACTCCCAGCGATTACCCAGTTATAAACCCGTCTTAACATAAAATGGGTCAGACTAAATTCCTGTAAATTGACAAATTTGCTCAACTCTAGCAGGTTTTAGGGGCAATGGGAATTAGGTTAGTTAGATCTTCATAAACATTGGACATCTGCTAAAATCTTCAATCAGTGTTGCCGGATTTTGATGACCATCTGGTAATGCAACAACTAACGTATAGGTCTTTAGCTAGACCCAAACTCATTAGTTAGAACAGTAGGAAACTCTAAGCTTTACTAGTTACTCGGAATGAAGGAACAAGTTTTACGAAAAAAAAATCGGCTTCCGTCACAATACTTTACAGGAAGCCGACTTATTACAATGGTGAAACAAATTGTTGGAAATCAGGTGAAATCCCTGAGTGATCTAAGTTCCCGAAGTCCAAGAATTACTATACTCAACTTGCTCAGGGGTCATCGCGTCAATAAAGATACCCATCGCCTGCAACTTCAGCCGTCCGATTTCTTTATCGATTTCAGTGGGAATGGAGTGTATGCCGGGTTCCAACTTGCCCTTATTCGTCACCAGATGTTCGCAGGCTAAAGCTTGGTTAGCAAAGCTCATATCCATCACAGCGCTAGGATGCCCTTCTGCTGCCGCTAGATTAATCAGACGCCCTTCACCCAATACCACAATAGATTTGCCATTTTTCAGGAAATACTGCTGGGTAAAGTTCCGCACCTGCCGCACTTCAGTCGATTGTGCCGCGAGGGATTTGAGGTCAATTTCAATATCAAAGTGCCCAGAATTGCACACCATTGCCCCGTCTTTCATCACCTCGAAATGCTCTGGACGAATAACGTGCTTGTTCCCCGTGACGGTAATAAACAAGTCACCTTGGGGTGCAGCTTCACTCATGGGCATAACCCGGAAGCCGTCCATAACCGCTTCAATTGCTTTAATGGGGTCAATTTCGGTGACAATAATATTAGCACCCATGCCCCGCGCCCGCAGCGCCGTTCCCTTACCACACCAACCGTATCCAGCGATAACAACTGTTTTACCCGCCAACAGCACGTTAGTCGCGCGGATAATGCCATCGAGAGTTGATTGTCCGGTGCCGTAGCGGTTGTCAAAGAAATGCTTGGTATCAGCGTCGTTGACGTTCATTGCCGGGAAGGTGAGAACCCCATCATTGAACATTGCCCGGAGTCGGACAATGCCTGTGGTGGTTTCTTCGGTGGTGCCGATGATATCACCCATCTGATGCTGCCGTTCCTTGACCAGGCTAGCGGTGACATCACTACCGTCATCAATGATAATGTTGGGTTTATGGTCGAGGGCGATTTGGACGTGGCGATTGTAGGTGGCATTATCTTCGCCTTTAATGGCAAAGACAGGAATGCCGTAATCAATTACCAAAGAGGCGGCAACATCATCTTGAGTGGAGAGGGGATTGCTGGCAATCAGTAGGGCGTCAGCACCACCTGCCTTGAGAGCTATTGCTAAATGAGCCGTTTCTGTCGTGACGTGGCAGCAAGCTACTAGGCGAATACCTGCTAGGGGTTTTTCTTGCTCGAAACGGTCTTGAATTTGCCGCAAAACGGGCATTTCGCGTCCCGCCCATTCAATCCGTTGTTTGCCGAAGGGGGCAAGGGAAAGGTCTTTGACTTCGTGTTTGAGTTGAGTAGAAGCTGCGCTCATGGAGTTGGCTTTTCTAAAAGATTTGCATTGTTATCTTAGACTAAGTTACTCGATCCCCAATTTCTAGCTTCACCGAAACGCAGAAAGTCCCTATACTATACGGCAACGGATAAGGAGAGACTTTTATGAGAGAAGCCGTTTTGCCCCTGGAGATGATTTTATTTCAAGTCTTGTTCCTCCTGGTAGCGATCGCACTGGAAGCCAGGGTTTTGCATCGCAAGTTAAAATTTACCCGCAAAACCAGTGTTGAGTATGCAACATCCATTAATTTATTCGCGACGGTTTTTGGTTGGTTAACTTTTTTTGCCTTAGCAAAACTACTTCCCGGTCTTGTCAAAGCTCAACTGGTCAGTTATATTTTTTTCGATCGCTTCATCGGTCCGCAACCCGATCGCTGGAATTCTTTAGTAGTTTTAGTTGGGACTGCTATTTTTTTCTTTACCTTCTTCATTAAACTACTCGGGCTGCAATTACTCAAAGCTTGGTTAAAGGCTTCTGCCGACGAACTCAAACCAGCACCCAAACTGTTGAATCAGCGACGACCCGGATTAATTAATCGTCAGGAGGCGGTAAAAACGTCCCACTTTGATCAGAATCCTGCCCTGGCAATTCTACTAGCTAACGCCTATAGTTATAGCACAATTTTGTTGATTTTATTGCTACGTTTCTTCCAATTTAGCACAATTCAATTCAATTAATCACCATTATGAAGTCGTTCAAAACTCTAAAAAATACATCACTAATGATGGTATCTAGCTCGAGAAAGATGCTAGATAAATACAAGCCACCCAAAGCATTTTCTTGGCAGACTTTAATTCTACTTAACCTGTTTTCTTGGTTAATGGCATGGCTAGCAACAAGCTTAGTACAATTTCTGCTAATTCATTTGGGTTGGATATTTTTAATTTTTGGAATTTACTGGTGGACGTCAGGGAATAAACTCTTTAAGATTGGTGGCTTTCCATTGAGTCCTTGGATTGCCGGCGGTGTCATCTGTGGTTATATTTTTGGTTTCATTCTGGGTAACTTCTTAGCAGCCGCATTAATTCTTTGGCCCCTAATTTCTGCCGTAATTGCAGCATTACCGATTATACTGGGAAGCGATTTAAAGCTAAAAATGCCACCCCCAGAGTACCGCCAAGCTCTGGTTTGGCTATTTACTAGCCAGTTCCTTCTCAGTTGCTGGTTTCAGTTTTATTTTCTAACCCAAGATTGGTTAACTGAATATCCCACTATCCTTACGGATAACTTCAATCGAAGTGCTTTTGTTATAAACGTAACCCCACCCCCATTATCAAAAGAAAGATTACCGAGAGGAGTTACAATTTTAGATCTAATGGGGTCTAGGATAGAGGAACAGTTAAGAAATAAACCTTGGTCAGACGTTGAGCGATCTCTCCTGCCTTCAGAGCGAGAAAAGCTACTCAATGAAATGGCAAACGAAGTCAGGCAGGAAATGGCATCCAATGAGATTGAAGAAGATGATTTGTGGCAGATAGGGTACAATATCTCCCTGAGAGACTCTGGATATAACTTAGAACTACAGGCAATTTGGCAAGGACCGCGATCGCAGATTCAAGAGTATATTATCAGCAAGCCTTGTCAAATTACTCAACTGAACCGACAAACAGATGTGGGCATTAACACAATTAGCCAGGTTAAATGCGAACCTGCCAGGGGTTGGGGTGTTGCTGAACCAATCGTTGCAACTCGATAAATCAGGAGTCAGAATAGAGAGACGCTTCAAAACTATGCAAACCCAAACGTTTGGCAGAATCTGGACGATTGCTTCAAATGGCTTTCGGGAAGTGATGCGCGATCGCATCCTATATATTATTGGCTTTTTTGCTTTGCTGCTGGTCATTGCCCTGCGGCTTCTACCGGAAGTGGCGGCAAGCACAGAAGATAAAATTTTCTTAGATTTTGGTTTGGCAGCCATTAGTGTTTTGGGTGTAGTAGTTGCTGTATTTGTCGGTACGAGTTTAATTAATAAAGAAATCGAAAAGCGTACCGTATTAGTATTAATTCCCAAACCCATTTCCCGTGCTGAATTCATCATCGGTAAACACTTAGGACTCTTAGGGGTGCTGGCTGTCTTAGTTTTTACCCTGATATTTATCTACCTGATTCTTCTCAGTTTTAGTCAAATTAATTACCCCATCCTTAGCATTCTGATTTCAACACTTTACTTGTTTTTAGAACTGAGTTTGATAACAGCAGTAGCGTTGACATTTGGCGTTTTTACCAGTTCCCTACTAGCAACGCTGCTGACGTTGGGGGTTTATTTGATGGGACACTTAAGCCGCGATTTGGTAGCGTTGGGTCGGTTGAGCGAAAATTCAACGATTGAGACATTCACTCAAGGGCTTTACCTCGTTTTACCCGATTTATCACGCTTGAATTTAAAGAATGAGGCAGTCTATGGTTTGCTCCCCCCAGCATTAACACTGCTAGGGCACGCCGTCTATGCTCTGGTTTATACCATCTTGCTTTTAGCGATCGCAATCCTCATCTTTTCGCGGCGCGAATTTTAAAATCCCCATATACGCCTAGAACCAATATCCAGGTGAACAACCTTGGGTAAGTTACTGTAGATGCCGACTCCTCCGGGCCACCAAGACATGACGGCATTAGATAGTCGCCTGCCACTGTATCCCGACACCTGAATATCTACTGCCTTCCCATAAAGGTGTTGGCTATAGCGAGCGCCACCCACTGCCCGATTAATGGCTGGGGGTCGATACCAGGAATTGACTTGAAACGGTCTGTCAATCTGGTTTCTAGCTCGCTGCAATTGTCTGGCGAGGGCAATGATATTATTGACAATTGTTTCGTTTTCTGGGATTCGCGTTGCGTTTTTGGTGGCTTCCCCCCAAGTGAAATTGCCACCGGGAATAATCGGTTGGTCGGTGTAGAAGGTGCTGACATTTCCAGGAAGTTTGAAGCTTCTACCCAGAAAAGGTTGGGGTTGCGGGGAAGGAGGTTGTGGTAGCGGATAGAGAACTTCGCCATTGCGTTCTACCTGGGCGTGTCCTTCATAGACATACCAAGTACTCAGGTTCCAGATATAGTCTTTCTCATATTTGAGGGCAAATTTAATGTGGTCGTTGAAATCACCTTGGGGAGTTGCATAGGCGAAGGAGTGAAGTTTCCAGGTGCTGCCTTCGGAAATTGAGTAAACCTCTTGATCTGACAGTTCTGACGACTGAAGTGGGCGGCGCTTAAAGAGAGTATTTTCAGTAATTCTGAGAATCGGAGTATTTGGATCTTGTGGCGGGTAAACAATCGTGCCATCAAACTCTACATAAGCGTGTTTGTCGTAAACAAACCAGGTATTTAAGTTACGGATATAGTCTTGCGGGTATCTTATGGAAAACTTGATATGGCTGCTGAAATCACCTCGGGAGTCGGCATAGGCATAGCCATGGAGAGTGTAGCTTTTGCCTGCGGCAACATTGTAGAGTTCCTCAGCAGGCAGCATTTCAGACTGAACGGGAAGGCGTTTAAACAGCGTATTTTTAGTGACTCGCAGAATGGGGGCAGCTTCTTGATCTTCTTTCGGGTAGACTACCTCGCCGTCGAGTTCGACTTGGATATGCAAGCTGTAGACGAACCAGGTATTTAAGCCGTTGATAACGTCATTTTTCAGGGCAAATTTAATATGACCATCAAAGTCACCACTAGCATCAGAATAAGCATAGGAGGCAATCTCGAAGGTTGTTCCCTCTGAGACAGGGTGACGTTCTTCTTCCGTTAGCTGGGTTGATTGAACAGGATGGAGTTTGAAAACTGTATCCTGCGTCACTCTTAAAATTTGCTGAACCATTTCTTATACCTCGTCTGAAGGGTTAGCCACTGTGGGGGAAGAGGGAGAATCGATGGAACTTTCCTCTCCCAAGAGCAAGAGCAGTTAGTAGCTGAAAGCACTGTCAGCTAATCGGTTGAGGGTGCGATTATTTCCCTGAGCGATCGCATTGTTTAGTTACCGCTTGTCAAATGGGACAGTTAATCGTTAAAGTAGGTTGTCTCGACACTGAACTCGAACCCTTTCGCCTAGCTATCAATGACAAGAGTAACAAGCAATTCAAGGTGGGTCAAACCGTTTTTGAAGTGGGCGGGCGGCAAAGGTCAACTTCTTGAACAATTAAAGCAATTTTTCCCACATGAGTTAGCGAGTGGTTCGATCAAAAGATACATTGAACCCTTTGTGGGAGGTGGGGCTGTTTTCTTGTATGTCGCACAATCTTACCCAGTTGATAATTTTTTTATTTCGGATATAAATCCAGAATTAATATTAGCTTATAAGACGATACAGAGACAGGTAAATGATTTAATTGAGCGTCTGTTAGAGATTGAATATAAATATTTATCCCTTGAAGAAACAGAACGGAAAGACTACTTCTATTTAATTCGATCAAAATTTAATTTTCAACGCACTGGGATTGAAAATCAATCCTATAATCCGGCATGGATTGAGAGAACTGCTCAACTTATATTCCTAAACCGTACCTGTTTTAATGGTCTATTCCGAGTGAATTCAAAAGGTGATTTTAATGTGCCAGCAGGTCGGTATAAAAATCCAAAGATTTGCGATGAAGGTAATTTAAGGGCAGTTGCCAAAATCCTTCAGAGAACTCAGATTCAGCAAGGGGATTTTAGAGATTGTGAGCAAGTCGTCAATAGCAGCTCTTTTGTTTATCTCGATCCTCCTTATAGACCCATTAGTAAAACTGCCAATTTTACGGCATATTCTCAAGCAATATTTGATGATTCAGAGCAATTACGTTTGAGAGATTTTTTTAGATTGTTGGACAAACAAGGAGCTAAATTAATGTTAAGTAATTCTGATCCAAAAAATGAAAAAGCAACTGACGATTTTTTTGAAAATGCCTATGATGGATACTTGATTAAGCGAGTGAAGGCAACACGAAATATTAACAGCAATTCTTCAAAGCGAGGACAGATTGATGAGCTTCTAATCATGAACTACTAAATTGTGTATTAACCTACTCATGAAATTTCATCCTGTTTTCCAACACTATTTAGGTTGCTCAAACACAACCGACGTGTTTCAATACTTCAAAGATACATTAACGAACTCGATAACTCTTTGGAACTACTTCGTTAATTGGGATAAGGTTGTAAATAATTACAGAAACATAGAAATTAATTTAAATTTGCTCAATTATTTAGTGGGGAAAACCGAACAATCAAGAGTATACCGGATTACGTGATTGGTGTTGAAGTAGGGTTAGACAGTAATGCCAGGAAAAATCGTGGCGGCACAACTATGGAAACTCTGGTGGAAAAGCTTCTCCAGCACCTATGTAATGAACATAACTTATTGTTAATGCCACAAGCAACATCTCCCAAAGTTAGAAGAGAATGGGGGATTCATGTTGAAGTCGATAAATCTACTCGCCGATTTGATTTTGCAGTTAAAAATGAAGATACTCTCTACCTGACTGTAGGCAAAGCTGATGCCAAGTTGCTTTCAAATAGTATTGTCTACAACTCAGTAACAGCATTGCTCCAGCATCACCTAACAGTCTACTTACTCATCCCCAACAACGTTCCAACCGATCGCGCAATATTCCCCGGCTCCATTGCATCCATTGCTGCGGTTGGCTCATACCCACAATGCACCATACAATCAGCACAGTTAGGATTGCCACTAGCGCGACCGTATTGACTCCAATCAGTTTTATCTAACAGTTCCTGAAACGTTTTATAATGCCCCTCATTCAGCAGATAGCAAGGCTTTTGCCAACCCAAAACACTGTAACTGGGACTTCCCCAAGGAGTACATTCATAGTCTTTCTCCCCAATCAGAAAATCTAGAAATAAGGGATTGTGATTGAAATTCCAATTTTTCTGACCCGCCTTGAAAGGTGCTAAGATTTCCCGGAAAAGTGCCTTAGTCTGTTCCCGTTTTAGAAAATGATCCTGATCCGGTGCCCATTCGTAGCTGTAACCAGGGGAGATCATCATGCCATCAATCCCCAAGGTACTCAAAACATCAAAGAACTCCTGGATTTGTTGCGGGTCAGTTCCCTCAAATACTGTAGTATTCGTAGTAACGCGAAATCCCTTTGCTTTTGCCGCCCGAATTGCCTGAACTGCACTATCAAAAACACCCTGACGATCAACGCACTTATCGTGCAACTCTCGCAACCCATCCAAATGAACGCTGAATGTCAGGTAAGGAGACGGCTCGAACTTATGCAAACTCTTTTCCAGCAATAACCCATTCGTACACAAGTAAATAAATTTCTTGCGGTTTACCAATCCCCGCACAATCTCATCAATCTGGGGATGTAATAGAGGTTCTCCCCCAGGAATGGAGACAACGGGTGCGCCGCACTCTTCCACCGCCGCAAAGCATTCTTCCGGGGTTAAGTGCTGCTTGAGTATTTCCTTAGGATGCTGGATTTTGCCACAACCAGGACAAGCGAGGTTACACCGGAATAAAGGTTCCAACATCAACACCAGAGGGAACCGCTTACGACCCTTCAAACGCTGTGCAACCAAGTATTTCCCGACTTCTAACGCTTGTTGTAAATGAATTCCCATGCTTCTCCTCTCACCTTACCTTTTGTGTACTTTAGCCAAAGGCTATCCTTCGCTCATCCTTCTCTTGAGAGAGGGAAGATTTGTTATAGCTCATAACTTGCACCAGTGGCAACAACCCGCCAGTGGTTAAAACCACTGTCTTATAGCTAAAGTCGTCTAAAGACGACTGGATAAGAGTTTTAACTCTGGGCAGGTTTTCGGGTTTACTGACTATATATTCCCCCCTTAATAAGGGGGGCTAGGGGGGTAAGAGGAATAAATACACAATCAGGTGCAAGAAATCTGTTGCGTATATTGAACTCATTAACCGAATTTACCGCAAAATTTCGGATTTTTGAACACAAAACACTATCTTATCAACCTATATCAACATAGTTCTGAGCCACAAACCAGTTTACGGCATCCTGCATGGCAATTGTAATGGGCGTTTGCGGCAAACCCAACTCCTGTACTGCTTTTGCGGCGTCATAGTACATCGTTTGATACGCCATGCGCACGCCATCTAAGGGAACAGAGGGGGTTTTGCCCAAGGGTGCGAGAATTTGCTCATCAATCCAAGCTACACTCAACGGCAACCAAGCAGGAATAGCCCGTTCGGGTGCTTCTAAATCTGTAATTTGGGCGAGTTGCTCAAGTAGCGCTTTCAGGGTAAGGTTTTGATTTCCTAGAATATAGCGATCGCCCGTTTTCCCCTTCTCCAACGCCAACAGGTGTCCCTGCGCCACATCCCGCACGTCGATAAAATTCAACCCCGTATTCACATAGACAGGCATTTGGCGGCGCAGGAAGCGCAAGATAATATCCCCCGTAGGCGTCGGCTTGATATCCATCGCCCCAATGGGACTGGTAGGATTAACAATAACGATATCTTGACCGGAATCTGCGGCTTGTTTAGCTTCCCGTTCTGCGAGATACTTAGATTTCTTGTAATGACCTACCAACTTTTCTAGGGGACTTTGATGGGTTTCATCAACCACTGTCCCAGGTGTACCCACCCCAATGGCAGCAACGGAACTAGTGTAGACAATACGCTCAATTTTAGTCTGACGCGCATTCCACAGGACATTGCGGGTTCCGAAGACGTTATTGTAGTAAACCAGATCCCGGTCAGCTTGCCAGAGGGAATACTGCGCCGCCACGTGAAAAAGTACCGGACACCCCTGCATCTGCTGGTACAAAGTCGGGTCGTTTATATCGCCTTTAACAATTTCTACATCTAAACCCTGAAGGTTATCAAGTCGGCTACTCGGACGAACCAAGCACCGTACCTCATAACCCTCCTCAAGAAGCGATCGCACTATATTCGCCCCCACAAACCCCGTCCCTCCCGTCACAAAGGCGCGGATTGCCATCAGCCGAACCTCCGCCGTTTGAGACTATGCACCCAAAAATCATCAAGTAGACTGTAGAGTACTGGCACGACAATTAAGCTGAGAAGAGTAGAGGTAATCAATCCGCCGATAATCGCTACCGCCATTGGTTGTCGCAACTCTGCCCCAGCCCCCAGTCCTAAAGCGATCGGTAGCATTCCCAAAATAGTCGAAGCTGTTGTCATCAAAATCGGTCGCATACGCACCATACCCGTTTTCACCAGTGCCTCAGTGCGATTCATACCCGATTTACGCAGCAGGTTGGCGTAATCCATGAGTAAAAGTGCATTTTTGTCAAGCAGTCCCAGCAGAAAAATTAGACCGATTAAGGAAATCATGCCAAAATCACTCTGAGTAATCAGCAGCGCCAGCATTGCCCCCACAATAGATAGAGGCAGCGACAACCCCACCACTAACGGCTCTAACAATCTGCCGAAGGGCAAGATCAGTACTAGCAGCATACAGCTAACCGATAGCGCCAGTGTCCAACCAAAACTTTCCAAAACGTGGCTGCTGAGAGCCGATTCTCCCTCCAAGTCTAAAGTCACGCTGGGGGGTAAAACAGCTTGAGCTTGAGAAATCACTTGATCCGTTGCATTGCCGATGGTTTGCCCCTGGCTGAGGTTAGCCGTGAGAAAAGCAACTCGCTGACTATTCAGATGCTCGATTTTGTTAATTGTATCGTCAGCCTCGACCAAACCCGTCACCGCTACATCCACAAATCCTGGTAATTTCTCAATACGAGTTTTCAGTTCTCGAACGGTGTCACTCAGAACTGCTAAATCCTCTCCAACCAGGGCAACCTGAAGGGGTTTTTCATCCCCCATATCCACAAACTGAATATCTTCAATACTAATAGTGACATTATCAATGTCCGGCAAAGCGGCTCGAATTTGGTCTTGCACTTGGGCAGTTGTGAATTCGTGAGCCTTATCGAGTTCGATATGGAGCTTCCCTTTATTGGGTTCCCCCTGAAATCCTACGATAGTAAAAACTGATTTTACTGCTGGGGAGTCCAAAAGTACTGCTTCAATCTGATCGGCTACCGTGCGGGAGCGATTTAAGAGTATTCTGGTGGGTGATTGAACTAAATCAGTCAGCCAATCAAAAGACCCTTCACCGAAAAGCGAGTCGCCGTTATCGGCAGGAGAGCTTTCCGGCGATGGACTGGGGGCAATCTCAGGAGTTGGCGCTAGACTTTCCTCTGAGGGGAAAGGATTTAAAGCATTTTGCTCTGCCGGATTATTCGATAATTGCGGTAGGGGGGATGTGTAAGTAACATTGAACTCGCCTCGATCGAGTTTGGGAATAAAGCCCTTGGGTATTAGCGGAATCAAAGCAACCCCGGCAACAAAGCTGATGAGTGCCAATCCTACTACAATAGTTCGGTGGTTAAGCGACCATCTGAGCAAGTTTTGATACACTCCCAGAAAGCCACCAGACGCGATATATCTCGTCTCTACAGAATTTTCCCCAGCTCCCCTGCGTTCGACTGAGCGCTCACGCCGAAGTCTCCCCCGCTCCCCATCTCCCCGTCTCCTCAGCCACCAAACGGCAAGCACAGGCGATAGGGTTCGGGCAACCAGTAAGGAAATGAGAACGGCTGCTGATATAGTGAGTGCAAAGGGTTTGAAGAACTGACCAATAGTGCCTTCCATCAAGGCAACGGGTAGGAAGACAGCAGCAATAGTGAGGGTTGAGGCGGTAACGGTAAGCCCGATTTCGTCGGTTCCCGTGATGGCAGCTTGTCGCGGAGATTCTCCAGCTTCGATGTGTCTGGCAATGTTCTCCACATCTACGATCGCATCGTCTACGATAATGCCAATCACTAACGCCAAGGCTAACAAGGTGATTGTTTCTAGGTTAAACCCAGCGATCGCCATAACGATGCAGGTGCCTAACAGGGATATGGGAATTGCTAGGGCGGTAATCAGGGTTGCCCGAACATTGCGCAAAAATGGATAAATGACTAAAACTGCCAAAACAATTGCCAGCAGCAGAGCGTCAATCGTGGATTGAGTGGCTTCGCGGATGTAGTCAGCCTGAGTTTCGGCTAAAACCAGTTGCACGTCTGGGAAATCGGATTGTAGTTTTTGGACAGCTTTTTGTACCTGGCTGACTACATCCAACGTATTGGCATCACCGCGCTTGATCACTCGGAATGCTACAGCATCTTGACCATTAAAGCGGACTAAGGTTGCAGGATAATTAATGTTGGCTTCAGCATCTGAAGGGGTTTCCTGGTTTTCCGGTTCCTGGGAACTGCCTAGAAGATCTACTCTCAAAACTCCTGGCAGTTGAGCAATGGGGGGGATGATTTGCCCTTGGGCAATCTGGATTAATTCGTCGAGGGTTTGGCGATCGCTTTGAATCGCGTAGCTAATTGTAGCAGATTCGTTTAAGTTAAGGGGAATGACCTCGAAGGTGGTTTCTGACGGTAGTTGGGCGTCTTGAATTGCTGTTTCAACGCGATCAACGGTTTCCTCCAAGTTTGTTCCTACATCAAAACCCAAGTTAAAAATAGCTCGACCTGAATAGGTTGAGGAGCGGTAGTCGCCGATGCCTTTTAGAGATTGGAGTTGTTGCTCAATGGGTTTGGTGAGGGTTTCCTCGGTTTCTAGAGCCGTCTCGAGAGGGGCTTGAGCCTGAACCACTACGACAGGAAAGGTAATATCCGGGAACAAAGCGTATTTGAGACTGCTAAAAGCAAATAGCCCCGCCACCGTCACAGCGATCCAAAAACCCACCGTTAGCCAGGGATGAGCGATCGCTAACCTGGAGATATTCAAGCGTTCCCGGATAGATTTCTGGGGTGTAGGCTGTACCATTTGAGACAAGTATCAAGCCGAGCAACTCACAAAATAATACAACTTGTCTGACGTACCCTTATCTGAACACTTCCTGGGCACAGGCTTGCCCAATCTCAACTAATTCCTGGGGTTGTCCCCCAGTTTCTCTGGCTCGTTGGAGCAGTTCCCTGAACTGCTCAATAGTAAACCGAGCTTGAAACCGATTAATAGTACAAGCACACACCCTCTCTGCCTGTGCTTCGGACAACCCGCCATTCACCGCACTTTGCTGGCAACCTCTCATATAGTTAGTGACAACCTGGGGTGGATATTTGTTTTGTGCCTTGGCTGCTGGTATAGTTCCGTAGGTGACTAGGGCAAATGTCAGTAAAAAGGTACTGGCAAGGGATAGTCTGCGGAATGCACTCTTCATGGTATGGGTTAACCTTCACTCTCGTTGAACCAACTTATATTATGAGGTAGGGCGTCGTTGCGATCGCTCCGGAGAAATATTACCGTAAATAAAGCTGACGGGATTGTTGATTTCGTGGGCTACACCTGCCACCATCTGCCCTAGACTTGACATTTTCTCAGTATGAATCAGTTAAGAGATTTGATTAACATCGGAAGTTGTTGATTGTCAGCGTCTTTCGTTTTGTATAGAGATCCTGCTAGCACCATCAATTGTGCCTAAAATTTGGAGAGATGATCGCAAAAAAAACTTAAAGCTCTACTGGATGCTGTCCGTAAAATGGCAGTGCCTCGGACCAGTCGGGGCGCTTTCCCTGTTGCCAATCTAAATAAGCTAGCTCCAATACACTCACGGCAGTCATTCCCAAATTTGCCGGAGCATCAACCAATTGGTAAGGTATCTCTAAACCCTCTAAAACTTGCTGCCAACTATCCGGCGTCATTACCGTATCCGACAAGAGTGGCGTCAGCCCCACACAATCGGGCAATACCTGATAAATAGCCGTAAATAGCTGTCCCCGTCGAGCAGGCATTTGTAAAGCGATCGCCTTTTGGTCAATTCTATCTTTCATCACCGACAACGCCACCGCCGCCAGAGTCGAAACCGCAAATAAAGGAATATCCAACTGCTGTGCCAGTGTCCGGGCAGTTACCACCCCAATCCGAGTCCCCGTAAAACCCCCTGGTCCTTTGGCGACGGCAATAAACGCCAAATCTGCCCAAGTCTGCGGACTCAGAAACTCAGTCAAATACTGGTGCAAATAACTTGAGGTATCCCGCCCCAAGTCCCAGGTTGAACAGCGAGTGTCACCCACACCCTTACTGATAGCTAACCCCAGTTGGGGGCTAGTCGTATGCAAAGCTAAACCGTATTTCCTCATTCAAAGATTCTCGCCTTCAGCCTGAGTCGGTTCGGGTTTTTTGGGTAGAGGGGCTTCCGGTGGGGGGGGTGTTCTCTTGAGTTCTTGTGTCGGTTCGCTGACTGGCTCCGATGGCACAGAAGGTTCTGGTGCTTCTGTGGCTTTTGGTGATTGAGATTCAGTAGAGGAAGAGGCGGGAGTGGGATTGGGTTTTGAGGAAGAAGCAGGCGTTTTACTCTCGACAGGAGACACCGGCTGGGCGGGAGTTGGTGAGGCGGTAGGAGTCGGTGCTGGGGATTCCTTTACAGGTGCGGGAGACGACTGGACTGGGGTGTCCGATTTTTTAGGAAAAAACCTGCGAGTGGGTTTTTGAGGTGCAGTGGTGGGATTGCTCTCCCCGACAGGTTCAACCGTCTCCTGCGGACTTTTTTGACCTTGATTATTTGCCTCAGTCTCACTGTCAGAATTAGCAGGCTCTACCACGGTTGGGACTGAGGGTTCGGTATCAGGTGGGGCTGAGGATTGCCGAGAATTTGACCAAGCAATACCCCAAGCAACTAAACTGATCGCGATCGCCGCAGCCACCCCCGTTAAAATACCAGGAGTCTTCAACTGCCGATAAAACGGGGCAGAGACTGTTGGCTGAGAGTCTTGTTGCACAAGGGTTTGCTCTTGGGGCAGTAAATGGATGGTGGCGCTAGTATGGCTGGATGTCGGAACGGATGTAGGAGTATTGTGAGTTAGATCAAACTCAACCTTGGGTAGTAGGGACAGCCACTCTTCAACCCCTGACGGGCGGTAACGCGCCTCAACTGCCATCCCACGCATAACGGCTTGATTCACCCCTGCAGTCAACTGGGGTTGCAACTCACGGGGAGCAGGCATTGGTTGGCGATCGCGAATCACCGCTGGCGTCGGAATTTTAGCAGTTAGCAGGGTGTAGAGAGTTGCGGCTAAACCGTAGACATCTGAGGCGGGGGTTCGCTTTTCTTTGATTAAATACTGTTCGAGGGGAGCGTAGCCCTCAGAAAGCATATTTGTATGAGTCACACTGGAGTCGAGCCAAAATTCCCGTGATATTCCAAAGTCAATTAACACCGCGTCGTGAGTGCCTTGACGCTGGATAATGTTGGCGGGTTTAATATCTCGATGGAGCAAGCTTTTTTGATGGACTACCTTTAACGCTTCCCCAATTTGCCGGATGTAATGGATGGCAGTGGCTTCGCTTAGGGGTTTTCCTTGTAGCACCAACGCTTGCAACGTTTGCCCCTCCACGTAATCCATAACCATGTAGGGCCACCCTGCTTCTATAAAGAAGTCACTCACCCGGACAATATTGGGATGGATGCATAATGCCAGTCGCCGCGCTTCATCCTGAAACAATCGCTGGAAGCGGGAAAAATCTGGGTGTAGATGCATGGACTCATTGAGGGTTTTAATCACCACTACCTGCCCTAAGTAGTGATGGGTGGCTTTGAACGTTACACCAAAGCCCCCTCGTCCCAGCTCTTGCTCTAGAGTATATTTGCCGCCCTGTAAGGTTTTACCGACTAACGAGTTCATACACTAACCTGGTTGTTGTGTTGGATTGTTAGTTTAAAAGAAAAAATCGAGCTACTAACCAATGGACGCAGTTATAGTACTTAAGTTGCGATTTAACCCCAGTCTGCCGTACAAATGTCTGCCCTGACCCACTAAAAACCCACTCTAACTCAGAATTCCCAGAAAGCCCTCATCCTAGCTTTCTGGGAGAGGGGTTGGGGGTGAGGACGCTGGACTTTTGCCAGTCAATCAGCCAACTCATCTGGATTGACACAGGGAACTCAAACAAACTAAAGTTACCACGACCGCTCTTAATCCCCGAAAATTGGAGGTAAACTGGTGAGTTTAGGGAAATTGATCGGTTTTCTCGCCTTTGCAGTTTCTCTCTATATTCTGTGGCGGCTAAAGCAAATACTTTTGCTGATTTTTGCAGCAGTCGTCTTTGCAGTCGTCTTAAACCGAGTCGTGGGATGGCTTCAGCGACAAGGAGCCAAGCGAGGCATTGCGATCGCATTAACACTGATTACCTTACTGGGAATCTTAACACTTCTCCTTGGACTAATTGGACCATCTTTTGCTCAACAAGTGGAACAACTAGGCAACCTTGTGCCTACCATTTTCGAGAGTCTGCGCGGCTGGTTCAACCAAGTGCAAACCCGACTTCCAGAGCAACTGATCAATATCGGTAGCATTGGCGATATCTTCCCAAAAATCCAACCGTTTGCAACTCGCTTATTGAATAATGCCTACACTTGGTTCTCCGATTTGCTGACAATTTTCCTGCAAGTTTTTCTAGTCTTGGTTCTTATTCTCATGCTAGTTGCCAATCCCAGCGCTTACCGACGGGGTTTGATACTGTTGTTTCCTGGCTTTTATCGCCGGCGTGCCGATGAGATTCTTTCTGAGTGTGAAGACACACTCGTTGGCTGGATGACAGCGACGCTCATCGATATGGCAGTTATTAGTGTGGTAACTTTTATTGGTTTGTCAATTTTGAATGTACCACTGGCGTTAGCCAATGCTGTTTTGGCAGGTTTATTGGAGTTTATCCCGAATATCGGACCCACGTTGAGCGTGTTTCCACCACTGGCAGTTGCCCTTCTCGATGGTCCGTGGTGGAAGGGAATTGCTGTCATAGGCTTATACGTGATAATTCAGCAGTTTGAGGCATATATTCTAGTGCCTTATGTTATGAAAAAACAGGTAGATTTACTGCCGGCAGTCACATTGATAGCGGTGGTAGTTTTCGGCAGTCTTTTTGGTTTTCTGGGTGTATTTCTTTCTGTGCCATTAGTGATTATTTTCAAGATTTGGATTAACGAACTTCTGATTAAAGATATACTTAATACTTGGCAGAAAAACGATCAGGATTATTTCAAGCAAGATTCGCAACAGACTGATGGGGAAGAGTCTAAGGGATCTCAGCAGTCGTAACGGACTATCCCACGGGCGTCACTCTCGCCAGATTAAATACTGAAAGCCTTACACCGATAGACTTTCAGTATAAAGGCTTAAGACATAGGTTTCTATTAGGCAAGCGATCGCTCTATTCTCCATTGAGTAGGGCTTTCATCAGTTGGCTGCTATTTTTATTTTCCTGGAGTGACGCAACTGGGGTAGAGATAGCCAAGCTTGCTGTAAAACTTAAGTTCTTGACGGGTAAGAGGTGTTTACGGAGAAGGGTGCAAGATGGTAGGGCGATCGCCCTCGAAAAAAAGTTTTGTTCAGTCCCTTGACATAATTGTAGTATTTATGTAGTATAAAAACATGACGAGTAGATGAATGGCAAAAATATCTACCTCATGAAGTGATTTTACCACTCAATTAATTCAATAAATCGACCAAGATGTCGGAGGTAAACTATGTCTGTTAAAACTATAGAAATTCTGGAGAAACTAAAGTCTTTAACGCTGATTGAAACTTCTGAACTGGTTAAGCAAGTTGAAGTAACCTTTGGTGTTAATGCTTCCCCTCAAAAGTTCATAGGCGTGGAAATTAATCAGGATAATTTACCACCGCCGCCACCCCCAAAACCCACGGAATTTAATGTGATTTTGGAAGAAGTTCCTACTGATAAGAAGATTGCGATTCTGAAGGTAGTACGAACTCTAACAGGGTTAGGGTTGAAGGAAGCCAAGGATTTTGTTGAGTCAGCACCAAGAACCGTGCAAGAAGCGATCGCACCTGAAGCCGCCGAAGAAATCAAGCAACAGCTAGAATTAGCTGGCGCTAAGGTTTCTCTTCAATAAGGCTCTCTAGGTATGAGCGATAAGTCCTCGCTATGAGGACTAAATACTGACTCTACAAGACTTTCAGTCCATTTCAATGGACTTGAGCTATTAGCCCGGAGTTTTAACTCTGGGCGGATTTTCGGGCTTATCGACAAAGGTGCAAGTTATCAGTTGCAATGGACTTAAGCTATTAGCCCGGAGTTTTAACTCTGGGCTGGTTTTCGGATTTACTGACAATGGTGCAAGATGTAAGATTACCAAGTCTACTGCCTTGTTTGTAGACAAAAGCCCCAGTATGACTGATGAGTAATCGCTATCACGGTGAATTGGCTAGGACTTTGGGTGATCCTTTCTTCACGGGGAGATAGTTTTACAACATTTGGGGAGATGGAAAGATGACAGAAATATCTGTACAAGTCATCAAAAAGCTGCGCGAAAAAACTGGCGCTGGCATGATGAACTGCAAGAAGGCGCTGAAAGAAACAAATGGTGATTTGACTCAAGCGATCGCATGGCTGCGGCAGAAGAACTTTGTTCGCACATGTTCACCACCCGGCGTGGCGACAGAAGGACTGATTGGTAGCTATATTCATACTGCTGGTAGAATCGGTGTACTGGTAGAAGTGAACTGCAAGACTGATTTTGTCGCTCGCACTCAGGAGTTTCAAACTCTCGTGCGGAACATCGCTATGCAAATTGCGGCTTGTCCGAATGTGGAATACGTCAAGGTAGCAGACATCCCAGCCGAAATAGTCCATAAGGAAAAAGAAATCGAAATAGGACGGGATGACTTGGCGAATAAACCAAATGAAATCAAAGAAAAAATTATTCAGGGACGAATTGACAAACGTCTGAAAGAAATGTCTTTGATGGATCAGCCTTACATTCGTGACCAAAACATCACGGTGGAACAATTGGTGAAGCAAGCGATCGCTCAACTCGGTGAAAATATCCAAGTCCGTCGCTTTGTCCGCTTTGTTTTAGGCGAAGGCATCGACAAGTAAAGACGCAAATTAGGGTGGGAAATGCTCCTACCCTACTTGCTCAGGACTTACGCACAGACTCTACATCTGGTAGGGGTACGATATATCGTACCCCTACATTTAGCGGTTTACAGGGAAATTTGCGTAAGTCCTGTGCTCTTTCAGCAAGCTGTATCCCACCTACTGCCAACAGGGATTTGAATCCCTGGCGGGTCATCGGGTAGGTGCAAAATGTGAGTCAAGCTATGTGAATTAGCCAACAACTTGATGATGATGCCTTGACGACAGCAGGAGAGACAGTTAAACTTGTATTATATTTGTAGTATAACGATGACTACCCAATTCTAGCGGCTTGCAGACAGGAGCTTACTTCATGTTTTAGCAAGGCTACCCCAGTTATGTGAGCATTGCCAACCCTACGCTTGAGAAGTGAGATATGAGCATCTTTAAAGTTGAAGTTGTCAAAATCAACAGCATTAATTCTCACCCCAATGCTGATAGATTGGACATTGCCACTTTTGAAGGGATGGCATATCAGGTCATCACGGCGAAGGGTAACTTTAAACTTGGAGACTTGGCGTTTTACTTTCCTATTGATAGCGTTATTCCCGATCGCTTCCTAGATGAGTTCGGTATTCGTCCCTACTATTCCAAGAAGCTGCGGGCGGCTAAACTCCGGAGTATTTTCTCTGAAGGGTTGCTCATTCCTGTAGGTGAGAACTTTACGGGAAATGTCGGAGATGACTACACCGAGTACTTTGGGGTGACCAAATACGAATACCCTATTCCTCAGGTGATGAATGGGGATGTGGAAACTGCGATCGGGCAATACAAGTTCCCCAGCCCGGAAAAGCTCAAGCGGTACAAAGATGTGCTAATTGACGGCGAAAACGTGGTAGTGACAGAGAAGCTTCACGGTACTAACTTTACCGTTTTAGTGGAGGCTGATGGCACAACACACATCGGTAGCCACAGCTACTTCTGGAACAACAGCGCAGCGAATAAGACTTTAGTCTACATTCGAGCGTACAACGAGAATGCACTTTTACAGAAACTGCCGCAAGAAACTCAGGTATTCGGGGAAATTTACGGCGTACAGGATATCAAGTATGGCTTGAAAAATGGCAATATCGGAATTGCTGTATTTGCTGTACGTCACGGCGGAAAGTTCCTTAACTACAGCGATTTTGTAGCGTTTTGTGAAGAATTTTCCTTGCCCAGAGTCCCCGTACTCTATATCGGTGCTTACAGTTGGGAGGCGGTATCTCAGTTCAACAATGCTGATAGTGTAGTTTGTCCAGATTGCATGATGGAGGGTGTTGTCGTGCAACCTTTGGTTGAGAGGACGCATCCGGAAATTGGAAGAGTTGTACTGAAGTTGATTAGCGATCGCTACCTGCTTCGCAAGGGTGGAACTGAACTGCATTAATAAACAGTAGCGTGGGTTTGTTCCCACCTTACTACTGAGATAGGAGGTGACTAGAAATGAAACTGGCTGAAGCTTTAATCTTGAGAGCAGATTCTCAAAAAAGAATAGAGCAGTTGCGGCAAAGATTAGTCAGAAGCGCTAAAGTCCAGGAAGGAGAAACACCTCCAGAACAGCCGCAAGCACTGATTGCTGAATTAGACACAACAGTAAATGAACTGACAGACTTGATCAAGAGAATCAATAAAACCAATTCACTGACAACTCTCGAAGAAGGCATGACTCTATCAGATGCGTTGGCACAGAGAGATACACTCTTGCTCAAGCGCAGTGTATATAATTCTCTAGTAGAGGCAGCCGCTTATCAGCAAGTTCGGTATGGTGCATCTGAAATCAAGTCTTTCAGTACGGTTAATGTTGCCGAACTGCAAACGCAAATGGATCAATTATCTAGACAATGCCGAGAGCTAGATACCAGAATCCAAGAATCAAACTGGAATACTGAACTAATGGATTGAATCAGTTGGTAGCCGATTCAATAGAAGCGAGCACAAAACCCGCCAACAGGGTTAAGTTGGGTAGGTCTGTTAAACCTTTTTGCACGAGGGGCAGTGCAGACAAAATAACAAGTTAAGCCCAGTATTGTTACAAGTGTACAGGGCATTGTTAATGTTACTACCGTGTGCTGGTCTGTTGATATTGGTGAGGGTGGGTAAGGGGAAGATTCAATTTGTTAGTTTAAGCGATCGCTATCCAACCAATTGCTTGGGAGTTGGCGACGGGACTTGCAACAGGATTACCCGCACCTGCTGTCCGCTGCTAACGCTTTGAGACAATTCTGGGAATACTGGTGTGGATGCTCCAAGAAGGCTGACTTTTGGGAGAGCGATCGCAGATTCTACTCAACTATTAAACTCAAAAATTGTAACAACATAAAGCGCAGTAAAATTTACTACTGAATTTCAACAAAATCAGTGATATAGACCCAGAATGCACATTTAGCATTGCCTCATTACGATTGATGCAAAAAATGGATTACCCTTTCCAGTTAATCCGCTAAAGTAAAGGGAGATTTTTGCTCTACCAGGAAAATATTGCTGTATGCGGAAGATACTTAGAGGTGTACACCAGTTCCAAACCAACTACTTCAGCACCCACCGAGAGCTATTTGAGCGTCTCTCGTTAGGACAGCACCCCAGAATCCTTTTCATCACTTGCTGTGATTCTCGGATCGATCCGAATCTACTGACTCAAACAGAACCGGGCGAACTGTTTATTATTCGTAATGTTGGTAACATCATTCCTCCTTTTGGGGCAACAACGGGTGCAGAAGGTGCTGCCATTGAGTATGCCATCGAAGCTTTAGGCATTAAACATATTATAGTCTGCGGTCACTCCCACTGTGGTGCAGTCAAAGGACTATTGCAAATCGGCAACTTAAGCGAAGAAATGCCCTTAGTTTACGATTGGTTAAAATATGCAGAAGCCACACGCCGGATTATTAAGGAAAACTATCATAATTATGAATATGAAGACCTTCTAAATGCTGCAATTGAGGAAAATGTCCTCACTCAAATTGAGAACCTGCGGACTTATCCAGTGGTCCACTCCAAACTCTACAAAGGTCAACTCGATATCCACGCTTGGGTCTATAAAATTGAAACAGGAGGAGTCTATGTCTATAGTGCAGAGCGGTGCAACATCCAAGCTAGTCATGGAGAAGATGACTTAGACGAGATAGAAGAAACATCTATATCGGAGCTACCTGTAAATAATAATAGCAATGGAAGTAAAGTCAATAAAGCTGCCTTAACAGGTTAACCTACTTTTTCGTAGGACAGGCATCTTGCCTGTCTTAGCAGACAAATACAGGCAGAAGCCTATTCTACAAGTAGTAATTTCATCAATATGTTGCTTTTGTCAAGCCTGGTTGAGATGCTCTTACCCTGAGTAAAAGGTTAACGGGCCCTCATAGTATAAAATATCACCCGCCTTATTCCGAATAGAACGAGCATTGTGGCGCACCCAGATTGCCGTACCATCACAGCGACGCATAGGCATTTCAAAGTCTCGCAACACAGCTTCAGAATTGAGTTGGTGCTGCCATACCTGATAAGCTTCTTCATCGGCAGAGTGCTGGGCAATACCCACGTCTAATAACCCTTGCAGGTTGGTATACCCGAACAAATGCAACAAAGCAGGATTCGCTTCCAACACTTGTCCGGTGGGGAGTATCCGGTAAAGCCCAATCGGTACGCCTTCAAACAATCGCTGGTAGAGGGTTTGAACGCGATGGGACAGTTGACGAGCCTGCTTGCCAGTATGCAGCCCGGTGTCCAGCTTAAGCCTCAAGTCCCCAACTTTTCTGAGAAAGCGGGGAGCTGCCTTTTTTCTTGAAGATGCACCATCAAGGGTCAACGTTTAGAATTTGCCTGGGTTAGCACTGGCAGATAGAGGGTAAATACACTACCTTTATCTACCTCCGTTTCAACTTCAATCTTTCCCTGATGAGCTTCGGCAATTCGACGGGAAAGGTACAGCCCCAAACCGCTTCCTGAGCGCTTATGTTTGCCTTGACGGAACCGCTCGAAGAGGGTGGCTTTTACCTCTGGAGAGATGCCAGCTCCGGTATCTTGTACGACAACCGTTATCCAAGCTGGAGGTTCTTCCTGATTATCGGGGGTGGCAGGAGTAATCCTCAAGCGAACGTCTACCGAGCCAGTCTCAGTGAATTTGATGGCATTGCCGATCAAGTTGGTGAGAACTCGGCGGAGTTCTAAGCGGTCGCCCATGACTTCAAAACTAACAGTGTCACTTTTTTCTTTAAAGTCCAGTGTCAATGCCAGTTCTTTTTCAGACGCCAACGGTTTTAGCTCTTGAATCACGTCTTTGGCAATGTCTCCAACATCAACGGGGACAAATGTCAATAGTTTAGACCCGGCATCGTGGCGATAGACTTCTAATACCGTATTCACCATTTCTAGCAGGTTTTTGTTGCTTTGAACCATGGCAGTAATCGCCTCTGTTGTTGAAGGCGGCAGTTCTCCAAAGGCACCCTTTTCCATTAGATTCAGCATCCGATCGGCTGCCACTAGCGGAGTTCGCAGATCATGAGTCAGACGAGAGACAAAATCTTCTCGTTGGCGAGCTAACTGCTCTTGCTGATCAATACTATGCTTGAGTCGCAGCAGCGATCGCACTCTTGCCAATAGTTCGCCGACATCAACTGGCTTGCGGATAAAATCATCAGCCCCAGCATCTAACCCCTCAATGGCGCTAGATTGTTCATAGGCAGTAATTAGTAAAATGGGAATAAATGACAAACTGGAATTTTGACGAATTCGCCGAGTCACTTCATAACCATCCATGTTCGGCATCATCACATCCAGCAAAATCAAATCAGGCGGATATTTTTCGACCTCAGCCAAAGCTTCACTGCCATTACTCACCAAACTGATGTCATATCCTTCTGTTTCTAAAATTGTTTGAATCAGAAATAAATTATCAGGAGAGTCATCGACAGCTAGAATTCGATCGGTTTGAGAATTGCGAGGATTCATACAGTCCCGTCGTTAGTTAAAAGATAGTGTTTCAATTTGAAAGTTGATTGCCAAAATTTTTGAGATTTTTGAGATAGTTTTAGTTTTATAATTATTGTCTCCAAATTTAACGCAATGGACTCAATTAATAGGTGGTATAGCATAGCGGAAATAACTATTCAGTTTCAATCGCTTACTATACAATTTTTCTGCCTTCTGCCTCCTTACACCTTACAGTAGTAGGACTGCTTCTAATTTCCCATGAGGTAACGAGCGAGTCAAATTGATGTTTCGCTGTTCGTTAACGAGAGCTGCCTGACGAGACAGCTCCATCTGGATGAAAGACCTTTTTTCCACCTGAGTGTTAACTGTAATCTTACTCTGCATCGCTATTTACCCTTACCAACCCCAATTTTATGCCGGAGTACTGAGTTTAGAGAAACAAACTCTTGCAACATTACCGAATCTCTATCGACAGACAGATAGACAGATTTCTCGAATTTTAAGCAGACAATGCCCTCGTTGCCCTCATCCATGAGAGAGAAAAAGGGTGCGGACTTTTTCTATCCTTCGGTTTAAATTGCCGCAATTGATCTATATGCCTTTAGTCGTCCTTGATACTATCGATAGATGTAGCTGTCCTGAAACATCTGCCACAATCTGGACAACCCCATTTTTAAACTATATCGGTGGAAAGAGATATGCGTGTTGTTCTCATTGAAGACCACAACCTCACGCGAGTCGGTCTAAAGGCAGCCTTAGAAGAACAGGTAGGGATTCAGGTGGTGGGTGAAGCTGCCAATGCCGTTAGCGGTTTGAATGTGCTGGAAAGTTATAAACCGGATGTAGCCATTGTCGATATCGGTCTTCCCGATATGGATGGTATCGAGCTAACCCGAAAATTTAGACAAAGCCAGAGCGAAGCTGGGGAGCCAGCAACAAAGATTCTTATCTTAACGCTGCATGATAGTGAAGACGCGGTGCTAGCTGCCTTTGCCGCTGGTGCAGATTCGTACTGTATGAAAGATATTGGCATTGAGCAACTTGTCGAAGCCCTGCAATCGACCAATGAAGGAAACTCCTGGATCGATCCAGCGATTGCTAGTATCGTGTTGGGACAGGTACGGCGAGGTACACCAAAAATGAACTCAGCACCTGAGTCTGAAACTGTCAAGATTAAAGCCGTAGAACCGCAGTACCAGCAGCTTTTACAAGCCTATCCCCTGACAGAACGGGAATTAGAAGTTCTAGAATTGATTGTATCTGGATGCAGTAACGTAGCGATCGCTCAAAAACTATACATTACCGTCGGTACGGTAAAGACTCACGTCCGCAATATCCTCAACAAACTCTCCGTAGATGACCGTACTCAAGCCGCCGTTCATGCTCTTCGGTCTGGTCTAATTACTTGATAAGGGAATGGGGAGTGGGGAGCTGGGGTGCAGGGGAGACTTCGGCG
>NZ_JADEWY010000092.1 GCF_015207375.1 Coleofasciculus sp. LEGE 07092 | reverse complement strand
CTTGTCCCCTTGTCCCCTTGTCCCCTTGTCTGGAGCATCTCTACGTTCTAAGGACTCTGCGGGACGCCTGCCTTTGATGCTCTTGACAGGCAAGATGCCTGTCCTACGGGATAATCTATTTTTTGGCGTTCCTAATCTTTCACGAATTTTTCACCCTGTCTTCTATCTAGCGACATAACTTTTCCTCTTCAAAGTTTGCGACTTGCGGTTCAAACGTCAGTAACACCTTCCTTGGTATAGTTTTGTTGCAGTTACCGTAAAACTGGGAGATGGCAGAGCAAGCTTTGACACCGGATAACTATGCTGATTCCAAAAACTATCGAAGTTGGAATTGGTGGAACAAACTTACAGCCCTGATTGCCCTCGCTAACATCTTGTTGGCACTGTTCAACCTCAGCTATATTCAGTTGCGGGATATTTATTTGCACCAGTTGCCCGCAGTCGTTGCCTATTATGATCCTGTAAAAGGCATCGAACCCCATCCCGATACGCAACGCTACCTTTTCGCGGTAGATACCTTAACAGTGCAATTGCCGCAGGTTGGACTGCAAGCGCCACAAACCGAGCAACTTCTAAGCAACTTGCGCCAGCAAAGTACTGACTTGTTGGAAGAAAATCCTTTTCTGGTTGCCAACAAATTTGGCACTTTTGCCAAACTTAAGCGGCATATGCAAACGTATTTGGGAACTGATTCAGCTAGACAGGCATTTGCCCGTTTTTGGAGTCAGGATTTTTTGGCTCAAGTTGGTTGGGAACAAGCACTCTCTTTCTTTGATTCCCAAATTCGACCTCTGCTAGCTAGCAACTACTATCGATATGTGGATGAAAATGGTCAGTTTGTTGATCGTTTTTGGCAAATTGACCTCTATTTTATTGCCTTTTTTGGTATTGAATTTTTAATTCAAACATTCTTGGTATATCAACGCCATTCTGAGCTAACTTGGGCAGATGCTATGTGGCGACGCTGGTACGATGGGCTGCTTTTACTCCCTACTTGGCGCTGGTTGCGTATCATTCCTGTATTGGTACGATTGCATCGCTCTGGTTTGGTGAATATGCAACGAGTCCTAGGACAAATGACTCATGAACCTTCAGCGTATTTAGCCGATCGCGTGTCTACTTTCTTAATGGTACGACTGATTAACCAAACTCAAGATTCCATTCAACAAGGAGATGCCGCTCGTGCATTACTAGAGCCAGGAGGGTACGTTCAAGTTAGCGATATTAATAAAGTTGATGCCATCACCGACCGACTCCTAGACCTCTCTATCTACAAAGTACTGCCCCAAGTCCAGCCGGATCTAGAGGCGCTTTTGCATCATAGTTTGAAAGGAGCGCTCCAAGAATCTGACTTTTATCAGCAACTGAAAAAAGTGCCGGGAATGAAGGGACTTCCTGTAGAAGTGGCAGAGCAGTTTGCTAGTTATTTAGCTCAGGCAACCTATGAAGTCTTGATCACCTCCTACTCAGATCTTAAAGGTCGGCAACTGTTTGATTATCTCACTCAGCATTTTAAGCAAGCCTTGCGTCGAGAGTTACAGGATGAAGCAACCCAGCAAGAACTTCAGTTGCTGCTATCTGATTTATTGGAAGAAGTGAAACTAAATTACGTGCAGCGTTCTACTGAGCAAGACCCAGAAGCGACGCTAGAAGAAGCGGATCAACTGCGTCAAGAAATGGAAAATCCCCCACCTAGGCAGTCATAATTATTTTGACTCATCCTTCAACAAAGGAGTATGTTGTATAAGCGATCGCTAGGCATTACCTTAGATTGGGACAAGATAGGGTTTAAGGAACAATTTCACATACGAGTCAGAGCCGCTATTTTAGTAACCTTACCTGTATCTAGACCTTTCAGTTCGTCAAGATGTAGCCATCCCTCTTTGACCAACCTGGAAAAGATAAAGATAAGCACGGAATAGCTGTAATCGTACTTGCCATCTAGATCGTGCCTCCTTGCACTCAAGAAATCGTGTAGTTGCCACATATCATCAAGCTCTGTGATTTCACTGGCTTTTTCTCGAATCGCTTTTATCAAGGCACTGGTTTCTCGTTTATAAGCTTTCTCAAAGGCTTCTTGAGCTATCTTTTGCTCTGTTGTAGACCACTCCGTATCACTTTCTTGCATCATCAAACTCTAAAGACTCTATAACTATTATGGTAGCAAATTGTCTCATTTGCCCCAAAACAATAGAGCGCTCTCTTATAGAGGGCGCTCATCACAGTAGAGTTACTTAGGGGACATTTGTGGTTAGCACTGCTCTAGCGAACCAGGTTTAACAACTCTTTTGGAGATGCCAATAAATCTATCGCCACAAAGAAAATTTTGTCTTCAGGATTGATCAAGAACCTCCAGGCAATATTCATTCCTACCCCAGCACCAAACCAAGGAGTTTGCACTTTACCAGTTACCTTCACCTGGGTATAACCATCTTCGGCTGGCTCAGAAATTCCTTGCTCTGGAATTAACTTGAGGTTCTGGCATTCTTCCCGGAAAAACCGAAGCACAGCGTCTTTCCCAATAATTGGTTTCCGGAATGGGGGTTGGAGAGCACCGTCAGGAGCGAACAGATTAATCAGTGCCTCAAAGTCATTAGCATTCAAGTTGTTCATGTAAGCCAACACAGTGGGGTTAGTAACCCCTTCAATGCTGACCTGAGTCCGCTGGGACATCTCTTGGGGAGGAACAACGGGTTCAGAGACAGGGGTATAGTTACCCAATTTACTTACATCAAATCCCATGTCAACGACGGTATTCCGCAAAACTGTGATTTGCTGACCTGACTCCAGTCCTCGAATGGCTTGCAGCACGGCTGCGGCATTGGCAGAAAGTTTATAGCCCTCTGGAATTGGTGCAACAAGTCCTTTATCCATCCATTCTCCCAGTTGATACCAAAAACCGAGTTTGATGTTCGGAGACCAAATAGCATAAGTCCGCCCAATTGGTGTATCAGCCCGGTTGGTTAGGTCACACATGACCTGGGTTTGCTCCATGGGAGTCATTTGCTTAATTTGATTAAGCGTCCCCTCGGCAAACTGCATATTGGCTGCTCCAGGAGCGGCGATTGTGATTGTTTTACCCATTTCAAGGTAAGCAAACCAGATCAAAGCCAATTGATCTTCAGCACTAAGCTGACTGAACCTGGCGATTGTAGCGGGTACAGCATCAGCGGCTAGAGTGTTAGGAAAAATGTTGCGGGCTGAATCGATCGTAAATGGCATAGATTTACCTTGACTAATGTCTATGACTAATGTCTAAAACAAGTTAAGCGAAACGCTTTTTGGTGCAGGCGTTATGCCTACCTACCTTAAGAATAAAGGAAAAGTGAACTACGCGCATTGAGTTCTTGAGTCAGTAGTACAGGTTAAAGACCTAATTTATTCTTTTACTTTTTGGTCTAAGACTCTGTTGGGGATGGTCTTGGGAATTTGTTGACACTCCCCTGGCTAAAGCCGAAGGGATTCTTCGTTCATAAATCCAACTTGCCCTGACAGGACTTCGACAACGCTCAGTCCAACCGGAGTAGAGGTCGAATCTCCCGAAGCGTTCGGATCTAAGATCCAAGTTCCGGTATGCCCTACCGTACTCAAGGCTAGTTTCAGGATGTTGATGGCAGCGTTCCAGTCTCTATCTAAGATGAATCCACATTCACAAACATGGGTTCTCGTTGACAGAGACTTTTTGACTATCGCACCACAGTTAGAACATTCCTGGGAGGTATATGCCGGATTGACCGCTACGGTTATCTTGCCGAACTTGACCCCGAAATGCTCTAACCATTTCCTGAACTGATACCAAACAGCATCATTAATCGATTTAGTGAGACAGTGATTCTTGACTAAGTTCTTAATCCTCAAGTCTTCATAGGCGACCAAATCGTTAGATTGGATTACGCAACGCGCCAGTCTCTTGGCGTGTTCTTCACGTTGCCTATTTTTGATAAAAAAAGAGTAGTTAGTACAATAAGTGATCGCTATGGACTACCCAGATATTGATATTGCCTCTTTAATCGACCACTCCCTGCTCAGTCCCACGGCTACACCGGAGCACGTTAAAAAATGGTGTCAAGAGGCAGAGCGCTTTAACTTCGCGGCAGTGTGTGTTAACCCGACTTACGTCCGACAAGCTGCCGAACTACTCCACGGTAAATCCCCCAAAGTCTGTACCGTCATCGGTTTTCCGACAGGGGCAACCACATCAACGGTGAAACTCTACGAAGCCCAAGAAGCAGTAGAAAATGGAGCGACGGAATTAGATGTGGTTATTAACGTGGGGGCGCTGAAAGTGGGAAATACCGAAGCCATCTACCGAGAAATCGCCCAAATAGCAGAGGAAACAGGTCAAACGGTTAAAGCTATCCTAGAAACAACCCTACTAACCGATGCCGAAAAGCAAGTGGTAGCAAAAATCTGTATGGAAGCGGGGGTACAGTTCCTGAAAACCAGTACCGGCTGGCATGGTGGGGCTACTGTCGCCGATGTCCAACTACTGAGCAAAATTACGCGGGGGCAAATTGGCATTAAGGCATCAGGAGGCATCCGCACTATCGAACAAGCCTTGGATTTAGTAGTAGCGGGGGCGACACGGCTGGGAACATCTCGTGGACCTGAGCTGTTACAACAACGCAATTCTGGGGAGAAGAATGAACGATGAATTATGAAATTAGTTTTAACCAATTATCCCATCAATGAGCCGAACCTACAAAGCCACTGGCATCAATCTCAAAAGTATGCCCTTGGGCGAAGCGGATAGATTAGTCACGATTTTAACGCCAGAGTTTGGCTTGATTCGAGTCGTCGCACCCGGGGCACGCAAGCAGAACTCGCAATTGGCAGGTAGAACGGGCTTATTTGTGGTCAATCAGCTTTTGATAGCCAAAGGGCGATCGCTTGATAAAATTACTCAAGCCGAAACCCTGGAATCGTATCCAGGATTAAGTAAAGATTTAAGTAAGCTGGCAGCGAGTCAGTACTTGGCAGAATTAGTTCTGTGTCACGCCCTAAGTGAACACCCACAAGCAGAACTCTACGAGCTGCTCAACGAACACCTGCGGCGTCTAGAAAAGTTACCCAGCTATTCTGGCAACAAAGAAGGAGCGTCCCTAGTTCTAGCTCACCTCTCCCATGGTATTTTTCACCTCTTAGCCTTAGCCGGCATTGCCCCACAGGTTCAGGTTTGCTGTATTACTCAGCACCCTCTCCACCCGAATTTTACTGACCCAACGTGGCAGGTTGGTTTTAGTGTAGAAGTAGGTGGCGTTCTGACACTGGCAGCGCGAGGGTTGGAATTTCCGAAAATTACCCCCTCAACTGTTACCAGCACGGGACGAGTAGGTGAAGCTACTAGTACTTATCACGCAGATGTCCAAACTCTCCCTCCCCCACGGCTCAATGGCAAGCTGGATGCCCTTGAGTTGACCTTGTTTCAACAGTTAGCGGCAGCACAGTTACCCGACTTGAGAGCCGTGTTGCCCCATCTGTCAGGGCATTTATCAGACTCAGAGTCTGTTGCTCCAGCTTGGGTAAAAGTGGAGCGAATGTTACGGGATTATACTCAGTATCACTTTGGTCGCTCGATTCGCTCGGCAGCCTTAGTTGATGCTCTGTCTGTCAATAAATAAGTTTATCCAGCAATTATTGAGGAGTCTGAAAGTCGAAAGATGAGATGATAACAATCAAATGTAACGATTAGACATCCTGTAAATTTTCTATTTTGGTGCTAAGGAATTCCCCATTTCCTTAGTCAGTATTGGTTGGAGTTATCGTCCGAAGAGTTAAGAATGCGATTATCTGAATCTGAGCAAGCAAGAAAACATCCGTCAAAAAAAAAGTCTTCTTCTGTGGCGAACGGCAGCTATCGAGAAGAGGATCAATTAAAGCCTGCCAACACGAATGAGTTGCAACCCGACGGCATGGAAGAAGCCCCTGCCGAACCCCCGCGACGGGGTTTTTTACCGGTTCTGGAAAACCGCAACTTCTTAGCCCTCTGGAGCGGTCAGCTTTTCTCTCAGCTTGCAGATAAAGTTTATCTGGTGCTGATGGTTATTTTAATGGAGACTCGCTTGGGTGTACCCAAAGAGCAAACCAGCGTTTGGGCATCGGCAATCATGATTGCGTTTACCATCCCGGCGGTACTGTTTGGTTCACTAGCGGGTGTTTTTGTAGACCGATGGCCGAAAAAGGCAGTGCTGGTTATCACCAATCTACTGCGGGGTGCCTTAGTTTTAGCTGTACCAACCTTGTTGTGGATTGGTCAAGATTGGAACCCCATTTACGGCATACCGATGGGTTTCTATATCTTGTGGGGGATTACATTTTTGGTATCTACCCTAACGCAATTTTTTGCGCCGGCAGAGCAAGCCGTCATTCCCCTCGTGGTAAAGCGAGGCAACCTGCTCTCAGCGAACTCACTTTACACCACCACAATGATGGCATCCTTAATTTTTGGCTTTGCCGTCGGTGATCCCCTTTTAACCTTCACGGATACCCTTATGGCTCGATTGGGGATCGGCTGGGACTTTGGTAAGGAATTAGCCGTGGGTGGCTCCTATGCGATCGCCGGATTGCTGCTATTATTGCTCAACACGGGTGAGAACACCGAACCTCCTAAAGGCGAAACCCCTCATGTTCTGTCAGACCTCCGAGATGGTCTTCGCTACCTCAAACACCAGCCCCGTGTCCGCAATGCCTTGATTCAACTGGTTATTTTATTTTCCGTTTTTGCCGCGTTGACAGTACTGGCTGTGCGACTGGCAGAAACGCTTCCGGGCTTGAAAACATCACAATTTGGCTTCTTACTAGCAGCAGGTGGCGTAGGCATGGCTGCTGGTGCAGCAATTTTGGGACATTGGGGTCAAATCTTTACCCACAGTCGCCTCAGCCTTTACGGTTCTGCTGGGGTAGCAGCATCACTAGTGGGTTTATCGGTGTTTACGAATAACCTGTGGATGGCGTTGCTAATGACTACTCTTTTGGGGGGATGTGGCGCAATGGTGGCAATTCCCATGCAAACCAGTATCCAGGCAGAAACGCCAGAAGAGATGCGAGGCAAAGTGTTTGGCTTGCAAAACAACGCGGTTAATATTGCCCTCAGCTTACCCTTAGCTCTAGCCGGCGTTGCTGAGACTTGGCTAGGGTTAGAGCCAGTATTAATAAGTTTGGCAATAATTACGATCGCGGGAGGGTTCTTAAACTGGTATATTTCCGGTACAGGATCAGCTATGTCAACTCAAGCTGACAAATAGAGAGACTCGATACCCAATCTGAATGCATATCGCTTGGCTCGGAAAAAAATCCCCCTTTTGTGGCAACGTTACTTACGGTCGAGAAGTTACCAATGCCTTGCTAGATAGAGGTCATCTGGTTAGTTTCCTCCATTTTGCCCAAGAAGAAGGAGTCGATGACCCAATGGGGTCAGGCTACCAAGAAGTGTCCCTACCTTGCCTGTACAAATCGCAGGTTTACACCATACCCACTCTTAAAGCTAGCAAGGTTTTGAAGGAGTCGCTCAAGCAACTGCGCCCGGATCTCGTCCATGCGTCCCTCACCCTGTCGCCCTTAGATTTCGTGCTACCGGAAATCTGTGAGGAACTTAAGATACCTCTATTTGCGACCTTCCACACCCCCTTTGATGGCAAGCGGCGCAATCTGCAATCAGGACGGCAACTGCTATCTTATCAACTCTACGCCCCCTTTCTAGCACGCTACGACCGGGTCATTATTTTTTCTAAAGTGCAGCGGAATTTCTTAGTGCGACTCGGTGTTCCCCGCCAGAAGGTGGCAGTTATTCCTAATGGGGTTGATATTCAGAAATATTCCCCTGGAGCCTCAACGTTCAAATCGCGGGTAAATGCTCAACGCCTGTTTGTTTACCAAGGACGAATTGCTGCCGAAAAAAATGTTGAATCGCTGCTGAAGGCTTGGAAGCAGTCGAACATGAGCAAGTCTAGTAAGTTAGTGATTGTCGGAAACGGTCCTTTATCCTCCGCCTTGAGACCGTTTTATGGTGAGGAATACGGCATTATTTGGCTGGGATTCGTGGCAGAAGAGCAGCAGCGCATTCAAATTCTGCAAGCCGCCGATGTGTTTATCTTACCGTCGCTATTAGAAGGACTTTCCTTATCCTTGCTCGAAGCAATGGCTTGTGGTGTTGCCTGCGTCGCAACAGATGCTGGTGCAGATGGAGAAGTGCTAGCAGGTGGGGCTGGGATTATACTCAATACGGCTCGGGTAACGTCTCAACTTCATACTCTCTTACCCCTGTTGCAAGATCACACAGAATGGACAGCTCTCCTGAGACAAAAAGCCAGAAACAGAGTCCTAGAGCGCTATACCCTCAGCGGTAATATTACCCAGTTGGAACAGCTTTATCACGACGTACTACAGCAGCCGCGTGTGCAGTTAAGTAGTCGTGCTTGGGGATGAATGGGGAGTGGGGAGTGGGGGAGCTTAGTAGTCTAAGGCGTAAGTATAGGTAGGGTTAGGCGGCTAAAAGCTTGCCCTTAACGCCTAAGGTGTCCAAGGAATTGCCTTCTTCTTCGGCCCGAGCGCGTTGGGCAAGCTGCTGAGGCATCGCACCTTTGTCGAGTTCAGGCAGTAGCAACCCATCCCAACAGATCGGGATAACCGAATTTCGCAAACAGCAGGGCTTCCAGCGAATTCGTTAAACTGACGAATATAAGATAAGTCAGCCTTAGCACGTCCGATCCCATCGGCATCGTCAAACCTCATATTCTGCATAGCACAGGAAGCTATCTATGCCACCAACCCTACTTCTCTCTCGAGAACTGCCCACCTTAAAGTACGTCTCAACCAGAGAGCGCTTTGATCGCACCTGGGAAGCCCCCCTCTCAACACTTCTAGGATTGGGACGCGCCGCCGGTTCAGACTTTGTTGAATTTTTCTTAGAACGGGTCAACTACATTAGCTGTCTGGCAGAAGATGACCGGATCACCAGCATCTCACCAAGTTTGTCAACTGGCGCGGGTGTGAGAGTATTTCGCGGCAAAGCAGACTGTTACGTCAGCACCAACGATCTATCCTTTGCAGGGCTAAAAGCCGCGCTGGAAAAAGCGTTGTCAATTATGGGACTGCAACTGCCAAGTCCCAACTCCTACATCCCGGAAATTAATCTAGAGATTCTGAGAGACTACGCCACAGCCAAAGGCAAAGAAGCTTGGTTGCTCGAAAGTAGCTCTATGCGGGAAATGGGAGAAGTTCTCCTCGATGCCAATGCCAAGCTGAACCTCAAAGCTAATCACGTCCAATCGAGACGAGCGACGTATTTCCGAGACTGGCAAGAAGTCTTAGTCGCTTCTAGTGATGGTACATTTGCCAGAGATATTCGCCTGAATCAGTCGGTAGGCTACAGCTTGCTGTGTGCTGACGGCGAGCAACGTGCTTCCATCAGCAAGCGAGTTGGCAGCACCAGCGATCCTAACTTCCTGAGAACTTGGCAGTATGAAGCAGATGCCGAGGAAGTTGCCGAGTCTGCTGGAAAAATGCTCTATGCAGACTACGTGGAATCCGGCACGTACCCCATTATCATGGCAAACGAGTTTGGTGGCGTGATTTTCCACGAAGCCTGCGGTCATTTGCTGGAAACCACGCAAATTGAAAAAGAAACCACTCCCTTTATCGACAAAAAAGGTCAAAAAATTGCCCACGAAAGCTTGACCGCCTGGGATGAAGGACTTTCTGAAAATGCCTTCGGCACCATTGACATGGACGACGAAGGAATGCCCGCCCAACGTACTCTATTAATTGAAAACGGCGTCCTCAAGAATTTCTTAGCCGATCGCGCAGGTTCCTGGAGAACCGGACACCCCAGAAGTGGAAGTGGTCGTCGTCAAGGCTACACCTTTGCTGCTGCTAGTCGGATGCGTAATACCTATATTGCCCCTGGAAACCACTCCGTTGACGACTTATTTGCCTCCATCGATAAGGGTATTTACTGCAAAAAGATGGGTGGCGGTAGTGTTGGTGCTACGGGTGAATTCAACTTTGGTGTAGAGGAAGCCTATTTGATTGAGAATGGCAAAATCACTAAACCCCTTAAGGGAGCCATCCTAATTGGTGAAGCCAAGGAAATCATGAACAAAATTTCCATGTGTGCCAACGATTTAGGACTGGCTTCAGGTTTCTGCGGCTCAGTCAGTGGCAGCATTTATGTCACCGTCGGACAACCTCACATCAAGGTAGATTCCATCACCGTAGGTGGACGGTAACGTCTAAAACGTTTCTCTTGGTGAAGTACAAAGTCCCGGATTTCAGGGAATGGGGAGTGGGGAATGGGGAGTGGATAAGATGTACCTCACGACGCTAGGAAACCTTATATATCTCGGTCTTTGACTAATTAAATCTGTTGCAAATGGAAAGGTTTTAGCAGCTTAGAGTTTCCTGTTCCCTGTTCCCTGTTCCCAAATACGAGCAAGAAGTCTACTGTTGGGATGCGTATCCCTACAAATGACCAATGACCAATGACTAATGACCAATAACCACTATGCCCACCATCAAAGAACTTGCTAGCTACGCCGAAGCAAGCGCCCATCAGCTTGGCATCAAAAAATTTGATATTTACGGTTCCTCCGTTGATGAAACCAGTGTGCAGGTAGAGCAGGGAGAACCCAAACAAGTCAAAGCTTCAAACCGTTCTAGTGTCATCGTTCGGGTTTGGAACGAAAACAATACTATGGGGGTTACATCCACCACCGATGTTGATCCTCAAGGTGTTGAGTTGGCACTCAAAACTGCTTATGAAGCGAGTTTCTTTGGAGTCAAGGAACACGTTCCTGATTTTAGCCCAGAGGCTACAGCTCCTACGGCTGATGTTCCTAATGAGAAAGCACCGCAAGCTCCAGTTTCAACCCTAATTGAAAAATTGGTTGCGGTAGAAAAAGAAGTGATAAACGCTCACCCAGCCATTAAAGCCGTTCCTTACAACGGTTTGGCTCAACGGGACATCGATCGCTTCTATCTCAACAACGATGGTGCATTGCGCGAGGAAGCTCGTTCCTACGCCTCGATTTATCTGTATAGCAAAACCGAGCAAGATGGGAAAAAGCCCCGCAGTGCTGGGGATTTTAAACTCAGCCGTGGTTTAGAGGGGTTGGACATCCAAGGCTGCGTGCAGAAAACGGTTGAGAAAACCATCAGCCACTTGAATTACCGGAAAATCAAATCCGGTAAATATCGGGTGGTGCTATCAGCGGATGCTTTCTTAAGCTTGCTGGGTGCTTTTTCTAACCTGTTCAACGCTCAGAGTATTCTGGATAAGCAAAGTCTCTCTACCCCTGAATCTTTGGGAACGCAAATCGCCTCTCCCCTGCTATCAGTTTACGATGATGCACTGCATCCCGATAACATATCGGCAGAGACGTTTGATGGTGAAGGTACGCCTACCCGTCGCGTTCCCTTAATTGCAGAAGGGGTTCTGAGTAGCTTTTTGCACAGTACTGGCACCGCCAAGCGGATGAATGCCGAACCCACCGGTCATGCCAATATCGGAGCAAAAGTAACAGTTAGTCCCCACTTTTA
Source organism: Coleofasciculus sp. LEGE 07092 (assembly GCF_015207375.1). Taxonomy (GTDB): domain Bacteria; phylum Cyanobacteriota; class Cyanobacteriia; order Cyanobacteriales; family Coleofasciculaceae; genus LEGE-07092. The sequence goes on along the minus strand of NZ_JADEWY010000092.1, from coordinate 16,647 downwards.
TCATGTAGTGAGGGGTCAACCTGCCGAGCACGAATACAGTCTTACTGACGCTGAAAATGTCATTCTCATTGATGATCTTCAAGCTCTTCATGCAGGAGTTAATTCCTTACAGGGTTCTTTCTCTTTACCTTTTGATGGCTGGTTGGTGGAAAAAGGTGAGTTGACGAGCCTCGACTCAGCCACTATTGCTGGTGATTTTCGAGAACTCTTAAAATCCATTATTTTTGTGGAAGAAGAGGCGGAGCTAACACCAGGCGGGTTGTGTCCCAGAATCTGGGTAGAGGGACTGTCCATTACTGGGGAATAAGGGCAAGGGAAACGGATAGTTTTTATCCCTTTCCCTTTACTGCCAAACCTCTGTCAAGTCTAAAAGAAATCCTGGCAGTATATTTTCTCGTGACAAGGTGGTAGGATTATCCAATATTTCCACATCCGGGTAAGTGAAATCCGCTAGAAGAATTAAACGCTTTGCCTAGCTTGGTTTGGCGGTTCCAAAGCCAAAGCTGTCCTTCAATATCTAGATTGCGATTGCCCGTGTTGCTGCCAGTGGGAGGCATGACGATTAACTCTCCGGTGGCAGTTCTTTCCAGTCTCAAATCACGGTTAACGGCGGCAAGTTCCTTGAACTGCTCGTGACTGACTTTAAATGTTTTGGGAATGATGATAGTAGGGTTAACCATAGGGTAAAGCCTCTGGAAGTTCGGGCAGCAGTTGTGAGCTATTGGTTACTCGATAGTGTCATGGATAGGAAGATGAAATAGGTTTTGGGGATGGATTGAGCGATCGCTACAAAACTATCGGGTTTTATGAGTAGAGTTAGACTAAAATGGGAGTTTTCTAAGTCCGAAGTTGAGTCGCCACCATTCGCAGATTGCTAGGAGGAGCGATAGTCAAACCCCGACGAACAGGCTTAATCGGACGATTATTGGTCAGTGCTAGTTCAAAACGCGATACAATCGTTGCCAATGACAGCTTCATTTCTAGCAGTGCCAAAGCTGACCCAATGCAGCGACGATTGCTGCCACCAAAGGGTAAATATTCATAGGGAGAATACTGCCGCTCTAGAAAACGTTCGGGTTTAAACCGTTTGGGTTCTGGATAAATATCCTGCCGTTGATGGACGAGATAAGTAGAAGGCAGTAATCCAGTGCCCGCTTCAAACTGATATCCCCCAATCTCCATCGGCGCTTTGAGAATCCGCACGAAGGTACTCGGAACAACGGGATAAATACGCAGGGTTTCCTGGCAGACTGCCGTGAGGTAGGGAAGTCGAGAAATTTCCATCGGATCGGCTTTCTTTCCGACTATTTCCAACTCGTGGCGCAGTTTTTCATGAACTTCTGGGAGATAATAAACCCAGTACAATGCCCATACTAGAGCAGAAGCGGTAGTTTCGTGACCTGCAATCAGTAGTCCCATCAACTCATCATGTAACTCCTCATCTGTCATCGATTCACCTGCTTCATCTCGTGCCCCTATCAGTAAGCTCAAGATATCAGTTCGAGAATCATCAGCATCCTCTCGGCGTTCCCGAATTTCGTCAAAAATCACCTTCTTAATCTGCTGCTTGATCTGCAAAAAGCGCCCCCACGGACTTAGTGAACCCCAATCCTTTCGCAACCAGGGGAAAAACAGCATACTCGAACTTAAGGGAGTACCAAAAGATTCTAGGAGAGTATGGAGTAGTTGCCTCAGTTGTTCGTAACGCTCTCCGGAGTGCAAGCCAAATACCGCTTGTAAAATCACCCGCAGTGTAATTTCTTGCGTGTAGGTACGAACAACAAACGGTTTACCCACCGTCCATTGATTCGTCACCTTTTCAGTAATATCGCAAATAAGCTGACTATATTCTCGCAAGCGATCGCCATGAAAAGGAGGCATCAGGAGTCGTCGCTGGCGCTGATGAGGTTCGCCGTCTAGCAAGATTAGGGAATTGTCTCCCAGCAAATAGCGTAAAATCCTGTTGCCCCTACCGGATTCAAAGAGCTCTGGATCAGCAGTAAAAATCTCCTTAATCACCTGGGGATTGCTCACATAGATGAATGGGGGTGAGTCGTCCCCTCCTAGTTTGAAGATATCTCCATACTGTCGAGCATAGTTATCCAGGTAGTCCAAGGGACGAAAAATAAACTTGAGTATCCGTAGAGTTCTGAGAAATCCTGAAGTGTCGGGACCGTTAGGCAGTGTCATAGGTGTTGAGGTGCAAGAGTGTTCCTTCTATTGCTATCTTGCACATTTTTTCCAGAACAGAACTCATAACCTTCTGATCACCTAACCCTTAATAGTCCAATGTGCCCCGCCAGGGAGTTAATTTTCGCTCTCTTCCTAACTGTTTAGACGAACATGATATAAGTTAAGGACGCGCTTGGGGCCAAGGAATCTCAGACTTAGTTGCCAGTACACTAGAAACCCCTGCTGCACCATAGCGATTCAGATGACTGGGGTCAGCAAAATACTGATTTTGGTCAACCCATTGCCGTCCTAAGTCAATAAACACCAATCCATCACTAGCAGCGTGTTGCTGCATAATTTGCCGAAATTGCCCTTCACGAGATAAACGCACCGAATCTAAGTAATCTCGACTCAGAGGTAAATTAACAATAACGAGGGGAATCTGCTGCTGTTTAGCAAATGCTTTCACTGAATTCAACGCTGTAGCTTGGGAACCCGAAAAACTAAAGGGTTGATAATCGGCATCGTACCGACCGGCTACTCGTGGATGTTGCTGATAGTAAGTTTTAGGCTCGAATTTGCCATCCATGGGCAGGAAGCCATTGGCATCAATCGCAACTGTACTGTATCCTGTGGTATTGCGTACTAGTGTAAGCCGTTGCGGTTCTTGGGTTCCCCTTAACTGAGTTAAGAGTAATCGCTTGGTAGGGTTGGACTCTGGGTTGCTGGTTGTCTCGAAAGATACCCGTGCGAGTCGCCACCGTTCAGATGTTCCGGTTGGGCTAGTAGCATTGCCAGAGTCAACTGACGGTTCCTTTTTAGGGCTAGAACTTATAGAGACGGGTATATTTTCACAGGCATCAATGGTATCTGGTTTAGTTTCAGCCAGCTTGGGGCGATCGCCGGCATTCAAGCTTTGATATCCTACAGATGCAGTCAGGCTGTTATAGGTTTTATCAACTCGTCCACTATTAAACGCCCGAACTCCATCTGCCCAGATAATAAGGCGAGGCAGTTGCTCTGGGGTCAACAGTTGCCGCAGTTGGAAGTCAACAAATTGAGCCGTGGCACCGTTAACGCCTAAGTTGAAGATTTTGAAACCGCCTTTACCGTTCTGTGCTAATGCTTGTTGTAGCTGTTGAGGATCGACACCTACTAACGCCCGCGAACTCCCAACAATGAGAACATCTGGGGGACCAACAGCAGCTACATAAGAGAGATAAAGGAGTAGCTGTTCTTCAAAGATAGGATTGTTAAAGCTAGCAAAGGGTAGCGGGGAATTTACCGTTGAGGCTTTTTGCTGGGCAATATCTACATTTCTCAAATATTCTGCTACTTTTTTTTGTGCAAAAGCGCGTTTGGGACTATCGGGCGACACCGCTTGCATGGCTTCGATGGCTTGAATCCATCCTAATACCACTAAATCCCATTCTTGGGGAGAGCGAGCAGATTGGGCAAGATTTGCCGCACCTGTCGCTTTATCAACGGCTTTGGTAAACGGATCAACTTGGGGACAGGTTGAGGGCGTTTCAACTGAGGTGACTGACACGGCACTCGAATCCTTAGTTGCTGGTGAAGTAGCATCCTCTGCTTTATCCGGCAGCGAGGTTGTGGAACAGCTAGAGGCAAATGCTAACAAAGCGATGACAGTGGCATGGGGGAGTCGAAGGCAGAATTTAGACATAAGGCGATCGCACTCTTATGATACAGGACAAGGTTCTTTTACTATCCTTGTTAGATAAACTGGTGAAAAACCTTCACCGTGATGCATCGGTGATTAGAGACTTTTCCTAATCTAATTATGATTCGGAATGAGCCGAGGTAAGCAGGTAAAAACAATTAAACCCAACTGTGTAAACTTTTTCTACATTAAGCTTGACTTTTTAGTTTTTAAAGTGTATTAAAGAGTGCTAACTTTCTCTCCCCCCACTCCCCCACTTCTCAGCTACGGCAAAAACCGATCCAATGCCGCTTTCAACTCTTCAATTTCCACCTCAATTTTGCCTTCTTGAGCCGCACGACCGATACACTCACTTAAGTGTTCATCTAGGATAATCCGGGCAACGCGATTTAAGGCACCTCGTACTGCCGCAATTTGCACTAGCACATCAGGACAGGGACGACTTTCCTGCACCATTGTCTTAATTCCACGGATATGTCCCTCTATCCGAGAAAGCCGATTGACAATTCGCCGCAGGGATTCTTCGTCGTGAACGTGGGTATGTGCAGATAGTTGATTGCCATGATGATGTTCAGCATCGCTGGGATCGCAATTTGGGTTCAGAGAATATTCATCTGGCTCAGACCGGGCAAAGGTTTTATTAGTCAATGGCTGTGACTCCAATTACGGGTTGGGCATCGGGAATGGCTATCGTCTTTTCCCGATCCTAGTCTAGAGGAGAAAATCTGGGGGACTTCTTTCAAACCTAAACCGATAACAATAGAGCAACTAGGAAATCCAAGTCGTGAGATTTGCAAGCCTACACTATAATCGTTGAGATTTAGTGTAGCAGGATGTCACTATGAGTGGGGTCAAAGATGCAAACTAGTCAAAAACTCGTCCTCCCAGCTATGGGTTGTGGAACTTGGGCATGGGGAAACCGATTGCTCTGGGGATACGATGAAAGTATGGATGAGCAGTTGCAAGCTGTTTTTAATCTGTGTGTCAGTAACGGTGTAACGTTATTTGATACCGGTGATTCCTACGGAACGGGGAAATTGAATGGGCGAAGTGAACAACTCTTGGGACAATTCTCTAGAGGTTATCTCGGTTCAAATCAAGAGACTATTTGTATTGCCACTAAGCTGGCAGCTTATCCGTGGAGATTGACACGAGAGTCAATGGTATCGGCTGGCAAAGCGTCTGCTAAACGATTGGGGCGAAATGTGGATTTAGTGCAGATGCACTGGTCTACCGCCAACTATTTTCCTTGGCAGGAGTGGGTACTTTTAGATGGTCTTGCCGATCTTTATGAGCAAGGATTGGTTAAGGGAGTAGGACTATCCAATTACGGACCCAAACGGCTAAAACAGGTCTATAAAAAGTTTAGCGATCGCGGCGTTCCCATTGCCACCTTGCAAGTTCACTACTCGTTGCTGTCCACCTATCCTGTCACTGAACTGGGAGTGAAGGAGGTGTGTGATGAGTTGGGGATAAAACTAATTGCTTACAGTCCTCTGGCATTAGGATTATTAACCGGAAAATATTCTAAAAAAGGGTCTTATCCTAAAGGTATCCGAAGTCTATTATTTCGACAGCTATTACCCGGAATTCAGCCGCTTTTAGACTGTTTGCAAGAGGTGGCAGAATCGAGAACTAAAACTAGGGCGCAGGTGGCACTGAATTGGTGTATTTGTAAAGGTGCGATTCCTATCCCTGGAGCGAAGTCTGTGGAGCAGGCGAAACAGAATATGGGTGCCTTGGGTTGGCAATTAGACGCTGGTGAGATTGCCGAGTTGGATAAAGCGGCTACAAGGGTGGATAAAACGATGGTGCAAAATATCTTTCAGACGCAGTAAAGTTTCGTTACTGAAGTGACCTATCAACCTACCGATTACGATAGCCCTTGGAAAGAAACCATCTCTCGCTACTTTCCCCCAGTTCCCTACTGGAATTGATTAATCAGATAGAAAATCCGGCTGTACTCATCACACTTCTGAGGCAGGCAGTTACAAGTGACTCATTAGCACAATTGCAGAGTGCGATAGCGAAGCGCTGCCGCCAAAGGCAGATCGCTCCCTTGACATCTGAATCCGCAGAAGGATAAAGAGAAAAAGATTGTGGCGTACCCCGCAGAACGTTTGAGATTTCATAGGAGAATAGGGTAGGCATTGCCCACCCTACTGATTATCTGCTGGGATGACTTGTTTGGTTTAGAACCTAGAAGGTTTCAGCGTAATGGAACGTGACTTTCTCGCCAAATCGGTCAAAACGTCCATCAATTGTAGCTTCTGCGGTAGCCCGAATCGGGTCAGGAACACCACTCTCAAAGGTGGACTTGTAGCCGATGTAGACTGAGGAACCGAAGACAATTGAGGTATTGAATAGCTCCGTTGAGGGATCGAGGTCGGTAAGCAGCTTTTCTTTGGAGTCGAGTATACCATTTGGATTGGTGTCAAGCCAGAACTGGTTACTGTAGTCCAAGTTAGTAGCCGTCCAACTCGTCTTATTGCCCTTGCTACCTTGTAGTTGTTCTTCATAGGCAACATTCAAGGAATCAACCTTGACATCAACTGGATCACCGCTGGCATTCCGGATACGGAAGTTACCACTGAGCATATCACCATTGCGGATTCCAGTGAGGGAATCAATCTCGATACTTCGCTGGTTTTTCTGGAAAACATCCACAACAGCATCGTCTTCGTCAGACGCTTGATTCCCTTCATCATCAACGCCATTAGCAATGATGGTATTTTTCGGGTCTTCCCAAGGATTCAAGGAACCGGCTGCATAGGATGTCGTATAGTCGAAGGTGAAGGCTTCACCGGGATTGAGGACGATATCCCCTGTGTTACCTGCTGCTTGCCAATCGGCTAGAGCATCACTCAGGCGATCAACGGTTTGCAATTCACCGAGCGAACCTCTACCCATTATTCTTCAAGTTATAAACTAATGTCTTACGACAAGATTTTGGTAAATACGGAGTCATGCATAGTAACTTATGAGGGTATAACTGTTGCCCTGCTTCCGAAAGAATATAAATTATTATTGTTATTTCTCGACTACCCTAAGCGCGTTTTAAACTACGACTTTATAATAGACAAAATTTGTGACGACGATAAAATTCCCACACCAAATAATATTAGAACGCATATAAAAGGACTGAGGAAAGCTTTTAAAAAAATCAAGAATTCTGAAGATATTATTCAAACTGTTCATGGTCTGGGTTACCGATTAAAGCCTTTGGAGGAAAATAGAGCAATTAATTCTAACGTTTCACCTTCAGTTTCTGTAATACAATGCTTATTCAGAGGGAGAGCTATAGAGTATGCTGCCATCAATGACAAATTGTTTATTGAATATGTATCTCCAGGTTTGTCTAATTATTGTGATTACCCAGAACTTCTTAAACTTGGAGTGAATGTAAAAGATCCTTTTCCTGAATTTATAGGACTTGAGGAAATTCTCAAAGATATACTAAATCACGGTCAAGATTATTTTGAAATCAAAGGAATTGCTAGATGTAATATCGCTCTTTTGTCACTCTCGCCAGAGCAAACCCTGAAAGCCTTGCACCAATAGAGTTTCCGCATAGGGGCTTAAGACATAGGTTTCTATCACGCAAGCGATCGCTCTACTGTCCATGGGGTTTGACTTTCATCAGTTGGCTATGATTTTACTTTTCCCAGAGTGACAGAAGAGCGATAGAAGCAACTCATGACCTGAATTTATCAGATAACTGAATTAGCAGAAAGATAAGTTTTCAGAGGGCGATCGCATCAGTCCTTGGATAACAGCAGCTTTACAATCTGCCAGACTGGAAGTCTGCCCTGCTACGCTGAAAGTGGATAATTCCCCCTCAACTCGTGGCAACGACTAAGGACAACGGACACCTATGGGTATTAAAGACAAATCGAAATCTCCTCGCCTGCCCCAGATTGGCAATATCCTCTTAATACTGGCAGGTGTGTCCTTGCTAGGGTACTTGTTAGTCCCCAAGTCTCCTCGGTTTCCCCTAGAATCCTACAGCGAATTTCTCGACCAAGTGGAAAACGGGAACGTTGCACGGGTTTCGGTAGGAGAAGACCAGATTATCTACCAACTCAAAGCTACCAAAGACCCACTCAAAGCGACTCAAGACCTTCTCAACGCCACCAAAGACCCACTCAAAGCCACTCAAGATTTGCTCGAAACTCCCGAAAACGCTCTCAAGCCAACTGAAGACCCTTCACTCAAGACTCCTCAAAATCCCCTCAAACCCGGAGAAGAACCGCCCCTGGCTACCTCTGAAGATTCCCTCAAGACGGCTGAAGAATTGCTCATGGGTGAAGAAAACCAACAGGGACAAATCTATGCGACTCTTCGGGTCGATGATCCACAATTGGCTCAACGGCTTCGGGAAAAAGATGTTCAATTCTTTGCGGCTCCACCACCGAAAAATGGCTGGTTGCTCAGTCTGTTGAGTTGGGTAGTTCCACCGCTAATCTTAGTCGCGGCTTTCCAGTTTTTCATGAAGCGCAATGACTCTGACGCCCAAGGAGCGCTTTCCTTTAGTAAGAGTAAAGCAAAAGTTTATGTTGAAGGCGAGTCTGCCAAAATCACCTTTGCAGATGTGGCGGGTGCCGAAGAAGCGAAGATTGAGTTAGTAGAAATTGTGGATTTCCTCCAAGACCCTCAGCGCTTTGCTCAAATTGGAGCGCGAATTCCCAAAGGGGTGCTGCTGGTGGGACCGCCAGGAACAGGTAAAACGCTGCTGGCAAAAGCAGTAGCAGGGGAAGCAGGTGTGCCATTTTTCAGTATTTCTGCGTCTGAATTTGTGGAATTGTTTGTGGGAACCGGTGCGGCGCGAGTGCGTGACTTATTTGAGCAGGCGAAGAAGAAAGCCCCTTGTATTATTTTTATTGACGAGTTGGATGCAATTGGGAAATCTCGCAGTAGTGGAAATTTTCACAGTGGCGGCAATGATGAGCGGGAACAAACCCTGAACCAGTTGCTGACTGAGATGGATGGGTTTGCGGCTGGGGATGCGACGGTAATTGTATTGGCAGCAACCAACCGTCCTGAAAGCTTAGACAGAGCCTTATTGCGTCCCGGACGCTTTGACCGTCAGGTATTGGTCGATCGTCCCGATTTAGCAGGACGAAAGGAAATTTTAAAGATTTATGCCCAGAAGATCAAGTTGGGTGAGGATGTAGACTTGCACGCGATCGCAACTCGCACGCCTGGGTTTGCTGGGGCTGACTTGGCGAATCTAGTGAATGAAGCAGCGCTACTGGCAGCACGCAAGCGCAGTGAAACCGTATCTCAGGCAGACTTTGCTGAAGCGATTGAACGAGTGGTTGCGGGTTTGGAGAAAAAAAGCCGCGTCCTCAATGATAATGAGAAAAAGATTGTGGCATACCACGAAGTCGGTCACGCTTTAGTTGGCGCACTGATGCCGGGGAGTGGTAAGGTAGCAAAAATCTCGATTGTGCCACGGGGAATGTCAGCACTGGGTTACACCCTACAACTGCCGACGGAAGACCGTTTCTTAATGAATGAAGCAGAACTGCGGGGGGATATTGCGACGCTATTGGGAGGACGTGCTGCCGAGGAGATTGTGTTTGGCAGCGTTACCACAGGTGCAGCTAATGACTTGCAACGCGCCACCGAGTTGGCAGAACGGATGGTGACAACCTACGGGATGAGTAAGGTGCTGGGTCCGTTGGCATACAATGAAGCACAACAGAATAGCTTCCTAGGGAATGGTGGGATGAGCCTGCGCCGGAGTTTGAGCGAGGAAACAGCAAAAGCGATTGATTCTGAGGTGAAGGAACTGGTGGAAACGGCTCACCAGCAAGCGTTAGCCATTCTCAAGCAAAATCGGGATTTATTGGAAGCGATCGCCCAGCAAATCTTAGCCACGGAGGTGATTGAGGGGGAAAACCTGCAACAATGGCTGAGTCAGGCGCAACCTTTAAATCGAGTAACAGCAGAAGTCTTTGACAGTAATTGTCAGGGACGATATGCAGGGGATGGTTTACCGGAGCGGGTTGAGCCAGTCAAAGAGGTAAGTTAAAGCCAAATGGTATCAGCTCACTCTAGGGTTCTTACCGTTAAAACCTGTGGCGGCGTTGCATCGGGAGGATAAAGAAAATCCACTTGCACCAACCGTTGGTCAGAGGGTGGCATCATTAATGTTACCAATGGCTCCCCCTGTTGACCGCGTCGTTGTACCAGATGCACGTAGCGAGTCTGAGGCAGTCGAGCATCATTGTTATAGCGGATTCGCACAGTTCCCCGGAAAAAGACTTGCTGGGCTGGGGGTTCAAAAAAACGCAACCCGTTTTGGATTTGGTCTTGTTTGAGGGGTGTCTGAAGCGCTAGAGTTACGGTTTGAGTTTTGTTAGTGGGATTTACAAGGGGCAAGGTCAAACTATATTGCACTCCGTAGTTCCCATGAGCAAAATAGGCAGTATCAGGATAGCGCACCAGCATTGCTGCACTCTGACTTTGACCTGTGCCAAAGCGTCCACCAGCTAAGGTACTCAGTCCGTAGGAAAAGGCAGTTCCTGGTTCAGGAATTGTTAGAAATTGGGATGTTGGACTATCCGTTAACTGGCTTTGCCACTGAGACCCTTGGGCAACTCCAGCAACCCGACCGTAGATAATATTACCTGTAGTAGAATCGGGTGGAGTTGGAGTGCGATCGCGCGGAGTGGCTAATTCCCCTTGATCCAATAGCTGCTGCCATTCTGACAGAGTTGGTTCCCGTTCGTTTCCTACTTCATCAACGGGGGCATAGCGGGCGAGACTGGCAACGTATACCTTACCATCACTGCGCAACCGCATCAAGGTAGAACGACCATTGATGGGAGGTTCTAATGTCCGCACCGGAATGGGTAGATTGAGTATCATGCGGCTTTCCTGGGGAGGAATCACCAATTGAGGAGGAAACTCTGCTTGCCGATGCCGCCGTAAGATATCACTCATCACTCGACTACCAGGACCTGCATACACTGTACCTCTGGGGTTCTCCACCTGAGACGGCAACTGGATAAAGGGTGCATCGGGTTGACTGAGGTAACTGGCAGCCTGCAAGATATCCACCGTGACTGGCTCTTGAGTGGGATTATGCACGAGTATTCCCAAATAAAGCGTGCGTAAATCTTCGGGTGTAGGAGCTTTGGCAATGTGGTGGGCAAAGATATCAAAGCGTCCCTGAAAGGGAAAGTTTAAGTGAGCGCTGGGGGTAGCTTTACCGTTTGGGGGAAAGGTAGAGAGTAAGATGCCCTCGGTTTGCACGAGTTCTGGGCTGTTGCTATTGAAAACCGGGATAGTATCCAGTTGCCCTGGTAAAACACGGACGTCTTGGGGCTGCACAATTTCTTGGGGTGGGGCTGGAGCTGGAGTGGCTTGGGCGAGTGGAAAAATTGGCAAAAAGGACAGCATGAAGCGATGAGGTTAGTTTAATTTTTTAGGAGATTCATTTTACCAAATCTGCAATCACCTTCTCCAAACCTGCCACGACTCGCGCTAGTCGTTCATAGTCAATCTTATCCGGCGTATCCTCTTCGGTATGGTAGTAGGGATAGCGAAAGGGAGCCGTATCTGTCACCATCACGGCTGGATAGCCTTGCTGCCAGAATGCCCAGTGGTCTGACCAACCCACACCCTGAATCATACCAGGTAAGGCAGCCCCCTCAGAAGGAAACTGAGCATGGCGGCGGAAGGAGTCTATACTTTTTCGGACTAACAATTGAAACGCTGTATTACCGACAAAACCAATAAAGTTTCCCTGGAGAGGATAGATTAGATCGAGGGGAAAGGGATATTGCTGAGAGCCAATTTCATCAGAGTAATACCCCATAGTTTCCAAACTCAGCATAGCGACAACGTTCTCATTGCGATCGCGGCATCGTTTAGCATAGACAAAACTCCCCATCTTGTCAGTCTGGAAAAAAGGTGGCTCCTCATTCACAAACTCCACAAAGCGCAGGGTTTTAGCTGGCTTTTTACCTGCAAATAAACGTGCCAGTTCTAATGTTGCGGCTGAACCCGTACCATTATCATTAGCCGCAAAACTGGTATACGCCGAGTCATAGTGACCACCAACGACTACAATTTCCTCTGGAAACTCTGCACCAGGAATTTCTACTTCCAAGTTGTAATAGGTTTGATTGTCAATCTCATAACCTTGTCGCTGGACTTCATACCCCGCTTGTTTCAACGAACCTTCCAGGAAATTAGTAGCAGTAATAAGACCATCGTAGTATAAATAGTTACGCCGCCCAATTTCACCCGCCAATTTTTCTACATCTTGCTGTAGAGCCTCTCGCAATAATACTTCCTGTGGGGTCAATTGTGGTAGCTCACCCTTGTAACTTTCCCCTGGCATTCGGATCATCACCAACCACCCACCAAAAAACACGATACAGAGAATGAAACCGAGTATAGCGAGTCGGATTGCACCGGCAGGATTCAGTAGGGGGATTTTCCAAAATTTGTTTGGTATTTTAGTCACGTTTGAAATGTTATTACCATCATCGACTTAACCCTAAATTCCCCCCCCAAAACTCCAAGTCTCTCTGCGTACCTCTGCGAACCCCTCTGCCTACCTCTGCGTTAAAAAAATACTATTCCAATGCTAACAGATTCGATACTAATCACTCAAAACCGCCAAATGCAACATCCCATCTCCCTGATTCACCAGAGGGTTTTGCGTGTGACCAATCACTAAACCATCAAAAGGAGCATAAATCTTGATACTTTTTTCTCCAAAAGCATCAGAAATGACACACAAAAGCTGCTTATACGCAACTCGTTGACCCAACATAACATTCAGATGCAAAATCCCGCCACGGGCAGCCCGTACCCATTTACTTTCCCTAACTTCTAATGATGGGTGCAATGGCTCAGGTAATTCTAACTGAATCATTCCCAACACAGCCATCACCCGCAAAATGCCAGCTATCCCAATCGCGATCGCATCCTGACCAAACCGCAACGCTTCACCGCCCTCATACAATAGCATCGGGATACCCCGCCCAGTTGCAGCTTGCCGCAGGGAACCATCCCGCATCGTAGCGTGCATCAGCAGTGGTGCATCGAAGGCTTTGGCACAGCGATAGGTTTCCGGTTCATCTAAGTTGGCGCGAATTTGCGGTAAATTGGTTCGGTGTTCAGCAGCAGTGTGAAGATCAATACCGTGGGTACACCGACTAACCACCTCAGTCATAAATAAATCAGCTAACCGGGATGCTAACGAACCACGAGGGGAACCCGGAAACGAGCGATTGAGATCACGACGATCTGGCAAATAACGAGATTGCCCGATAAAGCCAAAAACATTAACAATCGGTACAGCAATCAGCATCCCCTGTAGTTGAGATGGATCAATGCGTTCCAAAACTTGTCGAATAATCTCAACCCCATTAATTTCATCCCCGTGAATAGCCGCACTCAACCACAGTCGCGGTCCAGCTTCAATACCATTAACCACAGTAACAGGTAAGGAAAGCAGGGTTTGGGTAGGCAGTCGGGCAACAGGAATTTCTGTGCGCTTACGTTCTCCGGGGGCAACAGTAATGCCACCAATTTCAATTGTCATTACTCATTACTCAAATAGCCGTTATCAAAATTAATACTGAATGCGATCGCGCATATTTCCCATCGCCGCATTTTTTTCCAAAAACTCAATAATTTTCCCTGCCACATCAGCGCCCGTTGCCTCCTCAATGCCTTCGAGTCCAGGGGACGAATTCACCTCCATTACCACAGGTCCATGATTGGATCGCAACAAGTCTACCCCCGCCACTCTCAGTCCCATCGCTTTTGCTGCCCGTAGCGCCGTACTACGTTCTTCTGGCGTCAGTTTAATTTTTTCAGCCTTCCCACCTCGATGCAGATTTGAGCGGAATTCTCCAGGTGCTCCCTGTCGCTTCATGGCTGCCACCACCTTGTTGTCAATCACGAAACAGCGAATATCCATACCTCCCGCTTCTTTAATAAACTCCTGCACTAGAATATTGGCATCCAGACCGCGAAAGGCTTCAATTACCGACTTAGCTGCTTGGTGGGTTTCTGCAAGTACCACACCGATGCCTTGAGTTCCCTCCAGTAGTTTGATCACTAGTGGCGCACCGCCAACGATATCAATCAAACCATCAATATCTTGGGTAGAGTTGGCAAAGCCGGTAACGGGTAAGCCAACGCCTTCGCGGGAAAGGATCTGCAGGCAGCGTAACTTGTCCCGAGAACGGGAAATGGCTTGGGAATCATTGGCTGTGAAGACACCCATCACTTCAAACTGCCGCACAACAGCCGTCCCATAGAAAGTCTTAGACGCCCCAATCCGAGGAATAATGGCATCTAAATCTTGTAGAATTTGACCTTGATAAACCACTTTGGGTTTATGAGCCGTAATGTTCATGTAGCAACGCAGATAATTAATTACCTGCATTTCATGACCCCGCGCTTCCCCAGCTTCTTTGAGGCGTCGGGTAGAATACAGCGAAGCATCCTGGGATAAAATTGCGATTTTCATCGTTCGTTCTGAATCGTCTTTTTCGGTTTACACTTCCCAGTCGAACTCTGCAAAAACGACCTACCCGCATCTACCAAAAACCGTTTGCGTACTGCCTGACGCCCTAGTAACATTCGGAAACCCATCACATCTCGATTAGTCAGAGTTAGTTCAATCTGCCAGCGCCTCCCGTTCAGTTCTACCATAGTTTGGATGACAGGTCGTAGCTGGCTATGCCCCCCAGAATTGCGTACCTGTCGCTGCTCTAGCAGTTCGGCTTCAGCAGTCACAGTTCGATGAGTATCTCGCTGGTAGGGATGCACTTTGAACCGAACTATCATTTTCCCATTCCGCTGAAAGGTTTCAACATCAAAGGCGTGTAAGGCAGATGAGCGTGCTCCAGTATCAATTTTTGCCTTGATGTCTGTAATTCCCAGTTCAGGCAAAGTAATTCGTTCCCGCCAGCCGATGATTAACAACTGCTGTTGGGAGGATTCAACTATCATGCTTACGTTTTGATGAGGTACAACGCTCTGGATTTCAGGGAGTGGGGAGTAGGCTTCCGCGCCTCGACTGAGCGCTCGCCGAACGTCCGTGAGCGTCAGCGTTCGACTGAGCGTCTCCGCCCTGAGCTTGCCGAAGGGTCACGCCGAAGTCCGAACGGGAGTGGGGAAATGAGGATTGCTAGAAGGGATGAATCTTACGAAGCTACCACAGCGCGATCGCTTTCCCGCCTCAAAAAGCGATCGCTTTTCTGTTCAAACTCAGACTTGAGCCGCATTTTCTGCTGATTTTGGGGCTTGAGTGACCCCTAGGCGAATTTCTGAGGAGAGAGATGCCATGCTAAAACCGCCAAAGCGCTTCAGGATGCTGGTGCGCAGCCGCAAGTTAGGACTAGCAAACCACAGCCGTTCCTCAGAATACATGGTTTCGTAGTCGGTGATTAATGTTAGAGCACCATCATCTCCCATACTATAGCGACCCGCAACTGGGGCTTTTTCAGCATAGCCCATTTCTCGCAGCAACTGACCTTCATTCGGCTTGTCTGGGTCAGCAACCGGAACTAGCACCGTAGAACCTTGGTGTTTTTCTTCATCCCAATCCATCGTGCCGTCCCAGGTAACTCTCGCGCCACAGATTGCTAAGACTGGATCGACACTGTATTGTTGGCAGAGTTGAAGCACTTCTGAAGTATCAGCCGCCAGCATTTCAATCGTAATATTAGACTTGCCATTCTCAGCTTGCCTGAACGCCAGATGGTGACTGGTTCGCTGGGAAAACCATCGACCAGTACTCTGCTCAAAAAACTCTTTAATGTCCATGAATTCAGAGATTTAGCGTGAACAAATTGTTTTGATTTTATCCCTCTGTCGGCTGGTTCGAGGCATTTTCCAAGCGCGAGAGTGAAATTGACGCTGCCTCAGATACTTGGGGATGACTGTCTTTTGCCAGAAAGTTTAAGGCAGAAACGCTTTTTGGAGTCGGTAAGTTACCGAGGGCTTCTGCTAACCGCTGCCGAACCAGCCAATCTGAAGACTGGGCAAAGCGCAAGATTTCACCGACTGCTTCTGTCGCTTTGATTTCACCCAAAGCCGCAATTGCCGCTTGTTGTAAAACGACTTCCTCGCTGTCCAACGCCTGCGTCAGAATGTCGCGAGCACGGGGGTCTTGAATGTTGCCCAAAGACACAGCTACACTGAATCGCACTAACCAATGGGTATCTTCGTAGAAAGAGCGAGCCAGGGTTTCAAAAGCTCTGGGGTCTTCCAGATAGCCCAATGCGCCGGCTGCATCGGCTCGAATGCCGTAGTCTGGGTCACTCTCCAGCAATTTTACCAAAATCGGGTAGCATTCGTCGGTCTGCTTGATTCCCAAGGCAAAGACTGCCATTGAGCGGACTTGCAAACTTGAGTCATTCAATACTTTTTTAATCAAAGGGACGGCTTGCTCCGATGGCACATTCCGCAAGTTTGCCAGGGCTAGCATGCGATCGCGGGAGTTGGAACTTTCGAGCTGAGTCGATAGTTGTTCTAAATTTGGATGTTCCATCTGCTTGTCTTCTTTTTTTAAGAAATGTTACAAATATTATAGAAAAATTAGCAGGCATCCTTTGACGAATCACACTTCAACCTTCAACCTCACTTTCCCCTCCTGCCTTGCGTTCTCTAAGCTTCAGAAGAATTTCAGCATGCATTTCGCGGGTGATGGGATAAAAGTAGGCGAGAATCAAACCGCCAATTAAGGCAACCGTCGGTAGCGGACCAATAGCAATGCGAATTGCCAAGAGTGCTGAGGCGGGTTGGGTGGGTGG